>CASFQR010000038.1 GCA_949297275.1 uncultured bacterium | reverse complement strand
ATTCCAAATATTCATTTCTATTCATAAAAAATCCTCCATGGCTAGGAGGATAATTCAAAGTGTTCGATAGTTCGAGTCTGGAAATCTTTTACGCTTACTCTTAGAATGCCCCGCTTTTGATTATTATCCTTTTATAAATAAAAGGATATACTGTCAATGTATATCCTATCTAACCTACAATGGTGCCTCCTGCCAGAATCGAACTAGCAACTAATCCTTACCATGGATCCGTTATGCCACTTAACTAAGGAGGCATCGAAAGAGATTATAAAGAATAATATCTTTCTAGGCAAGCAATTTTTTAGGAAAAACGCGCGATGATAATCGATTGAGGATTAATTGTTTTACCATCATAATCTTCATTATTATATTGATAGATAATTTTATAAGGTTCATAAAGGGTTAAGGGGGCTTTTTGATCTCGTGGATTGATGATAATTCCTATATTTTCGTTTTCTTTATAACGAAGATACCTTAGTGGCAATTCTTCGTCATCCTTATTTAGATAAACCAATCCAGCGTCATTATCAAAAGCGCGGTATTCTTTTCTAAATGCAATTAATCTTTTAATAAAATTTAACAAACTATTCTTATCTTCGAGTTCATTTTTAACATTAATTTGATGGTACTCTTTACTTATAGGAGTATAAGTTTCTTTCGCGCTAGAAAAGCCACCATTCATCGAATCATCCCACGCCATCGGTAAACGCGAACCCGTGCGATGATATCCTCCTTCAACCGATTTAGCGTTTTCGAGGTATTTCATGCCGATTTCATCACCATAATACATAAACGGAATTCCAGGAAGAGTATACATTAAAGCATAAAATAATTTTAATTCCTCATCATCTTCAAGGGTTTTACTGATACGAACAGTATCATGATTACCAGAAACTATTGAAACATATTTATTGCGTTTGAAGGCAAAATTGATCGTGTCTAAATAAAAATCAAAATATTCTTTCGCGCTCTTTTTAGAAGAAACTTTAAAATAAGGATCTTCGCCTCGACACATATAGATGTGTAAAGGTCTGAAAGCGTCTTGTAATAAAAAATCGCTATCAAAATAAGTTCTCAAAGCATCCTTGGGCGAAGACCATTCACTAACAAAGAAAGCTTCGGGATATTTTTCTTTAATTGGCTTTAAGATTTTATCCCAAATATAGATAGTGCCACTAAATTTTTCATCATCTCTTTTTGCAAGCCACCCTGCCATATCAACACGGAAACCATCCGCACCTTTTTCTAAATAAAAAACGATAACATCTTGCATTGCTTTGATTGTTTTTTCGACGCGTGGGTCATCGATTTTCATTTCATAATCATTTTTCACTTGCCAAAAGCCATAATTTAAAGCGGGTTGAATCGAGAAAAAATTGGTAGCAACCGAACCATCGCGTTCATAGAAGCCTCTAATAGAAGGAATATCATCATGAGCTTTCCAAATTGAATTTGTCCAAATGTATAAATCACTAAATTCATTTTTTTCTTGCAAGCATGATTTTTTAAACCATTCAGAGTCGATAGAAGTATGACCAGGCACTAAATCTAAAATAATATGCATGCCGCGCTTATGGACTTCTTTAAACAATTGATATAAATCCTCATTTGTTCCGTATCTAGGCGCGACTTTATAATAATCACGCACATCATAACCAGCATCAAAAAATGGTGAGTCAAATAAAGGATTTAACCATATTGCATTAAATCCAATGCTTTGAATATAATCAAGCTTTTGGATAATTCCTTGAATGTCTCCTATACCATCGCCATTTGTGTCTAAAAAAGTTTGGGGATAAATTTCGTAAAAAAGTGCTTTGCTAAACCAATTGTTGTTTTTCATTATAATTTCCTCCCATAGATTTTATCATAATTTAGTGAAAATTAAACAATTTCATAAGTAGCAACATTTTGATAACTGTTAACTTTCAAATGATGTGAGACTTTTTAGTCCTTGCTCGCCTCTTATTTTAATTAAATCGTTTTTAAGTTCAATTTCTATTTCATTTGGAGACTTACATTTAAGGATAAATCTAGGCGTGTTGTTATATCTTTTATTC
>CASFQR010000037.1 GCA_949297275.1 uncultured bacterium | reverse complement strand
ACAAGATAATATTCTTTCTTTTAATTATTCATTAGAAAGTTTTGGTAGTAGTGATGCCGCCATAAATAAAGTTGATATTCTTCTTCCTACATTATTTAACGCCATTGAAGATGATTATCTTATTTATCATGTTAAGAAAATAGTCGCTGATGAGTATCATTTTGATCTTTTATTAAAGGAAGATATTAATTCGTTCTCTATCAATATTAACGGCCAAGAATTTCGTTTTAATTCATTAAATCAAGGTCAACATTCCTTAGGTCGATTCTTTTTAAAAGAGGGTATTAATGAGATTAAATTAAATCGTCATTTCGCTCATAAAATTGCTTTGATTAAATTAGCAGAACATTTTTTACCTAGCCATGATTTAAATGTTAATTTTAATCAATTTAACGCCGATGATTTTAAGATTTATCATCATTACCTCATCATCAATGATTATTTATATTTTGAAAATGATCGCAATATCGTTTTAACCAAAGATATTTATGAAAATTTTGTTTTGACTTGTACTTTTAATTTAAGGAGTCTCACTCGCGAGGGTCATTTTATTTCTTTAGTAATCTTAAACCAAAACTATGGTGAAAATAATCTTTATGAAGGACCTTATTCTTTAGATGGTTATCTAATTAATTTAGAAGGACATTATCTTAAGATTATTGATAATAATTTCGATCAAAAAGAAACAATCTTTACTAAAAGAATCAATACTTTAAAACCACAAGATTTAAAGGTGATTAAAAATGATAATCTTTTGACTTTTTATTTAAATGAAAGCGAGATATTTAAGACCTTTATTGAAATGAATAACTTACGCGGTGCGGTGGGATTATACTCTTACCACGCGAGCGGTTATTATAAAAATTTAAAAATTTCTATTTAAGGAGGAGGAAAAAATGAAGAAGAAATTTATTTCGATGTTAGGCGTAATGGCGATTGCTGGTGCCTCTTTTATGTCAAGTTGTGTGACTAATGAAGGAGAAGAAAGCAATAGCAACGGAGGAAGTTCAAATAATTCCTCAAGCGTCGATGATCGCAATTATTATAGCGAATATTATGAAAACGCTATTTTCCCGCGCGCGGCTGGTGGGCAATTATATATGTCAGAAACTCCTGACCCATCCATTGTTCGCGGCGATGATGGTTATTTCTATATCTTTACAACTGGTAATGGTGGTGGTAAATGTTTCCGCTCGACCGACTGTGTCAATTGGGAAGTCCATTTAGATACCGTCATTCCTCGACCAACTTGGGGCGATACACCGACCACACCGAGTGATAAAATACCTTCAGTCTGGGCGCCTGATGCTATCAAGATTAAAGATAAATGGATTTATTATTATTCATTAAGCGGTTGGGGTAATGCGATTGGTGTAGGCTATGCTGTTGCTGATGAAATTGCTGGACCTTGGGAAGATAAAGGCAAATTATTTACCTGCGCTGAAATTGATTTAGCCAATGCTATTGATCCTTGTGTTTTTGTGGAAGATGAACATGTCTATATGGCGGTTGGTTCTTTCCAAGGTATCGATTTAATTGAATTAAGTAGTGATGGGATGTCTTTATTAAATGGAGCGTCTTATCAAAGAGAACACAAAACCTTAATTGCTGGCACTTATGGTCAATGGAACGCGGGTGGCTTTGAAGGTTCTTATATTATCAAGAAAGACGGCTATTATTACTATTTCGGAAGTCATGGCACTTGTTGTGCAGGTACCGATTCTTCTTATAATGTAGCAGTTGCTAGATCAACTAGTATCACTGGCCCATATAAGGATGCACAAGGCCGTCCAATTGCCTATAACAATAATAATTATGGTACGACTGTTGTGCGCGCTGACCATGAAGGTGGCGATCCTTTTGCGGGACCAGGTCATTGTTCTATTTTCCAAGATGATCGCGGTGATTATTGGATGGTTTATCACGCCTATGTTGAGCGTGATAATTATGCGACACGCCATTTAATGTTGGATCGTTTACTTTGGGATGATAATGGTTTCCCATATATTGAAGGTAAAAAGCCTTCTTATGGTGTTGAATTGGAGGGTCCAGCTTTATTGGATGAATAAAAATTAATGAAAAAAGGATTAGCTTTTTTACCATTAATAACAGTTTTATTAACTAGTTGTCCTGCTAGTAATGAATCTTCGAATCTTCCCTTAGTTACTATTTCGGAAGAAGATAAGATACGCCCAACATCTTCTAATTTAGAATATGAAGATTATGGGGTTAATAGCGATAATAATTTCGCTTATAACGAAGTAAAATTTTATCGTAATGATTTAGAAATTCGCCTACCTGATCCGGCTGTCTTTTATGAAGATGGTTTATATTATGTTTATGGGACGACTGATCGCACGGGGGCGAAATCATTTGATTGTTATACGACAACGGATTTCAATCATTACGAAGTGCATTATGACATCTTTAAACCAAGTGAAGATTCTTGGGGAAATGATTCTTTATTTGCTCCAGAACTTTATAAATTTGGTGATACCTATTATTTATATTATTCAGCGAAGAATCTGAATAGTAATGGTATCTATAGTAACAGTGCGATTATGGTCGCAACCGCTGATAATCCTTTAGGTCCTTTTAAAGAATATCAAGGTTATGACGCTAATGGTGAATATCTTGATGGCAAGGCTAATGGGATGTTTTGGGATATTGATCGAGGAAATATTAGTATCTTAGATCAAACATTATTAGTCGATGGCGATGATATTTATTTATATTATTCCATCTATGATACGAATGTTATGCAATATATTGTGGGGGTTAAAATGGTTGATCCAATTACCCCTGATTGGGATACTTATCAGATTTTATTAAGGCCAGGAGCTTTATCGCCAGATAATCAATTCGATAAGACTTTATCTTGGGAATGCTTTCAAGGCTTTAGGGTCGCTGAAGGACCACAAGTAACAAAGACACCGACCGGTGAATATCTCCTCTCTTATAGCGTTAATCATTACCCAGATATGTATTATACCGTTTGTTATGCCTTAAGCGATGAACCTTTAGGCACTTATGTTAAGCCTTATACTCGCGGTGGTTATTGGACAAATATTTTGTTTGGTTATGGCGGGACAAAAAGCGGCACAACTTATAATCAGTGGCAAGGTTTTATGGCTGGTACTGGTCACCATTTTATCTTTAAAATTGGTGAACAATATATGATTGCCTATCACGCTTTAGTCAATCGTAAAGACATTGCTAGTGGCCGTGGAGTAGGCATTGATTATTTATTCTTTGATCAAGATGGGAAGCCTTATGTGCACGGTCCTTCTTATAGCGTGATGCCTCTACCTAGTGCGATTAGTGGTTATTCTAATATCGCCTTAAATGCTTCGATTGCTAGTGAAGGCGTCACCTATCCTGAAAGATTAAATGACAATTTTATTGTTGAACATTATAATTTAGCGGCCGAACAAGATAAAGAAGCGTCTTTAAGTGGCACTTCTTATATCAAATTACAATTTGACCGCGAATACCATGTTGGTGGTATATTAATTTATAATTCAGCTTATTTTGATTATTTTATTGAAGAAATTAGTTTTATTAAATTCAATGATCGACAAGCGATTTTAGATGGAAAATTTTTAAATAGTCACATCAATAATCGCTATGAATTTGTGAATCCTTGTTCCTCCTTTGCTTTTGATTTAGCAGAAGATGTTTTAACGGATACGATTCAAAGAATTGCCGATCCTCGTTTAGAAGCCTATTGTCAAGGGCATGAGACAATGGATGCGATTCTTTCACAAAAAGCGGATGCGATGATCTTCAATTTCGGGTATTGTCCGCAAGTTGAGTCTTGTGTGCAAACTTCCTGGCCAACCAGTTTGGAAGCGGTTCAAAAAGGACTGCAGCTCTTACGAAAAAAAGGCCGTATGGCTTTAGTGTTTTATCCGCACGAGCAAGGGCAGATCGAGGCTGAGCGCATTGAAGCGTTTTTAAGGACATTGGATCCGCATGATTATTGGGTGATTGCCTTTCATCCCTTGAATCAAAGCACGTCTCCTTATTTGGTGGGAGTGGAAAAAAGAAAAGAAA
>CASFQR010000036.1 GCA_949297275.1 uncultured bacterium | reverse complement strand
CATCCATTTCAACAAAGCAACCTTGGACGCGGGGATGCATCGCTCGCGCAATAAAGGCACAATCGATGAGCATATCGCCGTTTCCTAAAAGTTTTTCCGCTCCTCCTTCACCAATAATCGTCATCGAATCGATATAATTAGAGACCATTAAGGCAACGCGGGTTGGTAAATTTGCCTTAATATCACCAGTGATAATTTTCGTTTCTGGTCGTTGGGTAGCAATCACTAAATGAATGCCGCTAGCCCGCGCTTTTTGACCAATTCTTACAAGCGGCTGACCTATATCTTTCGCGCCTTGGATTAAATCTGCGTATTCATCGACAAAGACGACGATATAAGGAATTTTTTCTAGTTCTTTTTCATCGCAAACTTTATTGAAACTCTTGATATCGCGCGCGCCATATTTTTGGAATAAAGAATATCGTCTTTCCATTTCATCGACTAATTTATCGAGCATGACTTTAGCCTCGCTACCTTCCGAAATAATTGGGCATAATAGATGCGGAATATCGCGATAATAATTCATTTCAACTTTCTTGGGATCAACTAAAACGATTTTTAAATCTTCCGGGCGATTTCGCATTAATAAAGAGACAATTACCGAATGCATAAAAATCGATTTACCTGATCCGGTCGTCCCGGCGACTAACATATGGGGGAATTTATCTAAGGCACCAGAAATAATATTACCAGAAATATTTTTACCAAACGGCACCATTAAGGAAGGACCACTAGGCTCATCCATCTTTTCTAAAGTATCTTTTAATCCGACTGTCGTTCGATTTTCATTAGGGATTTCTAAGCCTGAATACATCGATCCAGAGACGACTTGTTCAAAGCGGATATTTAAGCCCCCTAAACGCGAAGCAATATCATTAATATATTTATTTAATGAAGAAACGGAAACATTAGGAGCGGTTTCAATATTAAAGCGGGTGACGGAAGGTCCAATTGTAAAATCATGGACATGCGCGCCGACATTTAAATCGGAAAAGATTTTATTGATCGCTTCTACCCGTTGATTGCAGGAATCTTGATTCTTTAATAAATCTTCCGCGTTTTCATAATTGCGAAGTAAAGATAAAGGTGGCAAGGTATATTTTGGACGCTTTTTAGCTTTGGGAACATATAAGGGATCACTAAGATCTTCTTTTTCGGTCTCCTTTTCTTCCTTGTTAGGAACATCTAACGCTGGAGGAATTTCTGGTTGCACTTCCTCATCTAAGATTTCCGCTTCATAAGGGGAAGTTTGATTATCGTCAATTTTTATACTTGGAGCAGGAGTTTCTAAATTATTAGAAGTTTGATTATCTTCATAGAAGGGATTTTCGTAAGTTTCTTCATCATCGAAATGATCTTCAGATGCCATTTCATTAATGCCACTAATTTCATCATCTAGTTTTGAATCATCATTAATTTCTTCTTTATGTTCATTAGAGGACATAAAAGAAGGTTTAGCAATGACCATCCCACTATTTTCTTCTTCGTTTTTTAATCCTTGATCATAAGGAATAATCGTCGGATTATCTTGAATAACTGATGGATTATTATCTATCTTAGTTTCTTCCTTTCTTGGTCGATAATAAACAAAATGGGCTTTTTCCATTCCAGAAATATGATTTTTTTGTTGATAAGTTAAATTAGTGATATTTTGTTCTTTGACGTCTTGGCGATACGCAAACGCTTCTTTAGCGTCAAGATTTTGATATTGATGGGAGAAGACAAAATCATCACTTAAAGAAATATCATCGTCTAGATTGGGATTAAGCAATTTGCCTTTAACTTCTACAACTTGATCTTCCTCAATAGAATTTTCTTGAATTTTTTCACGCTTAGCCTTCCTTTTAAGGCGTTCTTCTTTTGGTGACCGTAAATAGGTAAATAAAGCCTTTAGTTGACGATTAAAGACTAATAATATGCCTAGAACAATAACCACCCAACAAATAACCATCATTCCAATATTCGTAAAAGCGGTATTGAGTAGTGATAATAAGAAATAACCAACAAAACCTCCACCAGTAACCGTGTTAAAAATTAAATATGTATTTTCGCTATTATTAAAAGAAGCGCGATAAACATCCATAAAATTATTAAAAATAACATATTGACCGTTTTGATTAGATATCACGTTCCCTTCATAACTTAGGCCATCGCTCCCCCAATAAGAAGTCAAAACTAAAATCATTAACAAGATTAAGAGGACTCCAATTAAAGAAATATCAAAACGAAATTTTCTTAATTTCTTTCTAAACATAAAATAGACGCCATAAATGAAAAGAAAAGGAATTAAAATCCAATAACCAATAAAACCAAAGACATAGATAATCGCATCATTTAAAAACCGAAAAGGTTCACTAATCGCAAAAAGAAAAACTAAAGCAATAAGCGAGATAAATAAACCCGCCATATAATTAAGATGCTCTTTATTAATTTTATGCTTTTTTTCTTCCATATCTAAAATTATAAACTAGGTTAAGGTTAGAAGGTATAAATTTATAAAAATTTATTCGCTGATGGCAATATAGGGTAAAATTACTGGCACTTTACCCGTCTCGCGCCGCATTTGTCTTTGACATAAATCAATAAAATTATCATATAAACGATTAACAGCAAAGACTTCTTCTTTAAATTCGTTTTTAATCGTAGCGATAAATAACCGCGTCACTTCGCGTAAAATTGATTCAGCATCTTTTAAATAAACAAAGCCGCGCATTTGGACATCCGGCCCTAAGATAATGGCTTTTTTTGATTTAGAGATAGTTGCCCCTAATAATATGACACCATCATCCGACATTTTCTTTCGCTCTTCTAAAGCTTTTTCATCATAATGGCCAAAAAGTTTACCATCGATAAATAAATCGCCATGTTTAACGACATCTTTAGAAATAAAAGCGCGATTCTCACTTACTTCTAGCACCATCCCATTATCGAGGACGAAGACATTAGAATGATTGAGGCCTAAACCCATTGATAACGCTAATTGGGCATTAGCAAGTAAGGATTTAAAAGTCCCGCGAATCGGTAAATAATATTTTGGTTCGAGCATGCTAATTGCCGCTTTAAGATCTTCTTCGGAAGCGTGCATTTTAATGAATTCATTTTTGCGGAAATATTTAACATTATCAACAACTTTAGTCAGTTCATTAATCGCATCATTTTCGGCAATTTCGTTTTCATAAGAAAAGGCATTGACGATGATAATCGTGTCGTCCTTATTTAAGCGAATGCGGCGATCATCGTTTTTACCTGATGCTAATAGTTCTAATTTATAGAATAGTTTTGGACCAAAACCAGTCATAAAGATGGCGACATCGCTCTCTTTATAGCGATTGACATCATCGCGGTGACCAACCATTTTGTCGCTAAGGACAAAGTTAGGAGAAGAAGATGCGAGGGTTTGGTATAAATTAAGCGTTTCATCATCATAAGAAAAAAGGCGACGACCATATTTTAAAGATGCTTTCGCTAGCATTGCTAAATTATAAATATCATCAGTTGGGATGGCGTAAATTATGCGCCCTTTAGCCTCTTTAATCGTGTAATCGAGTTTAGGCACTGCTTTATAAAAAGGGGAAGTATAACCTATTCGATCAGCATAAAGCGATTCGGTCATTAATAAAAGCGTCTTTTCTTCGCCAATTTTCATTAATGAACGCGCATCATATGTAAAGCCGGGATCGCTATTATAATCATTGACAAAATCATCAATAAAGATGATGTTGCCTTGATCAGTTGAAATTGCAATACCGAATGATTGCGGCATATTATGGGTCGTTGAAAAGAAACGGAACCGGCGATTAGCGATGATTCTTTCATCGGTCGGATTAACAATTTGGTAAGCGATTTTAACATTATCTAAAGCGCAATATTTGCGAAATGATTCAACAAATATCGAAGTTAATTTTGTGCAATATAGCGGAGCGGGACATAATGAATAAATATAAGGCAAAGCCCCGATTTCTGGGTCATGACCATGGGTAATAATATAAGCGCGAATGCGGTCTTTATTTTCAATTAAATAATCAATTTGGGGCATAATAAAATCAATCCCCGGCATCGTTTTATCAGGGATTTTAATCCCGCATTCAATGACAAAAATATCATTATTAATTTCGATACAATAAAGATCTTTACCGACTTCATCAAGCCCACCAAGGGCAAAAAGACGAATTTTATCCATACTTAATGACTTTCAAATAAATCAGAGACGCTCTTAAGTAAAAGCAACTGACCATCAAGTGTATATAAACGCACTTCATCATCATTTAAAACCATATAAGTCTTTTGATGATCAGCTTGTTTAGGTAAAGCGATTGATCCAGGATTTAATAATAAAACCCCTTCGACCACTTGGACATTGGGTTTATGGGTATGACCGTATAAAAGAATATTGCCAGGCTTAAGTTCTAACATCTTGTTATCGAGTAAATCACCATGGACTAAATAAATCGCGCGGCCATGGAGAATGACTTGATTAACTAAAGGCATCTTAAAATTTAATAATTCTTTATCGATTCTAGCGTCACAATTGCCTTCACAAGCGATGATCTTATCCGCGAAGCTATTTAAAATTTCAATAACTTTTTCTGGATCATAATCATCATAGACGCCATTACGCGGTCCATTATAAAGAAAATCGCCAAGCATTAAGACTAAGTCAGCTTTTTCTTTTTCAACAATTTCTTTTAACGCTGAAGCGCTTGTTAATGAGCCATGCAAATCGCTACAAATAATTGCTTTCATTTTGTTAATTCTCCTTATTTTTTGTAATGATTATATCGACATCCTCACCTAAAACATTTTTAATGACAACGTCACCAATATGAAGAGGAGTTCTTACAACTATTTTATCAATTTCTTTCATAACATCAAAGATTTTTTCTTTTTTAATTGGGCGATTAGTCTTAACGGAAACGCGGGAATAACCATCACTAGTTAAGACTTTGACGGTGGAAGTAATCGTCCTTTTAGGCGCAAAGATTTCTTCTAAAGCATACTTTTCACCGCGGGGACAAAAATTGCCAGTGACTTTTTTATTTTCGTCGATAGTTAAATGGCACCCACGCGGGCAAATAATACAAATTAAATCTTTAAGCATTTTCTTTTACCCTGATAGTTAATAAACCTTCTTGATGCAATAATTCTTTTTTTAGTTTAATCATTTCCATTTCACTAGGAATAATCGCCATTTTATAAAGCGATTTAATCTTAATTTCATTTAAATAAATTTCTACATTAATATTTTTAAATGGTTTTTTAACTCGTAATTTTAAAGTTACATCATCATTTAATTCATCAAGATAAATAACATTAGGAATGATATATGAAACACCATTAGAAGGTTTAATTTCGATTTTTTGATCGCGCTTATTTAATTCACCAGCTAGATATTTTTTAACGCCTAAAGCGCATTCTTTGCTCTCTAAAACGACTAAGTCGACTAAATCATGAACATGCAAAGAATTGCCAGTAGAAAAAATCCCTGGTAGGTCGCTTGGAATTAAACCAATTGATAATAATAAAGTATCGCACGGTAAGATTTTTTCCGTATTAGGAAGATAATTTAAATTTTGATCAACTTGGACAATTTCAATCGCTTCGAGGCGCTTTTTACCAATCACGCGTTTAACTGTTGTCGATAAATATAGCGGAATATCATAATCATTTAAACACTGGACGATATTGCGGTTTAAGCCATTAGAATAAGGCATAATTTCCATCACACCTAAAACATTCGCCCCCTCTAAGCGCATGCGACGCGCCATAATTAGACCAATATCGCCACTACCTAAAATATAAACATTTTTACCAACTAAATAGCCATAATTATTTAGGTATAATTGAGCTTGACCGGCGGTATAAATGCCACTAGGTCTAGTGCCGCCCATCCTAATTGCTCCGGCACTTCGTTCATAGCAACCTAAAGCTGCGACAATGGCGTCGCCTTTAATTGTTACTTTTCCTTCAAGGGGATTAATATAAGTTACTTCTTTATTAGCGGTCACAGAGATGATGGTTGAGGAATATTTAATTTCAATATTATATTTATTAATTTCATCGGCTAAACGCGACATAAATTCCGGACCAGTTAATTCTTCATGATAGATTTCTAAACCAAAGCCATTATGGATGCATTGATCTAAAATCCCACCTAAATAATCATTCTTTTCAATAATTAAAATATCGCGGATGCCTAATTTATAAGCTTCAATCGCTACCGCCATCCCGGCTGATCCCCCGCCTAAAACAATCAATTGACGCCTATTCATTGCTAAAAGCCTCACATTTAGTTTCTGCCATTAAAAGATTTGAATCATCTTGATCATAGAGAATATTTAAGGGTGAAGTATGGTAATATTTTGCCATAATATTGACGACTTTAGGCGCGCAGAAACCGCCTTGACATTTACCAAAACCAATTCTTAAACGCTTTCTTAAAGCTTTAAATGTCAATTTAAAAGGTGAAGACGCTAATTCGTCGATGATTTCTCCTTCACTAACTTTTTCGCAGTTGCAAATAATTTTGCCATAAAGCGGATTTTCTTTAATGATTTTTGTAGCTTCATCATTATTCAATAAATAAACATGTAATTGTTTTTTCTTAAAGGGAACAATATTATCTTTTGCCTTAGGATTAAGGATTGGCAAAATAAATTGAGCTAAAACTTCATTAGCAAGAGCGGGCGATGAAGCTAAACCCGGCGATTCAATCCCGATTAAATTTATAAAACTAGAATGATTTTTATCGGATGCAAGGTAGAAATCATGATTAGATGGTGTGGGTCTAAGGCCACTAAAAACGCGAATATTATCTTTAAGTGGGAGAGTTTTTAACATCTGCGAGGCATTTAATAAAACTTCATCTAATGTTAGTTTATCAGTTGAAACATCGTCTTTATCGCTGCTAAATTCGCTACTAGGGCCAATTAAAACATTCGTCGAGGTTGTAGGAATGATTAAGATACCTTTACCTTTAATTGATGGTAAAGGGAAGATAACATGGTTCACTAAGGGTTTATTTTGTTTATCTAAGACAAAATATTCACCCTTCCTTGGAGTAATCGTAATTGGAAAATCTTTATCGAGCATTCTAGCAATCTCGTCGCTATAAATTCCTGCGGCATTAATAACCATCTTGCCGAGATATTGGTTCTTAGTCGTTTGAATTTGATAGAGATTATTTTCGCACTTAATTTGGATAACTTTTTCACCTAAAGCAATCTTTAATCCATTATTAGCAGCATCAATAATCGCATTAGCGACTAATAAAAACGGATTAACAATTTTGGCGCTTTTCGCGTATAATGCCCCGATGACATCATCGCTTAAATTAGGCTCGATTTTATTTAATTCTTCCTGATTAATAATCTCAACATCGACACCATTAATTTTTGCGCGCTTAGCTAATTCATGTAGTGTATTAATCTCTTCATCACTACGCGCGATGGTTAAAGAACCAATTTCTTTTAAGGGAACATTTAATTCCGCACATAAATTAGGAAACATCTTATTTCCTAAGACATTAAATTTAGCTTTATTCGTGTTAGGAAGCGGGTCATAACCAGCGTGAACAATCGCCGAATTAGCGGAACTAGCCCCATTTCCGACATCATTTTCTTTTTCAATTAATAGAATTGATAAATCATATCGCGAAGCGAGGCGACTGATTAAAGCCCCAATCACCCCACCGCCGATAATAATTAAATCATATATCATTATTTTTTATTTCTTTTCTTTGGGCCAAAAGATGGTCTTTCAACATAACCATCAGGTTTATCTATAAATTCGCGATGCGAAACTTTGACTTTGCCATTATCATCAATTTCCGTCACGATAACTTTTAAAATGTCGCCAACTTTTACTACATCTTGCGCGCGATTTATGTAACCATAACCTAAGCGCGAAACATGACATAAGCCTTCAACATTGCCAAAGAGGTGAATAAAGGCACCATAATCTTCGACGCGAGTGACTGCTCCTTCATAAACTTCGCCGATTTTAGCTTCTCTAACGATATCTTCAATCATCTTTTTAGCTTTATTGATTGCTTCGCGGTCCATGTGATAGATAACAATTTGACCATCATCGTTAATATCAATTTTACAATTATCACATTGGGCGATAATGTCGTTAATTGTTTTGCCACCCGTGCCAATTACATCGCGAATCTTATCGACATCAATTTGCATCTTATCGAGTTTAGGTGCGTATTTAGAAACATCTTCACGCGGTTCAGAAATGGCTCTAGCCATCACTTCACGAATTTCCGCGCGCGCTTTATTAGCTTGAGCTAAGGCTTCCGCTAAGACTTCTTTAGTTACCCCAGAAATCTTAATATCCATTTGTAAAGCTGTAATACCCTTTTCAGTACCAGCTACTTTAAAGTCCATATCACCAAAATGATCTTCAAGACCTTGGATATCCGTTAAGATGGTATAAGGATGTTCGCCATCGAGTGGTCCAGAAGTAATTAAACCCATCGCAATCCCGCTCACCATCGCTTTAAGAGGAACACCAGCGGCCATCAATGACATACAGCCCGCACAGATACTAGCTTGAGAGGATGAACCATTCGATTCGAGAACTTCACTTACAACTCGAATGGTATAAGGGAATTCTTCTTCACTAGGAATGACATAACTAAGTGCTCTTTCACCTAAAGCTCCATGACCGACTTCTCGACGTGCTAAAACACCTAATTTACCCGTTGAACCAACGCACCATTGGGGGAAATTATAATGATGCATAAAGCGTTTATGTTCTTCTGGTGTTAAATCATCAATAATTTGTTCATCGCTCAAAGGACCTA
>CASFQR010000035.1 GCA_949297275.1 uncultured bacterium | reverse complement strand
GTCTTATTAGAAACGAAATTAAGCGATGGCGATTTTCCTTTTCAGCCCGAAAATTATCATCTTTATTTTACCAATTCAAAAATTAAAAAAGGGTATTCAGGAGTTGCTATTTTAACTAAACAAGTCCCCTTAACTGTTCATTATGGCCTTAAAGATAATCGTTATGATGATGAAGGAAGAATTATTACTTTAGAATACCCGACTTATTATTTTGTTGCCTGCTATGTCCCTAATAGTGGCGAAAACTTAAAACGCTTACCCTTTCGTTTAGAATTTGAAGAAGAATTACGGTCCTATCTCTTATCATTAAAGAGGGAAAAACCAGTGATCTACACTGGTGATTTAAATGTCGCCCATCAAGAAATTGATTTAAAGAATCCAAAGTCAAATCACTTTAATCCCGGTTTTACTAACGAAGAAAGAGAGAAATTTTCGACCTTATTAGCAAGTGGATTTAAAGACACTTTCCGCTATTTATATCCAAATAAGATTCAATATTCTTGGTGGTCATATCGCTTTAAGGCTCGTGAAAAAAACGCTGGTTGGCGCATCGACTATTATTTAGTGAGCGAGGAAATTAAAAACAAAATCGTCCAGGCCGCAATCTTAAATGAAATTATGGGTTCCGATCATTGCCCCGTTTATTTAGAAATTAATCTTTAATTAATATCAAAATTTGCTTTTAACCAATTTTTTAATAATGTTGGCCAAGAACCAACTAAATTAAGTACTTTTTCATCCGTACCCGGATTATTGAATTTATCGCCTAAAGATAAACCATGTTGACCTAAAGAATATAGATGTAGTTCAAGATTAACATGGTGTTTTTTCGCACTTAAAGCAAGAAGCAAAGAATTTTCGCATTCAATTAAATCGTCTTGATAAGTGGTATAACAAAAAATCTTCGGCATTCCCTCATAAATTTCTTCATCTAAATTAGTCATAGAAATCGTTTCTTGATCAGTGATACCAGCTAATAAATTATCATAAGTTTTACCATGCGTGATTAATTTAGAAGCATTAATGACGGGATAGCATAAGACGAGACCACTAACCTTAAAGATATCTTTTTTTAGATGATATTTAGCTAAAAAATCATCGTGACGAATAATAGTTTGGGAATTAAGCGCGAGATGACCGCCCGCACTAGAACCAATGATAAATAATTTATCGCTTAGATTAACATCATTAAATTCTTCTTTGATAAATTTTAAGGCTTGATAAACTTCAAGAATCTGCGTAGGAAAGGTCTTAGGATAAATTGAATAATGCAAAACAAAAGAGACAAACCCTAATTGCGTAAAATAATTCGCGTAGCTAACGCCTTCGCGGTCACTTGCTAAAAATTCATAGCCACCACCAGGTAAAATTAAAATCGCATGATAATTTTCCCTTAAAGAATTTTCGAGATATGAACAGGTTAATTTTAAATAATTATTTAAATAGAATGTTTTATTCATCTAATAATTCTAACTCAACATTATCCATAATTAAATCATAGAAGAATTGATAACCATCCGCGTTAGGATGAAGACCATCCGCTAAATAAGAAGCATAATCTTCACCATAAAGGGCCATCACATCTAAATAAGTTAAATAAGGTCTACTAGCGATATAATTGCTGGTAAAAGTATTAGATAAGGCATGGTCGTCCCAATTAGAAGCGAATAGACCCGTGCAACGGGTAATTGAAAAATAATAAATCTTTGATTCCGGGAAAAAGAAATGTAAATCTTCTAATAACGATATAACATTAATGCCGCAATCTAAACCGTTTTCATAATTATCATCGACATTATTAATACCGATATTAACAATGATGTTTTTAGGAGTGTCAAACATATTCACTAAATCGTTTTGAATAAGGGGTCGCCAGTGATGCGTTTGCGTCGCACTTATCCCGGCATTAAAGACATCATAATTAGCAAAATCTTCTTTAAAACTGCGATTATTGACATTATTTCGCCAAAATTCAAAGAAAGAATCACCTAAAAATAAAGTCGCGTTACTAGTTGAAGGATCTTGGCGATATAAAGTATGAAGATTATTAACTTGGTTAATAAAATTATAATTTTCTACGCATTGGACGATAAAGGTCTTTTCAAAATTCTCACTCTTAGCGAGAATCGTCGCACTACCTGGTTTCACATAAGATATCACATCACCATTAATTTCAACTATATCACTATCGGTTGTGTAGACAAAATGCTCCATTTCCATGCGCCTAACTTCGCTAAAAACGGGACGCACTTCTAAAGAAGGATAAGATGAACCATATAAATACATCTTGCCAAAATAGACTTGGCCTAGTGGTATTTCTTCAATTGATTCGCTATTAGCAGAAGGTTCACTAACACTTGAAACTACTTCATCTACACACCCTGTTGCCATCAATGTAAAAACTCCTAAGCATAAACAAAATAATTTTTGAAATTTTATCATTATTAGACTCCAAATTAATAGACGCTAAAGTTAGATATTTCACCGCTACTATTCATGGCCATAAAGCCGACTTTACCAGATAATGGACCAATATTTAAAGCGGTGGAGATGACTTCGTCTTCTCCTAAATAAACAGTTATCGTGTTATCAACTAGCTCGATATAAAGATCATAACTACGATTGAAAGAAATATCTAAATCATAACTATCAATATATTCAACATTATTGAAATCGACATAATTTAAAGTTAGAGCACCGTCTTCAAATTGTAAACGATAACCATTAAACGAATTAGCGTTACTACCCCGATCAGCGTCTTCGCGATAAGCTTCGGATAAATATCTAGCGTTAAATAAGAGACCAACATAACCACTCGTACCAATCGAAGAAACTTTAACATTAGCTTCAATCGTATAAGTTCCACTGACTAAGTCGTTATTATATAAAGCACCAGCGGCAATTTGTTCACTAAAGGAAACGCTATTATTATTAAATGAGAGATTGCCAACTGTCGTATAATTCGTCTCACTAGCAAAATCTAAATCAAATTCAGGGGCGTCATAACAAGGCTTAAGTTCAATTTTTGAGAAAGAAACTTCATCACCCACATTATAAACACTTAAATAATGTTGACCTTCTGGGATATAAAAATCATTTAATGAAATTGTTACATCGCCATTACGGAATGTAGGTGTTTCACCCTTAATGGTATAATTAATAATTTCCCCATCATCAAGGCGCACGCCAATCTTTTTATTTAAACTCGTAGCGGGTAGACGGAATTCTAAATTATAAAATTCCGTAGCATCCGAAGGAATATAAACGCGATAAACCGCTCGATCATTTTGATTCTTTAAATTTAAATTATAAGAATAAGTATCTAAATATTCGCCCTCATCAGTTACTTCTACTAAACCAGAACCATCCGTTAAATAAGAGCGCTCTTCATCATAAGCATTCGCTAAAATGATATCGGTGTTATACGCTAAATTATCGCTAGAACCATTGCCGACATTAGAAAAAGCGAGATAACCATATTCATCAAAGGCATCTTCTTCGATTCCAACTTTACCGCCACTAAAGGAACAACTAATATCATTAGCCATTTCCATCGTATCAAAATATAAATCCATTAAACCGTTTCGATAAGATAAGCGGACAGTATGATTAACATATGGATCGATATTGCTATTAAAATTGATTGAGGTGATTTCACTAGTATTTCCACTACTAACTTGATAAAGATCTAAAGTGCAGTCATCACTAATTTGGGCATAACCATAATTATTATCATCTTGATAGGCAAAGATCATTTTACCGGTGCCGCTAACATTATATTCAGCGCTGAAAGTATCTTCACTAGCAAAATTCGATAATAAGAAAGCACCATTACGCGTCATACCTTCGCCTTCATAAGAAGAAAATTCTGGTAAATTAGGAGCAATATTTTCTTCTAAACGCACACTATTAGCGACCATTCTAGCCCCATTAAATGATAAACGGGAGAAATTATAAAAGCGTTGATTCGAGCTTGTTAAATTATGATAAACAATATAATAAGAATCTAAATCTGGTCCTAAAACTGTCGATGAATGGCCAGTCGCCATGAATTGGCGATTATCAGTATTGACTAAAACATGTCCCTTATTAGTGTAGGAAGAATTTTTCATAATATCTTCGCCACTAGGTACAAAAGCATAATCAACGCGGTAAGAAGGTGTTAAATAATGTGAACCCGTAAAGGTTAAATAATAATTGCCATCTTTCTTTAACATATAAGGACCTTCATTCCAGCCACCAATCTTAGCTTCTAATAAAGTGACTTCACGGGTTGAACCATTTTCCTTTTTTAACGAATAGAAATCTTTTTCCATCTTGGTGATGTTAATTCCGCCCCCACCAGCGTAAAACATATAAACTTCATCTTCACCATCATTATTATCGATAAAATAATGGCCGTCGATACTATGGCCGATATTGCCACTAACGGCTTCAAAAGGTCCGTCAGGATTTTTGCTCTTTAAAACATAATGGCCATTGCCAGAAGGCGACATAATCATATAAAAATTACCATTATAATATGTGACTTCAGGAGCGAAAGGATTGCTCGAGGCTGGACGATTAGGATCGCGCGAATAATCGTAAACATAACCAGGAGTTAATTCACCATTATTAACTTTCTCCCAATGAATCATATCTTCCGATTGATAGCCGCGAACAAAACCATTAGAAGTTGTTGCATATAAATAATACATGCCATTATAGCGGAAAACGAAGGGGTCAGCCGCTAAGGTAGCTTCGCCTCCGCCGACCGAAGGAAGAGCAATACTATTATCATAGAAATCATAAATTTCATCATGGGCGCTTAATAGCGAATCATTAGGCGGCGTTAGTGATTCGCTAGACGATGAATTATGATCATCACAACTAGGAATCACTAACATCGCTAAAAGGAGAAAAAAGATTGATTTTGTGTTCATTTTCATAATTAATACCCCAATACTATAATTTCATTTAATTGAAAATCGTTAATGGGAAATGGAAAATTATGATTACCCAGCCCCTTTAAAATTTAATCGGGCAAAGGTAATCATAATTTTCCATTCCCCATTGTCAATTTTTATTTAAAATCACTCTGACTTAAACAAATCCTTGATGCCGCCTATGCTGCCCATAAGGTTGGTCGCCTCGTATGGCAGGTAGACGGTCTTCGTCTTGTCACCCGTCGCCACTTCCTCAAGCATTTGTATATACTTCTGTGCCAAGAGATAATTTGCCGGATTGGTGCTCTTCCCAACGGCCTCTGTTATCTTCTCTATGGCTATTGCCTCGGCTTCAGCCTTGCGTATGCGGGCCTGTGCCTCTCCCTCGGCATTAAGTATTGCCATCTGTTTGTCAGCCTCGGCCTTGTTTATGATGGCGGTCTTCTCGCCCTCCGACTTCAATATGGCAGCAGCCTTCTCGCCCTCGCTGGTAAGGATGGTGGCACGCTTGTTACGCTCGGCTTGCATCTGCTTCTCCATCGCCTGAAGCACGCTCTCGGGCGGAGTGATGTCTTGCAGCTCAACGCGGTTGACCTTGATGCCCCACTTGTTGGTGGCATCGTCAAGCACGGCGCGCAGCTTCGTATTGATGGTGTCGCGCGATGTGAGGGTCTGGTCAAGCTCAAGTTCGCCGATGATGTTTCGCAGTGTTGTCTGCG
>CASFQR010000034.1 GCA_949297275.1 uncultured bacterium | reverse complement strand
ATGAGCATCGTCTTGCGAGAAAGCGCGGACGCGGAGTAAACCATTCAGTGCGCCACTAGCCTCATGACGATGAACATGTCCTAGTTCCGCTAAGCGAATTGGCAAATCGCGATAGGAATGCAAGGTGTTTTTATAGACTAAGATGCCACCTGGACAATTCATTGGCTTAACAGCAAAATCACGATCATCGATTTTTAAGGTATACATATTGTCGCGATAGTGGTCCCAGTGACCAGAAATTTCCCATAATTCTCTTGATAGCATCGTGGGTGTTTCGCAAAATTGATAATTATATTTATAGTGCATCTCTTTCCAATAATCTAAGATATTGTTTTTTAAAGTGACACCATCTGGTAAATAAAACGGGAAACCTGGACCATATTCGCTAAGCATAAATAAATTTAATTGTTTGCCGAGTAAGCGGTGATCCCTTTTCTTTCTCTCGAGTAAATTATTTAAATGATTTTGGAGCTCATCTTTACTAAACCAACTCGTTCCATAGATGCGGGTAAGCATTTTGTTCTTACTATCACCTCGCCAATAGGCACCGGCGATTGATAATAATTTAAAATGTTTAATATTGCCGGTATAGAGTAGATGAGGACCATAACATAAATCGATAAAATTACCTTGTTTAAAGACTGTTATATCTTCATTTAATTCATTGATTAGTTCAATCTTATAAGGATTATTAGCAAAGATTTTCTTAGCGTCTTCTTTCGAGACCACTTCACGAACAATCTTTTCATTTTTTGCTGCTAATTCATGCATCTTTGCTTCAATAGTTAATAAGTCTTCCTCTGTTAAAGATTGATCAAGATCAATATCGTAATAAAAACCTTCTTCAATCGCAGGACCAATCCCAAATTTAACTTGGGGATAAAGTTCTAAAAGTGCTTCGGCTAATAAATGACTCGTCGAATGATTTAAGGTTTCAAAAGCTTCTTTTGTGCTTTTATCAATCTCTTTAATTTGACCATCATGCATTTGAATTTTCATTCTTATACCTCCAAAAATAATAAAACGCCCCTTTAAGGACGTTCTTCACGCGGTACCACCTTAATTTATATCTACATTAGATATACGCTTAATTATCTTAACGCGATTAACGGTCTTATTGGTTTAAGACACCTGCTAATAGTGGTACCAATATTTCATCAATGAAGAACTTTCACTATCATCTTCTCGCTAAATTGAGAGGAAATATTGACATGTCTATTAGGACATCTCTATTATAGACTTTTTCGTTTTGGGCGCAATTATTTTAATTCGATTGCTATCTTTTTGAAGATTATGATTCTTTGATTTTTAATATTTTTTATAGTTAAAACAAGCAGTTTTTAAATAGATTATATTGCAAAACTCAATTATTTATTTAATTTTTGTTAAGAAAATATCACTCTTTTGACCAAAGATAAAATAGAGGATTAACAAAGTTAAACTTAAACCAACAATATAGAAGGCATAGAAAATTGGGAAGCTAATTATTATAAAAATATAAATATGATAAATTAAGATAACTAATAAATAGCCGAGGGTCGCTAATAGAGTAAAGACAATTGCGGTGATGATTGTTGTTAATGTAAAGATCCAAACTTTTTTAATATGTATTTTCTTAAAGAAATATAATAAGTCAACAAAAATTATAAAGATTGCTTGGGCGGATATATTCATAACTTGTGAGCCGAAGACCTCACTATCAGTAATCATCCATAAATAAGCAATCGTTGTCCCTAGATATAGCAAAACAAAAACGATATTAATTATTGTGTATAAGGCACGCAAATTTATTTCTCGAACAACATCATTAATGGTGTAGCTAGTCAATTGAAAAATTAAATAAGATAATAAGATAAAACTTAAGCCATGGATAAAGGAAGTTATGACAGTCAAATAAAAGTTTTTAGTTATATCTTCATTTAATAATAAGGGCTTAAAGGCTAGTAGCCCTAAAACAATTAAATATAAATATAATTTATCTATTTTAAAGAAAAATAAAATAAAAATTGCAATTACTAAAAGTGTTAAGGCACTTAGAAATAAATAAATAAAAATTGCATATTGGGATGAAATCGCAAGGTTAAAAACCGGTGCATAGATAACGCCTAACCCTGTTTCTAAATAAAGCAAGATTAAAGAGACGAATAGGAATGATAAAGTAATTAATTTTAAAATCTTGATTCTTAATCGATTCATAATTCCTCCATCATTTTATATTCGGGATAGTAGTCATCCCTTTTTGATTCAAAATCAATGCTTTTATCTAAGAAAGTTCCAGTGATTTTATTTAGACAAAAAGTCATTTCATCGTGACGATTAGTAAACGAAGCATCAATTGTTAAATTTAGATTTTCTCCGATACACATGATTGTTATTTCTATGAACTCTTGCTGTCCGCTTAAATGCGGATTAGTGACTTGCGAACTAAAGTCATTAACACCATTAATATTTAAAAGACAATCTATCTCATAACAACTAGGGCTATAACTATAACCAAAGGGTGAAAAATTTTGAATATCATCAATTATTAAAACATTTGTTCGATTAATATCTAGGTTAATTTTCCCTTCATCTAAGGTTCGTATTTCTAAATTAATGTTATCAAGTAAAAAATCATAATCTTGATATAAAGGATCGTTTATGGCCACATTATCAATTGCCCGCGCATAAATAAATTTCCCTTGAATAATGCTTTGTAGATTATAAGAAAAAGGCACACATGAAGAGATGAATAAAGATGAGATTAATGGTAATAATAATATTTTTGTGTTATAAAAATTCATCTTTTAAATGTCCTCCTTAACTATGATTTTCATAAATCTTAAGACGAGATAAGAAGTTTATCCTCTTGTTTTATTATATCATATTCATCTTTTTTTCAAATAATTATCGAAATACCTAGAACAATTAAAATATTTTTGCTTATTTTTTTAATTTATAATACTTATTTAAATGAAAAAAGTCGCTTTAAATCATTATTAGCAAGCGACTTATCTTAAAAATAATTACTTATTTATAAAATTCTTTTTTCGCAAAAAGAGCAGCCCCAATTAGCCCGGCATATTCTCCTAAGCCACATTCAACTAAATGAATATCAGGATTCATTTCTTTTAAATCTTCAAAGAACAAATCTTTGCTTTTCATAACACCACCAGTGAGGGTAATAACTTCTGGTAGATAAGAATCTTGGATCATTCTTAGAAATTTAGATAAGATTCTTAACCATTCGCTTTTAACTTTTAAGGCGAGTGGATCTTCTTTTTTAATTAAATCAAAAAGTTCTTTACTTGAAGCGATATTTAAGTTATTTAATTTCGCAAGTTTAACTAAACCAGTGCCACTAGCGAGTCCTTCGTATTCTTGATATTCACCTTGATAATTAAAGAGTGTGTGACCAATTTCAGTAACATAATCTTGCACTTCTTCATCAATAACTAAAGCCCCACCTAGTCCAGTGGATATCGTGATAAAGAAGACGCGATTATAACCTTTTCCTGCGCCACAAATAGCTTCACCTAATGCCGCGACTTCCGCATCATTTCTTAAATATAAAGGTTTATGATATTTCTCATAAAAAATATCGCGAATCGGAATATCTTTAACATAAACATTTGGTAAATCAATAATATAGCCTCTTTGACGATCACAAACGCCAGGAACACCCATACCAATTGCAGTAATTTCATCCATCTGAACATTTAATTCATCAGTTGTTAAAAAGATATTATTGATAAAAGCTTCTTTTGATGTCTTGATGGTAGGGCGAATCTTTTCCACTAAAATTTGGTTAGAATCATCGAAAATAATTACGCGCGTATTCGTGCCACCAATATCGTAGGCTAAATATTTATTTATTTCCATCGATGCGTTCCGTTCACTGTCAAGATTTTCATGAAATTAGTTTTGCCCATCCCAACTGGTGAACCACCAGCTAAAATGACATGTGAACCTTCTTTAATTTTTAAATCACGAGCAATTTTTAAGGCTAAAGCTTCCATTTCCTCAATAAATTTTGGCATATCAGTCTTAATAATTACTGGATATACACCCCATAGAGCCCCAAAAGATAAAGCAACTTTTTCATTATTCGTCACCGCAACAATTGGACAGTGGGGACGGAAACGCGAAAATCTAAAAGCCGAACCGCCACCAAAGGTATAGCAGACAATCAGTTTAGCATCGATTAATAAAGCTGTATTAGCGATACTATTAGCAATCGCATCATTATTAGTTTTATTTGAAGTATCAAAAGCAGCTTCTGCCATCATCTTATAATCAAGGTGTTTTTCAATTTCTCGCGCAATGCGCGTTTGCATTAAAGTGGCTTCGGTAGGGTATAAGCCAGAAGCACTTTCACCCGATAACATTACAGCATCGCTACTTTCTTGGATGGCAGTTGCGACATCGCTAACTTCGGCTCTAGTTGGACGGGGATGCGTTTGCATCGAGTCTAGCATTTGAGTAGCGGTAACAACAATTTTACCTTTCGCGCGACATTTATGAATGATTTCTTTTTGAATCACCGGGACAACTTCGGCTGGTACCTCAACACCTAAATCACCACGCGCGACCATAATGCCATCAGCCGCATCAATGATTTTATCGATATTTTCAACTCCTTCTGGGTTTTCAATTTTAGCGATAATCGGAATATTGGGTTTACCATATTTCTTTAAAATTTCGCGCGTTTCTTTAACATCGGATGCCCGGCGAACAAAGCTCGCCGCAATATAATCAACATCATTTTCACAACCAAATTTTAAATCAGCTTCATCTTTTGAAGAAATATAAGGCATTGATAATTTGGCAAAGGGGACATTAACTCCTTTACGAGATTTTAAGATATGAGTATTAGTCGCCCGGCACACTAATTCGCGGTTTTCCTTATCTTTTTCGATGATGACCATTTCAAGATTACCATCATCAAACATTAAAGTATCTTTCACCTTAACATCATCGAATAAACCCGCATAAGTAACAGATATCTTATCTTTTGTGCCCAAGACTTCTTCCATCGCAACGCGAATGATTGATTTATTTTTAATTTCAATCGCATCATTTTCTACTTGATGAACGCGAATTTCTGGTCCTTTGGTATCGAGCATAATCGAAAGAGGATAACCAATTTCTTGACGAATTTTCTTTGCTAAATCAATTTTAGCTTTATGGGAAGGATAATCACCATGGGAAAAATTTAGCCGCATGACATTCATCCCAGCTTTTAATAATTCAACGATTTTTTCATAGGAATCGCTGCTAGGTCCGATGGTGCAAATAACTTTTGTTTTTTTAGATATATCAAATAACATAAATTAAACCTTCTTTTTTATTTATTGACTAAATCGATGATATTTAATAAATCGATATGTTTATCACGTGGAAGTTCTAAGGCTTCATAAATATCATAATGAACTATTTTATTATTGACGATACCGCAGCAAATGCCCGTTTCGCCATTAATTAATAATTCGACGGCTTCCACCCCTAAGCGGGTCGCTAGGATACGGTCATGAGCACTTGGAGAGCCACCGCGCTGTAAATGGCCTAAGACATCCGCTCTAGTTTCAATGCCTGTTTCGCGCGTTACACGATTAGCAAATTCATAAATATTTGGGAAGATTTTTTCACTGACGATAATTAAAGTATGTTTCTTCTTCCCTTTATTCATTCTTTTAATTGTTTCAATGACTTCATCTTCTGGAATTGGATGATCAGGAGTAATAATCATTTCTACCCCTTCGGCTACTCCACTAAAGAGGGCTAAATCACCGCAGCGGTTACCCATGACTTCGATGAAGGTACATCTTTGATGAGAAGCTGTTGTGTCACGGATTTTATCGACGCAATCGACAATGGTATTTAAACAGGTATCAAAGCCAATTGAAAAATCAGTTGAAGCGATATCGTTATCGATTGTTCCAGGTAAACCAACGGTATTAATACCCATCTCGGTTAATTTTTTTGCACCTAAATAAGTACCATCACCGCCGATACAAATTAAACCATCGATCCCATATTTTTTTAATTGATTGACAGCGATTTGGCGAACGCTTTCTTCTTTAAATTCTCTTAAGCGTGCGCTTTTAAGAATCGTTCCGCCACGATTAATAATATCGGAAACGAAATTACGATCGACCTTTTCAATCTTACCTTCAACTAATCCTTTATAACCTTCATAGACAACATACATTTCTAAACCAAGTTGGAGACCAGCACGAATGACCGCTCGAATACAAGCATTCATTCCTGGAGCGTCGCCGCCACTTGTAAGAAC
This sequence comes from uncultured bacterium, assembly GCA_949297275.1. Taxonomy (GTDB): domain Bacteria; phylum Bacillota_I; class Bacilli_A; order RFN20; family CAG-826; genus CASFSG01. The sequence continues at coordinate 54 of CASFQR010000034.1, read as the reverse complement.
CGCTATTTTTTTAACCATATCATTAACCCTTTCAAAATTCTTTTTTATTATATC
>CASFQR010000033.1 GCA_949297275.1 uncultured bacterium | reverse complement strand
CATTTTGTCGAGAGAAAATCTTAACATCAAGGACAATGCCACTACCGCCATGCGGTACTCTTAAAGAACTATCTTTGCCATCTTTAGATTTTTCAGCAAAAATTGCCATTAATAATTTTTCTTCTGGCGTTTGTTCGGTAATACCTTTTGGGGTAGTTTTACCGACTAAAATATCGCCTTCATGCACTTCTGCCCCTGGAATAACAATACCATTTTCGTCTAAGAAAGCTTTCGCATCTTCACTGACATTAGGAATATCGCGCGTAATTTCTTCGGAGCCTAATTTAGTGTCGCGACATTCAATTTCATATTCTTCGATATGAATGGAAGTATAGGTATCATCTTTCACGAGACGCTCACTCATAATAACAGCATCTTCATAGTTATAACCTTCCCAGGTCATAAAGGCGATGGTAACATTTTGCCCTAAGGCTAAATCACCATTTTCCATCGAAGGACCATCCGCAAGCACATCGCCTTTTTTCACGCGATCATCGACTTTAACAATCGCGGTTTGGTTAATGCAAGTGCCTTGGTTTGATCTTTCAAATTTTAATAATTGATAGACGCGGTCTAAACCGCTATCTTCTTTAACAACAATTGTTTGACTATCGACATATTTAACTACACCATCATCGCAGGCAATAATAGCTAAACCACTATCGGTAGCAATCTTATGTTCCATCCCTGTGCCAACATAAGGGGCGTGAGGACGAAGTAAAGGTAAAGCTTGTCGTTGCATGTTTGCACCCATCAACGCACGAGTGGAATCGTCGTTTTCTAAGAAGGGGATACAAGCGCTAGCAATCGAGATGATTTGTTTAGGAGAAACATCGATATAATCAATTAAATCGCGATTAACGACAATCGTTTCAGCGTTATGACGACAAATAACTTCATCTTCAAGTAATTCATGCGTCACGGGATCTTGTTTAGCATTCGCACTTGCGATGTAATGATCAGTTTCTTCATCGACCGATAAATAAACAGTTTCATCAGTGACAATATTATTACGAACAATACGATAAGGCGTTTGAATAAAGCCATATTGATTGACTTTAGCGTAAGTCGCTAAATTATTAATTAAACCAATGTTTTGTCCTTCAGGAGTTTCAATTGGACAAATGCGGCCATAATGGGTGGGGTGAACGTCACGGACATCCATCGAAGCGCGATCGCGAGAAATACCACCTGGACCTAAAGCTGAAATACGACGTTTATTTGTGAGTTCCGCTAGAGGGTTAGTTTGATCCATAAATTGGGAGAGTTGGCTCGAAGCAAAGAATTCACGAATCGAGGTCGCTAAAGGACGAGTATTAATTAAAGATTTAATCGTCACCTGCGTCATGTCAGAAATTGACATCTTTTGTTGAATGGTCTTGGCTAATTTAGTTAAACCAATGCGGAATTGGGTTTGAATGAGTTCACCAACACTACGAATACGACGATTACTTAAATTATCGATATCGTCAGTGTCGCCAAAGCCTTCAATAATATTCATGAAATATGAGAAGATAGCTAAGACATCCGAGAAAGTGACACAACCAACTGTTAAATTTAAATCAGTGCCAATCACCGGAACAACTTTTTTCTTCGTTTCATCAGTGTAGACATTAACAATATTAACTATGCCACCAAATTCTTCTTTGACATATTTGCGAGTTTCTTGTAAATCTTTACCTTTGGGCGAGATTCTCTCTAAGGCTTCCGATAAAGATTTGTTGACGGAAACGCGACGCGTATGCGCGCCATTTTCAAAGATTTCTTGATCGCGAAGCGACTCAACATCTTCTTTTGTTAAGGTATAACCTTTTTTAAATAGAATTTCGCCATCATTACTTTCAAGGTTTTCAGCTAATGTACGGCCAACTAGGCGGTTATAAATACCTAGTTTTGTTTTATATTTAAATCTACCAGCAACACCTAAATCGTAACGCTTATGATCGAAGAATTTTTGCACTAAGAAAGTTGAGACACCTTCATTGGTGATTGGTTCACCAGGTTTAAGCTTTTTAAAGATATCAACTAAAGCATCAAGTGGGGTTTTAATGTCAGCGTTTTTAGCAAGAGTACTAACGAGCATTTCGTTTTCGCCAAAGGTTTTAAGAATTGTTTTATCATCTAAACCTAAGGCTTTTAAAATGGTCGTCGCTGGCATCTTGCGTTGACGATCAATTCGCACATGTAATAAACCCTTGGTATCGGACTCAAATTCTAACCAGGTTCCGCGCGCGGGAATCAGGTCAGCATAATAGAGATTTTTACCGCTTTTAATATCGGTTGATTTAGATAAATAAGCACCAGGTGAACGCACGATTTGGCTAACGATAACGCGTTCAGCCCCATTGATAATGAAAGTACCACTATCAGTCATTAAAGGAATATCGCCCATAAAGACGACTTCATCTTTCATCGTGTCATTACCTTCAGCAAAGCGTAAACATAATTTAGTTCTTAATTTTGATGAATAATTTTTATCGCGTTCTTTACATTGTAGAGGTGTATATTCAGGTTTTTGTAATTCAAAGCCTAAATAATCAATAAAAACGGTGTCGCTATAATTAGCGATTGGAAATACTTCTTCTAAAACTTCTTGAATACCTTTTTCTAAAAACCACTTGAAGGAATTGGTTTGAATTTCGACAAGATATGGTAATTCTAAAGAACCACTAATTTTAGAAAAATCAATTCGATCGTTGGGTAGAATTTTGTAATCTTTGTATTTGTTCATGTATGGCTCCTTTTTATAACATTTTCGCTCATTAGGACAATAGAAGTAGAGCGAAGCGCCAAGAATTCAAAATTTTATTTGAATCGATTTTACGTGCGCACTATGCGCATACGCGTATATTTATATCGCACAAGAGTGTGCGACAATATTATTTCTTACTTAGGGAGGCAAAATTCCTCCCTAAGCAAAACAAAATAAACTTATCCTAGCGATAAGATAAAGTCAGTAAGTTATTTAACTTCGACTTCAGCACCAGCAGCTTCAAGAGCTTTCTTGTGTTCTTCGGCTTCAACTGGTGAAATGTGTTCTTTGATGTTGCACGGTGCGCCATCGACTAATTTCTTCGCATCCATTAAGCCTAAGCCAGTGATAGCTTGAACAGCTTTAATGACGGCGACTTTAGTCGCGCCAACACTCTTTAAGATTAAAGTAACATCAACTGGACCGCTAGCAGCAGCTTCTTCTTCGACTGGAGCAGCATTAACCGCCATTGGGGCAGCCGCAGTAACACCAAATTCTTCTTCGACAGCTTTAACAAGGTCATTGAGTTCGAGAACGGTCATTTCCTTTAAAGCGGCGACGATTTCTTCTTTTGTTAATTTAGCCATTTAAAATTTCCTCCTAATAAGAATATTAATTTTTCGACTCCGCAACAGCGTTTACCACTCTAGCAAAAGCGCTGATAGGAGCATTGAGGCAAGATAAGAACATTGATAAGAGTCCTTCTTTGCCAGGTAATTTAGCGACTTCTTTGACACCTTCATCATTTAAGATGCGCCCTTCAATCAAGCCGGCTTTGATAACTAATTTTTGATTTTTCTTAGCGAATTTAGCAAGAACGCTTGGGGCTTTGGTTACATCTTCGCCAAAGACATATGCGTTACTACCAACTAAATATTGATCAAGTTCGTTAAGTTTTAAGTTATCGACTGCTCTTCTTAACATCGTATTTTTATAAATGTTAATCGTCGCACCGACTTCACGAAGTTTGTTTCTGAGGTCACTTAATTCTTGAACTGATAATCCGCGATATTCAACAACAACCATGCATTGACTATTTTTAATGGTATCAGTTAAATGCAAGACGAGGTTTTTCTTGGCTTCGAGAATTTGTTGATTCATATTAACCTCCTTATAACTTCTTATAGAAGGCTCCAATATACTTCATTTACCTCAGTAACATAATTAAGCTTACGCCGTTACTATCTTAGGTATATTGTGCTTCTAAACAATTCGATTAGTTGAGTGCAAATCTAACCGCAGGTCCCATCGACGCATGAATCGACATGGACTTAATATAAACGCCTTTAACGGCGGCTGGACGAACACGATAAAGTGTATCCATTAATGCTTTTAAGTTATCAAGTATTTTTTCGCTCGCAAAACTAACGCGACCAATCGATAGATTCATATTCGCATCTTTATCGAGACGATATTCTACTTTACCTAACTTAATTTCATTGATTGCTTTTGCAATATCCATCGAAACAGTGCCGGTTTTAGGATTAGGCATTAAACCTTTAGGACCTAAAAGACGGCCTAATTTACCAATTTCTGCCATCATATCAGGAGTTGCAACGATAACATCATAATCGAACCAATTTTCGCTTTTGATTTTATCGATCATTTCCTTGCCGCCAACAAAGTCAGCGCCGGCATTTTTGGCTTCATCAATTTTGTTAGTGATTGCTAAGATACGTTTAGTCTTACCATTACCATGGGGAAGAATTAAAGTACCACGAATTTGTTGATCGGCTTTTGTCGTATCAACATTGAAATTGATTGAAACATCTACTGTCGCATCAAATTTAACTTTAGCAGTCTTTTTAACAAGCTCGATGGCTTCGCTCATGGAATAGGTTTTTCCTGCTTCGATTAATTCTAAGCTGGAACGATATTTCTTTCCTCTTTTCATAAAAATTAATCTTTCACAGTGATGCCCATATTGCGAGCACTTCCTTCGACAATCTTCATAGCAGCTTCAACATCGTGACAATTTAAATCGGGTAATTTATATTCGGCAATTTCTTTCAACTGTGCTTTGGTGATTGAACCAACAACTGTCGTTTTGGAATTTGCACTGCCCTTTTTAATATTCGCAGCTTTTAAGAGTAAGGAAGCAACAGGCGAAGTCTTAATGACAAAGTCATGTGACTTGTCTTCATAAGCTGTAATAATTACTGGAACAATTTCACCTTTACGGTCAGCGGTTTTAGCATTAAAGTCGGTACAAAACTTCGGCATGATAATCCCAGCACTAGCAAGTTTTGGACCAGGTTTAGCTTCACCACCTGGGAGTTCCATCTTCACAACTTTGACGATTCTTTTACTCACGTGAATTTCTCCTTTCTAATAAGATTATTCCGTGTCGTGGTTAGCGGTTAAATCGCATAACCTCCCACGAAACGTACATACTTATGCCTGCACTCATAATTGCATAAGTATAAAAATAATATCACACGCGCACACAAATGCCAAACACTTTTTATTTTTTTATCTATAAATAATGAAGGCTTAAAGAATGCTATTATGTATTCACTCAAGTTTTTATTAAATATTTTGAAAATATTTTTTTCTCTTATATAAGGCAAAATTAATACATTTTCGTTTTTAATCTTGTAAAAATAAACTATTTTACTTTATAAAATAAGATTGACAACGATATTATAACTAAAACAATCGTAAGACCAGTATCGGCTAAAATTGCAATTGTCATATTTGAAATATTAAAAATTGATAAAAAGAAAACAATTAACTTTATGGCAAGTGCAAAAACGATATTAAATATCGAAATAAAGCGTGCGATTTTTCCAATTCTAATAGCATGATAAATCTTTAATGGATGATCTTGCATGATAACAATATCAGCGTTATCAACGGCAATATCACTTCCAATTCCACCGTTATATCAAATTTATAAATTCTTATAAATAATTACAAAAATTATATTGATTTCTTGTTTCTACCTTACTGGTTGGTAAATGATTTATATAAAAATCATTTTCCAGAGCCGTTAAGTCCGCAAGCGTAAATTCGGCAGTAACTCTACCTATTTTCTCGATTAAATGTTTATGCAAATTAGTTGCAGCGTTAAAATCACGATCAATTGTAACTTCGCAATACTCACAATTAAATTCACGATTACTTAACTTGATTTGGGAATTATAAGTACCACAACATGAACAGGTTTTTGTACTAGGAAAAAATCTATCAGCTAAAAGAAAGAATTTACCTACCATATCGCATTTTTCGTGAATTTTTTCTCTTAATTTATAAAAAGAGACATCACTTACTGCTTTAGCTAAATAGTGATTCTTAAGCATCCCTTGTACATTTAAGTCTTCCATACAAATATAGTCAAAATTTCTTACAATTATGGAAGAAACTTTTTCTATAAAATCCTTTCTCATATTGAAAATACGCATGTATTGCTTTTGCAAACGAAAAGATGCTTTTAAATAATTCTTAGATTTCTTGGTAGTGTCACCTTTGGTTCTTGGGTGAACTTTTCTATCAAGTCGTCTAGAAAGTTTAATAAGCTTTCTGCTTTCTTTTTTTATTTTTGCTGGGAAATGAATATTGATTGGTACAGAAAGTGTTAATGCTGATTTGAGTCCTAAATCAATTCCGACTGCTTTATTAGTTAAATTTGCTAACTTAGCTTTTTTATTAATCAATTCCTCTTCTGAAATTTCAAAAGTAAAAGAAACAAAGTATAAAGAGTAAATGTGAGAAATCGTGCAAGATAAAATCTTGGCATTATATTTAACTTTTTCAGTTAATTTTAAAGGCTTATCTAGTAGAGGAATTTTTAAAAATTGTTTTTTAGAATTGGTTTTTGTGACGATTTTAATTTGATCGCCTCCAATATAAAAACTTTCATGATTTGATTTCTTTTTAAAGGAAAGTCTTACTTGTTCGCCTTTTTTCCTGTTTTTCCAAGCATCTTTGATTGCCTTATTTAAATTTAGAAATGATTGTTGTGTAGCGTATTTTGTAACTTCATAAACAAAAGGAAACTTACTTTCTTTTAAAGCATTAAATTCTTTTTTTAAATCATATCCATTTTTAAAAACGCCTTTGTTTATGTTTTCGTTATATTGCTCAACTCCCCAGTTATAGGCAAAGCGATTACAACCAAAACATCTTGCAAGATAAGTTTTTTGTATATTATTCGGATTTATTTTGATTTTCTGCGATATCTGTTTCAACTACTTTCTCCAAATCAGTAATAAGTTTTTTGTTCTTTTTACTTCGACTTCCATACAATCTAGCCGAAAATACAGTAATTATCTCTAATACATCTTTAGCTAATTCTTCTTCAAACAAAGGAGCTTCATCGCCTTGATTAATTATGATAACTTCTACGTTTTTTGCTTCACATATAGAAAAAACTAATTCTGCACCAAATCGTAAAAGTCTATCTTTATGTGTTAGTATAAGTCTTTGAACGTGATTGTCTAGAATTAAATCAATAAGTTTAGTCAAACCTTTCTTATAATAATTCATTCCAGAGCCAATATCTTGAATTACTTCATATTTATAGCCGTGTTTTGAGCAATATAGTTCTAATAAATGAACTTGTCTAGTTAAATCTTCTTTTTGATCATGTGAAGAAACACGAGCATATGCAATAGTTTTTAAATCATCTTTAGTAAAAATAATATTTCTATTAACATTCCTTAAAGATTCAATTCTATAGCGTCTTGCTTTGCCTTTTGTAAGTTCATCTGGTTTTAATAAACCTTTCTTATCCCAATTTCGAAGTGTTGTTGTGGTTACACCCAATATTTGTGCTGCTTCACTAATATTAACTAATTTTCCCATAGTTTATTTTAACATGTTTTATATAAAAAATAAAAAATTTTTTTAAATTTTTTATAATAAATATGTTAACTTTCAAATGATGTGAGACTTTTTAGTCCTTGCTCACCTCTTATTTTAATTAAATCGTTTTTAAGTTCAATTTCTATTTCATTTGGAGACTT
>CASFQR010000032.1 GCA_949297275.1 uncultured bacterium | reverse complement strand
GATTATAACATGAGGTTTTTTCACATCGCAGGAAGCTATTTCGATTCTCACGTGCATAGCACCCGGTTTTTATCTTCACTACGTTTCGATAATAAAAAGATTGTCGCTTTTAGGACAATCTTTATCATAAAAAATAATATAAATTAAACCGATTCTTTTAAATTTTTAGCGGGTTTAAAAGCAACGGTTTTGCTGGCTGGAATATGAATGCGAGAACCATCGGCAGGATTTGTACCATCACGAGCGGCTCTTTCTTTAACGCGGAAATTACCAAAACCAGTAACTTTAACTTCTTCGCCTTTAACCAAAGCATCTCTAGTGACTGCAAAGACAGCGTCAACAACTTCTTCAACTTCACTTTTGGTGAGGTCAAGACGTTCAGCTACTTGTAAAACCAATTCTGTTTTGTTCATTTTCTTTCCTCCTTAAGTGTCTTAATATTAGCATATTTTCTTAACAATGCAAAAATATTTTTTTAAAACATTCGATTATAGGCTTAAAAATGCTTAAAGGCGTTGTCGAAAAATGATATCAATAGGTGTACCATCTAATTCAAAAGAATCGCGAAGAGAATTCTCTAAATACCGTTGATAGGAAAAGTGAACAAATTTTGGATTATTAACAAAAAAGACAAAAGTAGGTGGCATAACCTTTACTTCATTTACATAGTAAATGTTTAAGCGACCGCCATTAAAATTAGGTGCAGGATTAATTTCTTGCGCTTCATTTATCACTTTATTTAATAAACTTGTAGAAATATGTTTTTGATAGGCTTGATGAACCATTTTTAAAGCGGAAAAAATATTATTTAGCCCTTCTTTTGTTAAAGCGGAAACAAAGATAATTGGGGCATAAGAAATAAATAAAAATTGCTTTTGAATCTCTTTTTTAAACGAATCTTTTGTTAAATTTAAATCTTTTCTTAAGTCCCATTTATTAACGACAATGACAATGCCTTTCTTTTCAGCATAGGCTAAGCCAGCAATGTGTTTATCTTGTTCGACGATACCACTAGAGGCGTCGAGGACTAAAAGAGCAATCTCACTGCGATTGATTGCCGATAACGCTCTTAACATCGCATATTTATCAATGGCTTCGTAAATTTTTCCACGTTTTTTTAATCCAGCCGTATCAATTGCCACATAGCGATCATCACCATGAAGAAAAGCGGTATCGATAGTGTCTCTAGTTGTTCCTTCTAGATTAGAGACAATCGAGCGATTTTCATTTAAAACTGCATTAAATAGCGATGATTTACCAACATTTGGGCGGCCAATAAAAGAAAAGGTAATCGCATTACTATAGTCTTCGTTTTCTTTTTCAGGTAATAAAGAGACAATCTTATCTAAAACATCCCCGACTCCAATACCATGAGCAGCAGAAATTGCTAATGGTTCACCTAAGCCTAGTTCATAGAATTCATAAATATTATTAACAAGATCAATATTATCGATTTTATTAACCGCTAAAACAATCGGCTTATTTTGTTTAGATAAAATTCTCGCGACTAAGCGGTCGTCGTTAGTCACGCCTTTATTACCATCAGCAATAAATAAAATAACATCCGCTTCTTCAATAGCGATCTCGGCTTGATAGCGAATTTGTTCTTGAAAAGGGGAATTAGTAATTTCAATTCCACCAGTATCGACTAATTTAAAATTGCGATTAAGCCAATTTGCATCATAATACAAACGATCGCGCGTTACACCTGGTAAATCGTCAACAATCGATTGTCTTTTACCAATAAATCGATTAAAAATTGTTGATTTACCAACATTAGGTGAACCAATAATTGCAACAATAGGTAAACTCATAATTTGATATGCGTCTTTTCAATAATAATTTTACTTACATAATCAACAACTTCTTGAATAGTCATTAAAGAAGTGTCTACTTGAATTGAATCACTCGCGGCTTTTAAAGGTGAAAAAGCTCTTGAAGAATCGATGCGATCGCGTTCTTGCACATCAAAAAGAATATCTTCATAGGTACAAGCAATATGCTTTTCAACATTTTCTAAATATCTTCTTTTCGCGCGTTCTTCCTTAGAAGCAATCATAAAGATTTTTACATCAGCATTAGGTAAAACATAAGTTCCAATATCGCGACCATCCATAATTACCGAGGCATTTTCCGCCATTTTCCGTTGCAAATAGACAAGCGCTAAACGGACATCCTTATAAGAAGCAATATAAGAGACAAAAGAGGAGACTTTAATTTCTCTAATCGCTTTAGTTACATCTTCATCATTAACTAGCACCCTTCCATCATTTAAAAGAGCAATATTAATTTCGGAAATTAATTTAGAGGCCTCATCTTCGTTTTTAGGATCAATTCCTTTTTTTAAAACATAATAAGTATAGGCGCGATACATCGCACCCGTATCAATGTAAAGAAAATTAAATTTTTTTGCAATCGCTTTGGCGACTGTTGATTTACCAGCTGCGGCTGGACCATCAATAGCTACTGTAATATTCTTTTTCATCTTATAACACCCACATTTTTAACGCTAAAAATATAATTGCGCTCGCTAAAAGAGATAAGAGCAAACTTGAGATAACATAAAAAGCAATCTTTTTCTTATTAGGAGGTATTTCTAAAGTATATCCTTTTGAATTTTTAGTTTCCTTTTCATAAACTGAAGCAGCATCCATAATTTCTTCATAAGAAATCGATAAAGTTGATTTATCGAGTTTTTTAAGACGATCATATTCATCAGGGCCAAAATAAGAATCAACTTTTTGACTAACTAAAGTGCGCGAAGAAGCTTCGCTATCATCTAGACGATTAATTTCATCGCGATATTTTTTAAATTTTTCTACTCTAGTTTGACTCATACTCTACTAGCAATATTGTATGCTAAAAGGCTTTCCCTTTAAAGAGATTTTAACAATAAAATAATTAATTCTTAGTTGCTAAATAAGAGATATTTTTTTATAATGCAAGGGAAAAGAAACTGGAGGAAATCAAGATGGCAAAAGTCAAAGTTAATAAAGATGCCTGCATTGGCTGCGGTTTATGTGTCTCTACTCAACCAGATGTTTTTGAATTTGATGATGAAGGTAAGGCTTCCGTCATTGATGAAAATGCTGAAGTTGAAGTTGAATGCCCTGCCGGTGCTATTGAAGTAGAATAATTTATTTCTATTATATTGAAAAGCCACTCTAATAAGAGTGGTTTTTTTATTAAATTAGTCGATGTAAATAAGCAATTAAATTTTGATTATTTAGAATCTTTCGTGTCACAATTCCAATAACGAATCCGGATAATAATGAAATAATGGCAATTAGAGGATAATAATAAAGAATTGCGATGTTTTCTAAATAAATTAAAGCGATAATAATCTGCCCAGACACATGCATCAACGACCCAATAATTGAGATAAAAATAACGCTTAATTTCTTTTGAAAAAATAATTTTAATAAGAACATACTAATCAAAGATAAAAAGGCTCCCAATAAAGACATAAAAAAGCCCATTTGAAAAATATTACCACTTAAAAGTGAAACAATAAAAACTCGCACAATCGTAATAATAAAGCCATCATAAAATTTTAAGATATAAATAGTAAATAAAATAACAATGTTTGCTAAACCAAGTTTAACGCCAGGGATAAATAAAGATGGCATATATAAAGATTCCGCTAAGGAAAGCACAAGGGCAAAAGCGAGCAATAAAGCATCGAGAGATATTCTTTTAACTATTTTCATTTGATGATTAAATCAACATCGCTTTCTTCTTCTAAAACTATACTAATATGATAATAAACACAGATTATTGGGGTGGCTTGACTAGATACATAACCTTGATGAACGCAGTCTTGATGGGGACAATCATTTTTTAAAATGGCGATTTGATTATTTTTTACTCCTACAATAATCTGAGGATAATTATTTGATAAAGGAAAAGTTCTTTCTTCGCTTTCTTCCTTAAGATTTATTGTCCATAAAGGTTCATTATTTAAATAACATGTCGCGTAATTAGTTGCGCCTAAATTCACTAGACCAACTACTAAAGAAGTTAAAATAAAAATAGCAAGCAAAGCACTGACGATAATTATTTCTAGACGATGTTTTTTAATAACCTCTTTCAATTAAAGAACTCACTCCTATAAATATTTTCTTGTCCTTCAATTAGATATTCTAAATGATATTCTTCTTTAATAGCGATAATATCTTCATAATTCATATTCATAAAAGCGGTTGAAAAGGCGTCTAACATTGCTGGATTATCTCCTAAAAGGTGCACTAGACGATATTTAGGAGTAAATGAACCAGTAAAGGGATTAACAACATGCGTTAAAAATTTCCCTTGATAGGTAATATTTTGTTGATAAACACTCGAGGTAGATAAGGAAACATTTTTAGTTTGATAAATTAAATTATTGTGTTCAACTTGCACCCGATAACCATTATTATCATTAAGTTTTTCACCCAACAATACTGAACTAGAGCCCATGTTAATAAGATAATAAGTTAAATTGTTTCCTATTAAATATTCTTTAATTAAATTTAAAACATAACCTTTGGCAATCGCACCTAAATCAAGGGTTGCTTCCCCCATCAGAGTAACAGTTAAATTATCTTCATCTAAAAGTAGTTTAGATTGTTGCAGATTATTAATTTCTTTTAAAACCAGTTCTTCATCAATTAGAGGATTATTAATTTCTAACGAACGATAAATAGCCGTTAAATTACCCACAAGTGGGTTAAAATAGCCATTTGTGATATCCATCATCTCGATAGAAAAATCTAGCACATCATAAAGTTCTTTTGAAACAGTAATTTCCTCATTCTTATGATGGTTAAGATAATAAATATTAATTAAATTGTCATAACTATTAAAGTTATCTAATAAGCGATTATATTTATATAAAATATCTTCAATCTCTAGAAGATATTGGTTATTATCTTCACTAGAAGAAATATTGCATGTAATAGCAGTATCAAAATAAAAAGAATTTTTCGTTGAAGTTTTCAAAGTATTATGACAACTAGTTATAAAAAGCGTGCATAAAAATAATAAAGAAAATTTATGAAAATTCATTTAGAGATATTTATTTTTGAACCATCAGTGTTTGGATGAGCATTTAAATAAGCGATGATGGGATCATAAGTCGTCGCTTCTTTACCAACGCGACATTTTGAGACTTTAGTTTCTTTCCCTTTAATTAAAGCTTCAGCAAAACCGCGGCAACCAGGATAGCCACAAGCCCCACAATTCGCATTCGGTAACATTTTTTCAACATCAGCAACGCGCGGATCTTCTTTAACAGTAAAAAATTTAACTGCTAAAAATATTAAAATTCCCAAGACTATCCCAATGGCAAGGAGAATTAAAAAAGACCAAAGGAATGTTAAATCAATCAACATAATATTATTTACCATTCTTTTTCTCCTCCTTATATTCATCGTTTTTATATATACAGGAACTTTGACTACAGCCTTGACACATTTCTTTACTTTTGAAAATAGAATTTTTCGGTTCAGGCGTCTTTTTATAAAAATAAAAACTTAAGACAAACGCTGCTAAAAGAATAACGATGATAAGAACGCTAATGGCAATATAACCTGCTTGACTTAATAAAATTATCATATGCTAATTAACCCCGAAAAACCTAAGAACGCTAAAGCCATTAAAGAGGCGGTAATTAAAGCAATTGGGACACCTTTCATTGCCTTAGGTATATCCATCGCATCTAAATGCACGCGAATATAAGAAAATAAAACAATAATTACTAAAAATCCAACGCCAGTGCCTAAAGCATTCGCTAAAGAATCGACGAAAGTAAAGGCCATATCGGTATTACCCTGCACAACACCTAAAACCGCACAATTAGTAGTAATTAAAGGTAAATAAATGCCGAGAGCATTATATAAAGAAGGACTATATTTTTTAAGTAATAAGGCGGTAATTTGGACCAATGAAGCAATAACCAAAATATAAACAATCGTGTCCATAAATGGTAAACCTGCCGGCACTAATACATAGGTGTAAAGCGGCCAACAAATAACAGTTGATAACAAAATAACTGCTGTTACAGCAAGCCCCATCCCAATCGCATTATTGGTCTTTTTTGAGACACCTAAAAAAGGACAAATGCCATAAAAACGCGAAAGAATTACATTATCAATAAGCATGCCGTTAATAATCGCTAAGATGAAAACTAAAAATCCATTCATTTATTAGCCTCCTTACTAGCGTTTAATTTTGCTAATTCTTTCTCCTTTTTAATAACGCTTTTCTTATAGGCTTCTTTGGAATTTTTATAACCTGCTATAACCGCTAGAATAATACCTAAAACTAAGAAGGCCCCACCGGGAAGAACAAAGAATCTAATGGCGTAAGCTTTTAATGGCAAAAATTCTACTAAAGGGATAAATGTAAAGACTTTACCAAAGGTGAATCCGCCTGTACCTAAGAATTCTCTAAAGAAGGCAATAATGATCAAAGCCATAGTATAACCTAGTCCCATTCCAACACCATCAAGTAAAGAATCGATAACATTATTTTTGGAGGCAAAAGCTTCCGCTCTCCCTAAAACGATACAATTAACAACAATTAAAGAAATGAATACACCTAAAGTTGAATATAATTCTGGTAAAAAGGCTTCCGTTAATAATTTAACAGCGGTAACAAAAGTAGCAATAATAACTATATAACAAGGGATATGAATCTCATCAGGAATAATTTTTCGACATAAAGATATTAAAACATTCGAGCAAACTAAGACAATCAAAAACAAGACGCCCATCCCAATTGCACTTTCAATTGAAGTTGTAGTAGCCAAAGAAGGACAAGTACCTAAAAGCAAAACAAATAAGGGGTTTTCAACAAAAAAACCATTTAAAAACGCTCTTTTTTTACTGATTTTTTCCATAAATTAAAAACCTCCTTTCTGAAAATCGGCTTGGGCTTCTAAAATCATATCTTTTATTAATGTTGCACCACGCGTCGCTCCACAACTAACATCAATCGCGTTTACATCATCAATCGGATTAGCAAAGGTAGAATCAACCCAACTATTAACGGTTGATGCATATGATTGGGTATTTTCAAGAATAGAAATATCTTTTAATGAACCATTTGAATCGTTATTTAAACCAACATAAATTTTGATATTGCCATAATCATTTTGTCCGTCGGTTAAATAAATATAACCAATAACACTATTATCAATTGAGGCGCTATAAAGTTCCTCGATATATTCGGATTGAGTAAAGTCGCGGTCAACTAAATCAAAAGAAGCATTTGGGAATATTTCTTGACGAGCAGCTAATTCAGCTTTTTCGTTATTAGCGTTAATAACTTGGTTAGTTAGCATATAAATGCCACCAATAAGTAGGCCACTTAATGCTGAGATTGTTCCTAAAATTAAGGGATATTTTATATAGTTTTTCATAACGCTAAAAACTCCACTCCAACAAATATCCCAATTAAACCAACAAAGATTAAAGGATGATACCAATAATATTTATTCGTAGCAAAAATCTTCATCGAATCAAGCGCGCTAACAAAGACATTACAAATAAGGATTGAGAAGGCAACACCTTCAGGGTAGGCGCCATATAAACGAATTAAGGAGGTGGATATTGCCGCCAACATACCATACATTATTCGACCAACTTTTGTTGCTGGCGTGGTCACTGGATCAGTAACCATAAAGATTGCACCAAAAAGTAGCCCACCACTAAGTAAATGATAAGTTGCATAATGGAAAACATTATTCGCACCTAAAGCTAAACCAGCAAACAACATCAAAATGTAAAAAGTAATAATCATTGATAAAGATGTTCTAATATCAGCCGCACGACGAGCGAATAAATAAATAGCTCCAACTAATATTAAAACCGCACTGACTTCGCCTAAAGCTCCAGGCACCATCCCAGTAAATAAATCCAATAAAGAATAATTTAAATAATTTAATGGTGAACCGACAAGTTGCCCTAAGGGAGTGCCACCACTAACGACATCGACAAAATTATTACTATAATCTGTTACTAATGTGCCAAAACATAAGCCCCAAAAGACACGAGCAGTGGCGGCTGGATTAAAAATATTTTGCCCTAATCCGCCAAATAAAAGCTTTGCAATAACAATGCCAAATAATGCACTAACAATGACACTCCACCAAGGAGCGTTATGTGGCATACATAAGGCAAAAATTAAAGCACTAACTAAGGGCGAGAAGATGTTATGGAGACGGAAATTTGAAAAAGCAATTTTAGTTTTTTCTTTAAAATTTCCACAATGAAATAAGAATCTCTTATTAATGGTATTTTGAATGTTTTTATCACATTTATATTTGATATCGCGATAAGGGGTATATCTAATCCAAACATATATTACTTCGGCCAGTAACATTGTTACCATCGATAAACCAATAACTTTTAAAGCATCTAAACCAGCCATCACAAAAGCAAAGATCGTAACTGGAGCTAGGGCAATTAAAACATCAATCATTATGCGATTGACCGAATCTTTTCTTCTTAAATAAGGGGCTTTGCCTTTAATGAATGTTACCATTTTATTTCACCAATATCTTTGCTCTTTTAACATAATCTAATACATTAATTTTCGAGGTGCAAGAATATGAGCATAAGCCACATTCGATGCAATATTCAGGATGTAATTTTTTTAATTTTTCACGATTGAGACTTTTAGTGGCATTCATAATACTCCAAGGCAATAAACCAACCGGGCAAGAATAACCACAACTGCCGCATCTTACACAGGGATTTTCTTTAAATTCGTGACGATGTAAAACAATAATTGAGGTGACAGTTTTAGAAATAATTGCATCGTCATTATCTAAAGAGGCGCCCATCATCGGACCTCCTAAGATAAAGGTAAATGGTCCTTCATCAACATAACCACCGCATAAAGAAATTAAATCTTTAATCGATGTTCCAACTCGCACCCGCAAATTTTGCGGATATTTAATACCATCACCCGAAATAGTAATATTGCGTTTAACAACTGGCATGTTATATTTTAAAGCTTTATAAAATCCAACAATTGTTGAAACATTAAAATCCATTATGCCGCGATGTGAAGGTAATTCTTTTGGTTTTAAATGGATTTTAGTCGCTTCCTTAATCATCAATACTTCCCAACCTTGCGGATAAAAATCTTTCATCAAACCTAAAGAAACATTTATTTCAGGATAACGCTTAAATACTTCTTTATATAAATCTAATAAATCGCGATGCTTTTTCTTAACGCAGATAATCGCCTTTTTAGCATTAAAAGCATACAAGGCATATTTAATGCCCTTCATAATACGATCAGGATATTCTTTCATAATGCGATAATCACTTGTTAAAAGTGGTTCACATTCAATTGCGTTAATTAAAATAGTCTCAATGGGTTCTTTAGTGGCAAACTTAACATAAGTAGGAAAGGATGAACCACCTAAGCCCACTAAGGCGGTATCTTTAACGATATCAGTAATTTCGTCTTTACTTAATTGCATGATTTCTTCTTCTGAACGCGTAAAACAATCAGGAGAAAATTCATCTTTTTTGTCATTACGAATCTTAATAAAATCAACGGCTTTCCCGCTGCGATGATAATGCTTTTCAAAACCAACAAAGGTGCCACTAACAGTTGAATGAATTGGTTGCTCAAAGAAATCGCTGTAGCGAATGCCAATTTTTTGTCCAATCAAACAGCGATCGCCTTCTTTAATGAATAATTCAAAGCGTTTGGTTCTAGCGTTAATCGTTGCTAAATAAACATAATCTGGATCAACAAATCTTAAAGATGGCAATTCTTTTGTTACTAACTTCCCAACCGAAATCTTTTTAACCTTCGAGATCATCTTTATTAGTATAATAAAAATTAA
>CASFQR010000031.1 GCA_949297275.1 uncultured bacterium | reverse complement strand
ATCAAACTTTTTTAGCCATCTAAAAAGTGATGATCTTTTGACATGATAATAAGAACATGCCTTACTTATTTTCCAATGTGATTCTTTTACTCTTTTACAGGCATGGAATCTAGTCTTTAAATCAATGGGGATATAATTCCTTTGATGTGTTATAATATACATATAGTCCTCCTTTTAAGTGTTGGATAACTTAATTATAAGCGAGGACTATTTTTTATGTTTTAATTTAGTCTCACATCATTTGAATTAGTACAATATTTAATTTTGCGTCCCTAATCAAGGATTATTCTTACTTTTTATAAAGTTATTTACTTAAAAACTAAAAATATTTGCTTAAAAGCATTATAATCAAGGCGATGGCTTATTATCATCGAGAAAAGACAAGAAAAGTCCGAATTGGAAAATTATTACTCGGGGGCTCAAATGAAATTATCATTCAATCGATGTGTGCAATTAAAACGAGTCACACCAAAGAAGTAATCGCCCAAATTAATCAATGCGTCAAATTAGGCGCGAAACTCATGCGCGTCTCGATTTTAGATAAAGAAGACGCTCTTGCGATTAAAGAAATTAAAAAGCATATTACAGTTCCCTTGATCGGTGACATTCATTTTGATCCAGCCTTAGCTATTTTAGCTATCGATAATGGCATTGATAAGATTAGATTAAATCCTGGTAATATTTCTGAAAAAGACGCTATTATCAAGATTATTCAAAAAGCTAAAGAGAAAAATGTCGCAATTCGCGTTGGAGTCAATAGCGGCTCATTAGATCGCGAAATTTTAGATAAATATCATAACGAAATAACGGCCTTAGGGTTAGTAGAATCGGCAAAAAAATTAATTGATCTATTAGAAGCAAATGATTTTCACGATATTGTTATTTCGTTAAAAGGTAGCGATGTTCAAAAGACGATTGCGGCCTATCGCTTAGCCGCTAAAACATTTCCTTATCCTCTCCATTTAGGTTTAACTGAGGCAAGCATAAAAGATATTGGTCTAATTCGCTCAAGCTTAGCTTTAGGCCCCCTCTTACTTGAAGGAATCGGTAATACAATTCGGATATCTTTAACCGATGAACCATTTGAAGAGGTCCTCGCCGCTAAAAGAATGCTTAAAGACTTAAATTTAATCACTGATTTCCCTACTTTAATCTCTTGCCCGACTTGTGGTAGAACTGAGGTTAATTTAATTCCCTTAGCTAAACAAGTAAATAATTTTTTAATTGAAAATAATATCCCATTAACTGTGGCAATTATGGGTTGCGTTGTCAATGGTCCCGGCGAAGCTAAGCAAGCTGATATTGGTATTGCGGGTGGTAAAAAACAATATGTGATCTTTAAAAAAGGACAAATTTTAAAGACGGTCAAAGAAAGCGAAGCTTTCGCTACTTTAAAAGCCGAGATTCTCAAAATGCTTTAATCTTTAAAAGGTTTAAATTCTTTATTTCTAAAATTAGCTATTTCGTATTGATAAGGGGCAAGACCATTAAAATAAGGGGTTTCTAAAATTTTTGGAATATCTTTTAAAAGTGGAAGATAAATATATTTTAATAAAGTGCCAAAACCTAGATAACCATAACCAATATTCTCATGGCGGTCTTTATGTGAACCTAAAGGATTTTTTGAATCATTAATATGTAGCACTAAAACATTCTTAATCCCAATAGTTTCATCAACCATTTTTAAGAATTCATCGATATTTTCTAATTGATAACCAGCATCAGATAGATGACAGGTATCTAAGCAAAAGCCGAGGCGATCTTTTTTACTAACACCATCATAAATCATTTTTAATTCAACTAAATTTTTACCGATTTCATTACCTTTACCCGCCATTGATTCAATGGCGATTTTAACATGACTATCTTCTAGAAAGATTTCGTTTAACGCTTGACATAAATTCTTAATCCCATATTCGACTCCTAAACCTAAGTGAGAACCGGGATGTAAAACGATTGTTGGAATATGCATCTTTTCCGCTCGGATAATTTCTTCTTTTAAATAAGATATGGCAAAAGCGTAACTATCTTCTTTTTGTTTATCGGCTAAATTTAAAATATAGGGAGCGTGAATAACAAATTTTGTTTCGTCAAGTTGGTGCTTTTTAATTAAAGCAAAAGCTTCTTCTAAGCGGAATTTTTCAAGCGGAAGACGAAAACTATTGCGTGGCGCACCAGTATAAATCATTAAAGTATTTGCCCCATACGATAAAGCTTCTTTAACACTACCTAAATAATATTCAGGCGCGCTTAAAGAAACATGCGAACCAATAATAATTTCTGCTTTAGCCATTTTTCTTCGCCCTCGCCATCTTTTGTTTGATTTTGCGCGTGCGATAATACCATTTAGCTTTTTCAATCGCCTGTCGTTTTTTCTTCTTATAACCCGGTTTAACTTTTTCGCGCTTTTTCGTGCTATAAGATGCTTTAATTTTTTTAATTTCTTTAGTTAATTCCGGGTCTTCTTTATTCATTTTCTTTTTGAGGCGATAAGGCTTATAAGCTTGATTTTTATAATCGAGATTCAATAACTTAAAGGCGATGCCTTTATTGATAAAATTATTGATTTGATTGAGACTTTCTTCGTTAAAGAACACAATTGAGCGACCTTTTTTTAAAAAGCGACCTGTTCGACCCGCGCGATGAAAATAAAATTCACTATTTCTTGGTAAATCAACGGAGATAACTAAATCGCAATCTTTTAAATCAATCCCGCGAGCAAATAAATCACTAGCGATTATTATCTGACCATTTTCTCTAGTTATATCATTAAAGAGATTCTTTCTTTCGCGCTTAGTCGCGTCACTAGTAAATAATAAGCAATCATAATTTTCGGACGCAAGCGCGCGATAAATTTCGCGACATTTTTCTTTTTTAGAAGCAAAAATGAGACATAGATAGGGCTTTTCAATCGCTAAGACACTTTTAATAGCAACTACATTGTCAATAAATTTAGTATTTAAAGCAATGTGTTCAATATTTGTCGCGTTCGGATTTTTTTCTTCATAAATTGTCAATTTACCATTTACTAATTTTGATAATTTATTCTTGATATCGTTTTTAGTTGTCGCCGATAAAGCGATGATTTGTCGCGGTTTTATCAAATTGACTAATTCCATTAAAGCCACAAAATAATTTTCATCAAAATAAATATCAGCTTCATCTAAAACGAGATAATTAATATTAAATTTCACCTTTTGCGATTGCAAATACACCAAAACATTTTCTAAAGTAGCAATTAATATTTTAGTATTTGAAGCATTTTTCGTTGAAATGTTCATTCGCTTATTTTTTGTATTAAAGAGATTAAAAGTTAATGAGGGAAAATTAGAGATAAATGGGCTAATAAAATTAGCGATTTGTTGATTAAGTTCTAAGGTAGGCGCAATAACAATGGCTTCTAAAGAGGGATTTTGATAGTTAAAAGTATCAATTAAAGGAATTAAATAAGCATGGGTCTTACCAGTGCCAGTCGCCCCACGATATAAAAGATTTTCTCCGCGTAAAATCGCACTTATCGCCTTAACTTGGCCATCAGATGGCTTAATAAGCCCTTGGTTAAATAAGGCATCCACCATCTCAGTTGAAAGATTTAAACCCTTAAATGACATAAGCGTATTATAACGCTTAATTAAAAAGAATGCTAAAATAAATGCGTATGTTAGTCCAATTAGCAAAAACAATCGGCTTTTGCGATGGGGTTGCCCTCGCCTTTAAGCGCATTAAAGAAATTCGCCTTAAACACCCGCAAGCAAATATATTTGTTTATGGTCAACTCGTCCATAATCACGACGCTTTAAAAGAATTAGAAAGGTTAAATATTGAGACAATTACTGTCGATCAAAACAAATCATTTGATGAAAATATCTCAAAATTAAAAGCAAATGATATTTTAGTCTTTACAGCGCATGGACACTTAAAAGAAGATGAAGAAAGATTAAAAGCCAAGAAGATTAAATTTTATGATTTGACTTGTCCGAAAGTTTTAGCGATTCATCAACAAATAATCAAGAAAAGCGCGGAAGGCTATCAAATCATCTATATCGGGAAGAAAAGTCACCCTGAAGCCATCTCTAGCGTCGCCCTTACTAAGAATGTCTATTTATATGATTTAAAAGAAAAAGCCTTTAATTATCGGGATTTTAATACTAATAAAATACTAATTATCAACCAAACAACTTTAGCCCCTCTCGAAATCAATAACATTATCGATGATATTAAAAAACATTTGCCATCGGCGCGCGAAATTGCTTCGATTTGCCTATCGAGTAAACATCGTCAAGAAGAATTAGTAAAGATTCCCTCACAAACAGATTTATTAATAATTATTGGCGATAAAAATTCTAGTAATAGCAATTCCTTATTTTTATTAGCTAAAGCTCTTTACCCCCATTTAGATATTTATTTTGTCGAAAATAAAGACGAACTAAGCCAATATGATTTAAGTGATAAAAAATTTGCCTATTTAATTAGCGGAGCCTCGACTCCGATGAAAATCATTGATGAAATCAAAGAATATCTGCAAAAAATCTAAATAATTTTCGGATAATTTTCGTGATCAATTGTAATAATATTAAGGGAAGGATCAATTTCTAATAAGGTCCTTTTCATCCGCGATAAGAAGATTTTTTCAATCTCGTGATAGACATTTAAATAATTGTATTTATTTAAGACAATTTCGCGGCGTACATGATGAGGAGCGTCACCAGAAATATATAAATCATAGCCACTATTCATCGCTTCAAGATATCTTCTTGAGCCACCACCTACAATAAGCGCGAAAGAAGAGATTTCTTTTTTACCTTCGGCGATTAATTCCACCATTGGTAAGGCAAAAGTTTCTTTAAACAATTTAGCAAAATCTTCAACGAGCATGCTTTCTTTTAGATGCGCGCCACGCATCGCTAAATCTTTAAAGGCAATTTTGTCGCATTCTAAGCCTAATTTTTCAATAATCGCGTCATTCATCCCTTTGCCACCTTTTCCAGCGTCAAAATTCGTATGAAAGGCATATAGCGGAACTTTAGCAACTAGCATCTTTTCATATAATTCTTTTTTTAAAGGGTCATTTTTCATAATTTTACCTTTAGGTCCAAAGAAAAAGGGGTGATGAGAAATGATTAAATCAATATCTGATAATTTGTCAGCGATTTGTTGATAGACTATATCATCAAAATCTAAGCATAAGACAATTGTCTCAGTGTCTGGTTTTAAATTATTAATCATTTTCCCGACGCGGTCATAACTCTCTTTGAGCGATTTAGGATAATATTTAGCAAGTTCACGCATGATTTTCGTCGATTTCATAATATTTTTTCATCCTTTCTAAATAGGCTATTTCTAGACTAGTGTCCATATGAGCTTCTATTTTTTGAGCGATAATTTTCATCGTTTTCGCCTTTAAAAAATTATATTCTTCTTTTTTTAAGGGGTCGTTTTTAATTAAACCGAATTCTAATTCAAGCATCGAATAATTTCGTTGGCCCCTTTTAAAACGAATTAAGTGATAAAAAATTCCTTTTTCACTGACAATTATTTCTTGGTCAAGATAAAAACGATGACTAACAAAATATTCTCTTAAAATTCTTAAATCGGTATGAGAATCGATTAGAAGATATTCTAGACGCTTGATTTTATCGAGATTCTCATCAATTATCTCGATAATTGTCTTGCTACCTAAACCAGCTAAAATTAAAAAATTTGTTTCTTCATCTAAATAATCTAAACCATTTCCAAGATAGCAATGGACATTTTTTAATTCGTGCGTCGCGCTTAATAAATTTTGATAAGGGCCTTTTTTATTTTCCACTGCGATAATTTTTTTAACGCGAGAGGAAAGCAAAATTTCTAATTGACCATGGTCAGCCCCCACATCATAAACATTCGCTTTATTTTTTACGAGACTTGCTAAAACGGTAAGACGCTTAGAAAAAGCCATTCTTTAGCGATAATCTCCTAATTTTTTACCGCGATTAGGGTGTCTTAATTTTCGAATCGCTTTCGCTTCAATTTGACGAATACGTTCGCGAGTGACACCAAATTTGCGACCAACTTCTTCTAAGGTGCGCGGATGATTATCATCGAGGCCATAACGCAAACGCAATACTTGTTCTTCGCGGTCAGTTAAATCATTCATAATTTCATTTAAAGCTTCGTGGCGCAGAACTTTATTGGCGTAATCATTTGGTGATTGCGCTTCTTTATCTTCGATAAAATCACCTAAATGCGAATCATCTTCTTCCCCAATCGGTGTTTCTAATGAAACGGGTTCAAGCGCAATGCGTTGAATTTCGCGGATTCTTTCTGGTGATAAAGCGGGCATATTCATTTTAGCGGAAATTTCTTCCGCAGTTGGTTCGCGGCAAAGTTCTTGGGCTAGTTGTCTTTGAGCGCGGGTAATTTTATTAATTGTTTCAACCATATGGACGGGGATACGAATCGTGCGAGCTTGATCAGCAATTGCCCGCGTAATCGCTTGGCGAATCCACCAAGTCGCGTAAGTAGAAAATTTAAAACCTTTCGTATAATCAAATTTATCAACCGCCCTGATAAGACCGACATTTCCTTCACTAATTAAATCTAAAAAGTGCATGCCACGACCAACATAATGCTTGGCAATTGAGATAACTAAACGCAAATTAGCGTTAATTAGTTGCGTCTTCGCGCTTTCATCGCCTTGTGCGATGCGTTTAGCTAATTCAATTTCTTGCGGACCAGTTAATAAAGGGACTTTGCCGATGTCTTTTAAATAAATTTTAACTAAATCATTAACTTTAACATCACTACTAGCGAATTTAGATAAATCAGCTAAATCTGTTTCAGTTGGAACTTCTTCATCTTCAGCGTCGAAATTAGAATCATCGATATCTTCAAAATCATCGATATCTTCGTTCATGTTCTCTTCGCTTAATTCTTCAAGGACTTCTAAATCATCATCTTCAATTTCGACTTCAATCTGATTATCGCTAAAAAATTTCATCAAATTTTCATAATCTTCGTCGCTTAAATCTAGATGCGATGTTTCATCATAAATTTCGCTTTGCTCGATAACTCCAGTAGCTTTTGCTTTCTTTAATAAGCGCTTTTTAATATCTTCGAGCGTTTCAAGCTCATCGCCTTCATCAGAAGTATATACTTCAAAATCTTCATCACTATCAAATAAATTTTCATCACTATTAAGAATTGTTTCTTTCTCCATCTTCCTCAAACTCCCTTTCCAGTGCTTCTTTTTTTGCTATGTTATGTTCTTTAATAATGCGCGCTCTTTCGAGTGGATCACTATGATTGTTTAAAGATTGCTGCAAAATTTCTTTTTGATAAATCTTATCTTTTTGTTCGTTGATAATCTCGCGATATTCATCCATCGTCTTTTCGTTATAAGATAGGCGCGGCATATTATCGCTAGAAAGATCAGCGAGAACTTTTTCAGCTTCATCTTTTTTAGCAAAATCCCCCTCTTCCAACGAGGAATAGATTACATTTATATCAACTTTATCGTGATGCGATAAATAATCGATAATAAAATTAGCAATTAAGCGATTAACTTCATCATAAAAATAGCCAATATGACGATCATAATAAGCGGCAGCTTCTTTAAAATAAAGCATTTCTTTAAGCATATATCGCTCAGTGAGAATTAATTTGCGATATTCTTTAAGCGGTAAACGCGAGAATGTGCGATTTAGATCGCCGCTAAAGACGAAATTTTCTTCTGCGTTAGCTTTCTGCTCTAAGCGTTTAACTTTTTCTTTTTCTAAATAAGTCTTTAAAGCGCGCGGATCATAATGCGTCGCTTCGCTTAATTTATATAAATAATTATCATAAACCAACGCATCGCTAATATTAGCGAAGAATGGCACAAAATAATTGATAACTTTCTTAATATTTTCTTCATTATTTAAAGGCGAGACATTTTTATAAAAATCTAAAATGAATGTAAAAGAATCGACTAAAGAATTAATAAATAATTTTAATTTAGCTGGTCCGTCTTGATTTAAAATTTCATCTGGATCTCTTGTTTCACCTTCTAAAAAAACGATGCGGTAATTAATTTTAGCTTTATCGAGTTCAGCAATTGCTTTCATCGTTGCGATTTTTCCTGGATCATCGCAATCTAAGCAAAGGCGAATCTCCACATTTAGCCGCTTAAATAAATCGATATGTTCTTTAGTAAGAGCAGTTCCCATCAAAGCGACTGCGCTATTAATGCCAATGCGGTCAAGAGCAAACACATCCATAAAGCCTTCAAGGACATATAAATATTTATCGTGTCTAATTGCATCTTGAACGCGCGAAAAATTATATAAAACTTTTGATTTTTGGAATAAAGGCGTTTCAGGAGTATTAACATATTTTGGTAAATCTTTATCTTCGTTAAGTCGACGTGCGCTATAACCGATAATATTACCATCGAAATCATCGATAGGAAAAATGAGGCGACCAGCGTTCATGTCGCTAGTTAAATCACGACTAGCTTTAGTAATACCGATATTTTCGATATTTTTTAAAGAATATTTCTTTTGTTCAAGATGAGTAATGGATAATTTTGCATCATTAAAGGCATAGCCTAAACGATATTTTTGTTGCATTGCTTCATCAATATGGCGCGCGATTAAATAATCTTTTGCCAGACGACCTTCTTCAGTTAAAAGGCCATATTGATAAAATTTTGTTAAATCTTCTAAACAGCGATATAGAATTTCATCTTCTTCCGAAATTTTCTTCTCTGCCTGGCGATTTTCATCTAGCCGCGGATCATCATAATTAATTAAACGGGCGACTTTTTTTAAAGCTTCAAAATAAGAGATGTGCTCATAACGCATGACAAAAGTAATCGCATTACCGCCATTCCCACACGAATAACATTTATAAATTTGCTTTTCGCGTGAAATTGACATCGAGGGGTGATGGTCATCGTGAAAAGGACATAACGCGATATAATTTCGCCCTTTCTTAACGACATTAATATAGGAGGAAATGATATCAACAATGTCCGCGCGTTTGAGGATTTCTTCAGTTATAGTTGCTTGATATGCCATAATGATTATCTATAGATAATATCTACTAATTTTTTACTAGGTATTAACTATTTAGCGATTTCAGTTTTAAGATATTCCACCAGTTCAGTAATCGGTAAACGGATTTGTTTCATGGAGTCGCGATCGCGAATTGTTACTTGTTGATCAGTTATTGAATCAAAATCATAAGTTACACAATAAGGAGTGCCAATCGCATCTTGCCGGCGATATCTTTTGCCGATGCTACCGGTCACATCAAATGTCACACTAAAATGTTTATTGAGGATTTTAACTAATTCAAAGGCTTGGTCACTTAATTGTTTACTAAGTGGTAAAATCGCTACTTTATAAGGGGCTAAAGATTTTTTAATATGCATAACGACGCGTTCATCTTTTTCGAGTTGCTCTTTATCATAGGCTTCGCATACCACCATTAAAAATAAACGATCAAGGCCCATCGAAGGTTCAATGACATAAGGCAGATATTTTTCATTAGTGTCCGAATCTAAATAAGATAAATCTTCACCACTATAATTTTGATGGCGACCTAAATCATAATTCGTGCGATCAGCAATCCCTAAAAGTTCACCCCAACCAAACGGATAACGATATTCGATATCGGTTGTCGCTTTTGAATAAAAGGCAAGTTCATGGGGTTCATGGTCGCGATATCTTAAATTTTCAGGTTTAATATTAAAAGATTCGATAAATTCTAAACAAAATTGCTTCCAATACTTAAACCATTCTAAATCAGTATCAGGTTTACAGAAAAATTCTAATTCCATCTGTTCAAATTCGCGCGTGCGGAAAGTAAAATTCCCTGGGGTAATTTCATTGCGGAAACTTTTGCCAATACTTGCGATGCCAAAAGGTAATTTCTTTCTTAAGGAGCGTTGAACATTTTTAAAATCAACAAACATCGCTTGAGCGGTTTCAGGGCGAAGATAAACTAAAGTTTCTTTCCCTTCGGTAACTCCAATGTGCGTGCGGAACATCATATTAAATTGACGAATTTCCGTAAATTCACTTTTACCGCATTTCGGACAAATAACTTGATGCGATTTAATAAAATTATTTAAATCGTCAGTCGTCATATTTTTAACATCTTCTAAGGGGAAGAGTTCGGCGATTAAATCATCCGCCCGATAACGGGAATGACAATGTTTACAATCGATTAAAGGATCGGAAAAATTCGCAACATGGCCAGTGGCCTCCCAAACTTTCGGATTCATTAAAATCGCTGCATCTAGGCCAACATTTGTGGGCGATTCTTGAACGAATTTTTGCCAATAATAAGCTTTAATATTATTCTTTAATTCAACCCCTAAAGGACCATAATCCCAAGTATTTGATAAACCACCATAAATCTCTGAGCCCTGATAGATGAATCCGCTCGTGATTAAATGATTAGTTATTTCGTCAAATTTTTTATCTGCCATAATAATTATTACCTCTTAAAAATGCACGCGATAAATTATATTTAGCAATAAAATTGTTGTCAACCTATTATAAGTGTAGTTTATTTATATTATAAGTTCCAAGTGATAATGTCTTAAGTAGTTACGAGGGAAAATGTCCTAAATGTATAATCTAATAACGGAGGTTATACACATATGAGAAAGGTGATA
>CASFQR010000030.1 GCA_949297275.1 uncultured bacterium | reverse complement strand
CATTATTAACACTGCAATAACCCGCTTTTTCTTCCGCTAATTCTTTTAAAATCTTTTGCATAATTTTAATAACATCTTGGTCAGTTAGTTCTTTATTTTGGGCTTTAAACTCATAAGACAAATTTGCGACGCGCGTAATGACAACCGAATAAATCGCCCGCGCATCAGAATTTTTTTCTTTTAACGCTAGCATATTAGCCTTTTTAATTTCATCAATCAGCATCAATATTTACCTCATAGGAATAATAATTATGAAGGTCTAAATCCTTTAAAAATTTTTCAATTGCTTGGTCATATATTTCTTTATCATCATAGCGAAGATGGGAATGACGACCATTAGGCAAATAGACGATTTCTTTATGGATGGATTTTGATAATTTAAATAATTTTCCCGCGTTTTTACTAACAGCGAAAATATCTTTTTCCCCGCTTAAAAATAGGATTGGTTCTTTGACATTTTTTATGATTTTTTTCGGTGTCACTAGGTAAGGATTAACATGGTTATATTTTTTAATTTTATGCAAAACTTGATAAATGACCGGGAAAACTGGTTTATGTTCATCGATAATATGACGGCGATACATATCAAAAAATGTAATGAACATTGAATCGGCAATTAAAAAACGAAGATAATTAGGATGATCGTTCTTTAATGCGTAAAGCGCACCAGTTGAGCCACCACAAATGCCAAATAAACCGATATCATTCTGCCCTTTTTCGTCGTGAAGAAACTGCGCCCAACTTAAAGCGTCTAAGCCTTCTTTAGAACCTAAAGAGAGAACTTTACCATCACTTAAGCCATGTGCATAAGGATCAGGGCACAAAACATTATAACCGGCTTTAATTAATGGTTCGGCATAATAAGCCCCATATAAAGCTGTTTCCATTCTCCCTGGCATAATAATTATAGTTCGCGGATAACCAAAATCATAATATTCCGCTCTTAAATTATCTTCACCAACCACTAAACTAACTTCATGTACTTTGTCGATAATCGATTTACGATAAAGCATTCCTTGATTAAACATATCAACATGGTAATCAAAATCTTTATCGGAGCAGCCACGAGGATATTTGCTTAAATCATCTCTTCGCCACTGATTTAAAAATAGGCGAGTAGCAATTTTATTGGTGTATAAACACATTATTAAAAGATTTATTAAAATAAAAAGAATGATCGCCCCGATAACTATCAGGGCAATCATCCAATTAGATAATGAAATAAAATGTAAGAAATTCACAAAAATATTATAACACTTAATTCACCTTTAGGGCATAGGCAAATGCATCCAATTGCGTTTTTCTATCAGGAGTAATTGGCTTTCCAATATAGAAAGCTGCGCATAGGCCAGGACCAACATTCGCCCCACAAGATTGACTTAAATTGGTAATATAGATCGCTTTAGGATTGAACTTCTTTTGGATTAATTCTTGATATTTAAGCGCTTTTTCATGGCGATTACTGTGGGAAATAAAGATGATTTGATCTTGAGGATTTTCGATTAGTTGCTCCATATAAGTTAAACAGATATTATCAACTTTGTCTTTACCCTTAACGGTTCCAATAGGTTCGTTTTCACCATTATAATTAAAATCAGCCAATGGACGGACCCCAACCATTTGTCCAAAGAAAGCTTTCACACCTTTAAGTCGACCGCTTTTTGCTAAAAACATTAAATCATCCATTGGACCACTTTCATGAATTAAATAGCGTAGTTCATTGAGATGTTTTTCGACTTCTTCTAAGGAAGCACCATTTGAACGCATCTCACTAGCGCGAATCGCTAAAATTGCAATTCCCGAAGAATATTTTAAAGAATCAACAATTTTAATGTTGACATCTGGATTATCTTCTTTAACTAATTCACTTGCTTCAATTGCGGCTCCGTAGGTGCCAGATATTCCACTAGAAATTGTAATAACTAAAACATCTTTTCCTTCCTTTGCAATTTTATCCATAATCGTTACCATTTCGCCAACAGGAGTAAAAGATGTTTTAATTTTACCAGCGTTCTTTTTGATGATGGCAAAATATTGTTCAGGAGAAATATTTTGATAATCAATATCGGTTCTTAACATTTCTGAGCCATCAGGATTATAGATAATACCTTTAAAAACTTCCGGATAAATATCATATTTTTGTCTTAATGTTAGTGGCATATCTGCGCCACTATCGAGAATAATTTCAAATTTTTTCATTAAAATAAATCCTTTCATTCAACAAGTAAATAATAAAGATATTTTTTAAATTAATCAATAATTATTTTAAATTTGTGATTCATAGACCATCGCCATTGCTTTTAAGAGATAATGTGATGGAAAAATCATAATAAAAGAAGCTAAAAAATATGATAAAGCAATCGGTAAACCCAAAAGACGAGAAAATAATTCAATAAAAAGAAAAACTCCGATAAAACTTAACATCTTAATAACGACATTTCTTAATAATGGCCGATAAGGAATTAAAGGCCGATATATTGCAAAATAGATTAATAAATATAATAAGAAGGAAGTTAAAGCCGCTAAAAGTGTTGAAACTTCATAATTTAAATTAATATTAAAAAAAGCATATTGAAAATAGATATAAGATAATACGATGCCAATAATAAAACTAATTAATTTAGGCAAACCAAATTTTAAAATAATTTTTTGAATGCGTACCGTATCGCGGAATGGACGAAAATGCGAACCTTCATTATTATTTTCATAAATCGTTTGAATATGCATCGGAGCGTATTTCATTTCCTTAAGTTGGAGATAGGAAATAATATTCATCTCATATTCATAACGATTGCCTTTAACTTTCATCATCCAAGGTAAATCTTCTCGCGTAAAAGCTCTTAAACCACATTGATTATCACGAAGATATCTAGAGGTAATTAAAGTCTGGGTTAAACAAGATAAATTGTTACCAACACGCGATTTGATTGGGACTTTGGTTTTAAAGTCGCGAACTCCAATAACTGGCCTTTTTAATGAAGTAACAATTTCATCCATTTTAATAATATCTTCCGTCGCATGTTGTCCATCACCATCCGCGGTAATTAAATAAGGATAATCGCTTAAATGGTCAGCGATATATTTATAGCCATATTTTAAAGCAAAGCCTTTACCTTTATTGCCTTGATAACCTATAACAATTGCCTGATCTTTGATTTGTTCAAAGATCTGATCATAACTAGGATCGCTACCATCATTAATTACTAATATTTTAAAGCGGTTAAGGAAAAGTTCATTAACAACTTTAATTAATTTTTCATCAGGCTGGTAACTGGGTAAAACAATGATTGAATTTTTTTCTTTCATGCTATATTCATCGTCACTTCAAGGCAAGATAATTCAATATTAACGAGTTGACCTTTATTATCAAGATAAATTCTAAACTCATATTCGCCTTCTAATAAATTAATATATTCAACATTATTAATAATCTTGGGTTTAATCGAATTAAAACGATTGGAAGTTATTTCAATATCATCATAAGGAATAATTTCTTCATTTAAATCCCTAAGCGCATAATTGCCACTTGTTAAATTAAAGCGGTTTATTGATACATAACCTATCGAGGTATTTTGACCATATAATGCTACATAACTAGCAGTTGTATCAACAAAATGATTAATTAAAGTAGATTCACCAGTCTCACTGATAGAAACTAATTCATAATCAGTAAAGGGATCAATATTTTCGTAAGGAACAATTTCCCCTTCATATTCCGCCCGTGGGCCATAATTAATTTTAATATTTTTCGTCATCTGCGAGACAATTAAGATATCGCTATTAATATTACCTTGATAATCACTTAAATAACCCTCCGAGCGAATATATTGGAAATTATCTAGGCGGTAGCCAGTTTCTCCATCATAAGCGTAACTAATTTGGAAATTATCAATTGTTGCTAAAAGGAGTTGTTTTTCATTATTGCCAACGAGGGGGTTTTCAAGATAATCAACCGTCACATTATAATAAGTCGCGTAAACATTATGACTGCTTTGTGAAATAGCAAAACCATTATTAGTTAAAACATAATTCTTTAAAGAAGAAACGGAAAATAAATCAATACCTTCAGTATAGCTATCATCAAATATTGAACTTTCTAAAAACTGATTTAAAAACATTCGGCCATATTCTAATGATGGCAAAGTTATGGATCGGCCACTATAGGTGGAGGTTTGATTATTGATCGTTGATTTAATATTGTACGCAATTTGGTAGGTAGAATCTTCGCCTTCATTTAATGATGGCGCTTCATCAATATAATAAATGTTTGAATTTGAATAATAAGAAGAATAAACGGTGTTACCAGTAGATACAACCGAATTAGAAATCGAAGAAACTAATACATCGTTACTAAAAGGTGTTAATTCTAATTGGGTATAAGAGGTACGACGATTAGCTAAAGAACTTAAAGCGCCTGTATATAAACGCGAATTATCATCTACTTGATTGACAGTATAACGCACTGAGGCAATATCTTTTAAATTATTCTTAGCTTCTGCTAAAACAATTTCCATTTCACTGTCATTTAAAGTAGTCGAATCGCTCGGATTCGTTAATATTTTTAAAGTATTCGGTGTCAAAGCTTCTTTCGAGATACAACCACTAAGTAAAAAGACGCTGATTAAAGTATTAATTAAGATAAATTTATTTTTCATAATCCCTTCCTCATAGACAATCTTATTATAGCAAGGAGTGATTTTTTTTCATTATAAAAATAATGAATAATAGAATTTTATTCTTTTTCGTCGCTATCTTTTAATTTCTTTACTAATAATTTTTTAATTGTATGATGCTTGCCCATCGCAATTACTTTCATCGATAAATTTTGATATTCAATTATTTGATTAAGTTCAGCAAATTTATCATCTAATAATTCAATAATAAAGCCCCCTATTGTTACATATTCAGTGTCAATATCATCAAAATTTAAATCGAATAATTGACAGAAATCTTCTAAATTCATGCCGCCATCAATAATATAAGTATCGTCATCTTGTTCGGAAACAATATTATTCGTTTGATCGGTTTCATCCCAAATTTCCCCAACGAGTTCTTCGTAGATATCTTCTTTAGTTACCAAACCTTCAACACCACCATATTCATCTAAAACAATCACCATGTGATGATGTGTTTCAATAAAATAATTTAAGACATCATTAATTTCAGTCGTGCGAGGGACAAATTTAATTTCTTTAATGCTAGTAGAAGGTAACACTTCTTGATTTTCTAACGAGGCTTTAATTAGCGATTTGGTGTCAACATACCCGATAATATTATCAATGTTATCTTCATAAATTAAAATGCGCGAGAAATTAAAGATACGATTATTTTCCATAATCTCTTCCATCGTCGTTTCTTTTTCAATCGCACATAATTTCGCACGTGGAGTCATAATTTCATAAACTTCCGTCGTCGCATAATCAATCGTTCCTCTTAAGATTTCGGCCTTATCTTCATCAATGACCCCTTCTTCTTCAATTTCATCGACCATTTCATGTAGTTCTTCATCCTTCACTTGAATATCATTTTTGGAATGAATAAAAGGATAGGCAATAATATTACCAAACCCACCAACTAGGAAAGTAATTGGAATGGTGATCCAATAACATAATTGAATAATTAAAGCATAAACCCCAACAGCTTTATAGTTATATATTTTTCCTAATGATTTAGCGATCATCTCCCCAAAGATGACTTTGAGCACTAAGATGATCATCGAAGCGACTAAACCATATAATTCGGAAGTATCACTATTAGTAATTCCTACTTGTAAAGCAATTTGAATACCAAGTAAAGTTGCGACGGTATCTAACCCAGCATTAATCGTATCGTTAAATAAAAGAATCGTTGAAATTGTCTTATCATAATTTTTCGATAACCTGTAGGCGCGCGCATATTTTTTCTTCTTCGGATTCTCTTCTTTTAATTTAGTAATGCGATTTAAACTCGCTGAACCATAGGCCATATCCGCACTAGAAAAAAACATCGATAAAATAAGTAAGACTAGGAGGACAATACTATAAACAATTATTAAAACCATAATTATTTATCCTCCTTTTTTGCGACGACAAGTTGATCGAGGATATCTTCCATGGTTAACATCCCTATGACTCGATCTTGCTCATTTTTAATAAAGGCCACATGCGTTTTTTCATTATTGAGTTTTTTAAAGATCTCATCCACTTTTTCATCTTCATTCACAAATAGCGGTTGACTTAACGATGAACGGACATCTAAATGATTATCTAAAGCATATTCTTTAAAATATGCATTCACGCTTAAAACTCCGACAATATGTTCTTTATCGTCTTCATAAACTGGATAGCGAGAATATTTATTATTAATAATAAAATCATTAACTTCTCTAATTGATAAATTATCAACATTTATAGCGATGATTTTATCTAAAGGCGTATAAATATCTTTCGCACTGATCTCATCAAAAGTTAAAGCTTTTTTGATCATCCCGATTTCATTAGGTTCAAATAATTGTTCGCCTTCATTTAAGATATTTTCTTCACTGATAGCTTCATCGGCCTGATCAATAAATTCTTCCTTTGTTAAAGTATTTTTCTCTTTAATATGAAAGATTTTATGCGTTAAAGCTAAAATTAGTTTAAAAATATAAGAAAGTGGAAATAATAAGATATAAAAGATGAAATCAGGCCAAGCGAGTAAAATTGCCATCTTATTCGGAATTGCTTTTGAAAGAATTTTCGGAACCGTATCGGCAACGACATAAACAAGCGCCCCAACGATAATTGAGGAGATAATCGCTTCATAATTTGCTAAAGAGGTGCCTGCTAAAAGGTTATAAAATAAAACAGCCGTCATCGTCGAGATGAGGGTTTGAACTATATTATTACCAATTAAAATTGTTACTAAGGTGTGTTCAAATTTTTCGGTTAGAAAAACGATAATTTTTGCTGTGACTTTACCTTCATCCGCTAAAACTTTAAAGTGATATTTATTGCAGTTAGAAAAAGCATTTTCGGAAGCACTAAAAAGCGCGCTGACAATTAATAAAACGGCAACTAAAATCCAAACGACCCAACTAGGCATTCCGTAGACAGTATTATCTACGCTAGTTAATATCAGAGGGTCAAGAGGAGGATCAATGTTTATCATATCGAGAAAGAGTTTAACAAAATTTAAGAAAAATGCAAGATATTATCTTTTAAGTATAAAATACTTAGTTTAGAGATTTTTCTCGATATTTTGTAAAAAAGTTTCAAAAGAAGTATCGCTGCTCATTTTTAAATCTGTTCGTGGCGAAAGCGAAATTTCGCTGATTTTAACACCGTCGACCGCGCATGATCTTTTAAATTGACTGGTGAAGAATCTTTTAATAAAGACTTTGAGCCACTTCTTAATTGTTTCTTCATCGTATTTATCCTTAAACGCGACATTTGTTAAATAAAGGATTTTTTTCATCGAAAAATGTTCTTTTAAAAAATAATAAATAAAGAAATCATGAAGTTCATAAGGCCCTACACTATCTTCGGTTTTTTGAGCAATTTCTCCTTCTTTAGGTGGCAATAATTCAGGAGAGATAGGAGTATTAACTATATCTAATAAGAGATCTTTGACATCTAAATGCTCATAAGCATATAAACGAACAATCTCGCGAATCGCTGTTTTAGGTAAGGAAGCATTCACCCCATAATTAGACATATGATCACCATTATAAGTGCACCAGCCTAAACATAATTCGCTTAAATCACCAGTCCCAACCATCAAAGCATTTTCATCATTAGCAATATCAAGTAAAACTTGTGTTCTTTCGCGCGCCTGAGCGTTTTCATAACAAGCATTATGATTATTAAAATCGTGATCAATATCTTTAAAATGCGATTCGATGGTCTTTGAGATATTAATCTCTCGATAATCAACATTCATCTTTTTGGCAAGTTTTTCCGAATTAGCGTAAGTCCTTTTTGAGGTGCCAAAAGAAGGCAAAGAAATAGCAATTAAATGTTGGTTATCTAAATTTAATAATTTAAGAGTTTCTAAGGAGACAAGGAACGCTAAGGTGGAATCTAAGCCGCCGCTTAGACCAACAATTAATTTAGATGCCCGCGCACTTTTAAATCTTTTTAACAAACTATAGGCCTGCATCTTAATAATCGTTTGATAATTATTTTTTCCATCTTTAAAAAGGGATAAAATAAATGGGTTCTGCGCAATTTTTCGATCTAAACCCGCTTTATTTATCTCCATTTTAAAAGGGATATATAAATATTCATCTAATGAATTATTCTTTTCAAATATCATATCTTTTCGCGCATTAATTAAAGATTGAAGATCAATATCGCTATAAATTAGACCATGACTAAATAATTCATTTTCGTTTAAGATTTGACCGTTTTCACTAATAAGGCAGTGACCACTAAAAAGATTATCAGTTGTACTTTCTCCATAACTTGCCGAACAATAAATATAAGCACTCTTTTCTTTAAAAGAGAGAGTTTTAATTATTTCGCGACGAAGTTGCATTTCACCAACAACTTCCCCTACCGCACTTAAATTTAAAATAATTGTCGCACCCTCTTGAGCGTCATCTTGCGAAGGGGATAAATTAGAAAATAAATCATTAGAAAATGTTATGGCAATTTTTAAATCTAAATCATATTGATTGATAAAAATTAATTTATTACCAAAAGGATAAGTATCTTCACCAATCAAGATTTCATCATTACTTAAAGGAGGATTTTTAAAATATCTTTTCTCACTATTAAAAATATTTGATTTAGGAACAACCCCTAAGATCTCACCTTGAAAATAAATCACCGCGACATTATATAAACAATTATCTTTTCTTAAATAAGCTCCAACGGCAATAACCATATTGTAATCTTTACTAAATTCTTTAAGCTTTAAAAGATATTTAAGATTTTCCTGATACAGAGTATCTTGGAAAAACATATCGTTTACGCTATAAGAAGTTAAAGATAATTCAGGGAACACTAAGATTTGAACTTTATATTTATTAGCCTCATTAATTAAACGAATAATTTCTTGGTAATTATGTTCGACATTTGCAACATCACCCAAAAAATTAGCCGCTCCGACTTTAACAAAACCATAATGTTCATTTGGATTAGGAAGATAATTAATTTTGTTATTAATTGATAGCTTATTTTTTTCTAAATCAACATTATGATTCTTTAATAATTGTTGATAATCATCATGCGTTAAAATAACTAAATCTTCATAACCATTCTTGGTAATAAATACTGGGGAAGAATGATGCGTTAATTCAATAATTTTTTTAGTATCTCTTAGATCTTTAATTGGTATTATTTTCATTATAAAAGCCTACTACATAATTATGTACACATTTATGTAAAGAGGTAATATAATTTAGTTATTTATTGTAAAAGTTACTTTGTTAATTCTTAATGTTGATTACCAACTTGCGGTGTAATCTCAATTACTGCTCCATTACTAATTTGGAAGCGACCTGTTGTATAATTACTATAAGAAACGCCATCTGGCAAGCCAGAAATAGATTTAATAGAGTTCATGCTTTGATCACCAACAATTTCAATATATGAACCCGCGATAATTGAGAAATTATATTTTGCTCCATCTTCATCAGCAATCTCTCGTTTACTATAATGCGTTTCAGCATCTTCACTTATATAAACATTCACAGTAAAGTGCGCTTTAGCATAAACAAAGGGGTTGAAAATCCCTTCACTCCAAAATTCACCCCAATCTCGTTTTGTGATAATTGTGAAAGTAGTAGTCGGTAAATCAGATTCATTAAAAAATGAGGCGTTTTCGTCACTTTGATATTCTTTCCTAGAGACAAGATTCTGAATATTATTTTCATTATTTACGCGCGCTTTAGCAACGATACCAGTAATATCGCTTTTGCTACTAATTGTGCAAAGCTCTCCTAAATCATCAAGAATATCGTCAATTGAAGAGCTTGAACTTAAATACCACGCTCCAACCGCAAGTGTCGGACCATTAACACCAAGTTTACTAGAATCAAGTTTAGCCGAATGTGTTTCAGTTGTGCTAGCAGATAAAGAATTTGATAAAACGGTAATATAAGAGCCACCAGTTGTCGAAACCATACCGCCGAAAGTGCTAGAGGAAGCAAGAGTTAAATTAGAATTACTCAATATTAGTTCAGCATCTGGAGATTGCGAGCAAGGATATCCATTAAAATTATTTGATTGCTTATATAAAATAAGTTTTTCCGATATTGAAGCATTGGAATTATTAATAAAACTTACTTTGCTCCCTTGCATTAATTTAATATCTCCACGCGCGTTAAAAACGACATTATCGAAGGTAATATTATATTGCCAAGGAAGAGGAAAATACACACCCTCAGTTTTAATTACAACATTTTTCCCTAAAACCGGTAAACCAATCGATAAATAATTAAACGAGGAATTCGTTTGAACTTTTATTGAGGTTGTACCACCATCTTGATTTGCTGCGCTTCGGCCACTAGAAGATAAATCTTCATTAATACCTATATAAATGTCGTTATAATCAGAATATTTGTTAGGGTGATATTTAGAAATAATTTTTGGCTCAGTTAAATCATTACTATCATCTTCCATAATTAATAAGGGGCTACTTGATGCTTCGTTACTAAAAATAGCAAGCGTCGCAGCGTTATGTTGTGGATAAGTAGTAATATTAATACTAGCAAAACCTAAATTTTCATAACCAGTATACAAATCAGCCATACCATAAATTTCCCCATCAATGTAAGTATTAATTATAGGGTGAATGTTTGGCATATCATACATAGTAAACGGACATTCTCTACTCTTAGCGTACATAGCGATAGTTGCACTGCCACCAGGATAATCATAAATAACAAAGGGTGAGTAGACTTTACCATGATTAATTATTTGGCTACCATTACTATCTTTTTTATCGGTAGGCGCATTTAAGTAACCTTCTTTTATGTAGCCGCGACTATCTAATATCGCTCCATCATTAACATTAATTTTAGCGTTCTCTAATAAAATTAATTGCGAATAGTAGCCACTCGTATAACCACTTAAGTTATTACCAACACGGCCTAATTGGCCATAAATGACTAATTGCGAATCGCTCTTTAAAGTCAAAGTTACATTTTTATCAATTATTAAAGTTGAAGATAATCTATCGGAATAATTATCAGCAAATTTTGTTTCATAATCATCATATTCATCTAACTCATCAAAATTATATTTATTTTCAGAATCAAAAGGATATTTAGGATTCCCGCTACTATCCTTTCCATTAGAATAAAGATATTTTGCGATATAACGCCCGTTTTCTTCTCTAATTTCAGTCATTGCGCCATCTTCAACTGGAATGCGCGTACCATCTGATTCGTTTACATATGTTTCATAAAATGTTTTATACGGCAATAACAAATCCACATTCGCATTTAATGACATCGATTCATTTAAAGTGACGGTAGAATTAGGAATAACAACGATCTTTTGGTTTCCACCTAAAGCATTTGCCTTGTCAATCGCTGGTTCAATGTCATTATAATAGACTCCCGTCGATTCAATATAACAAACGGCATCATCGGTCGATTGATTAGGTTTAAAGGTTCTCTCGTTAGTTAAAACTACCCAGGTACCTAAACCACTTATCGCTAATGATAATGACATAATAGAGATAATAAATGAAGTAATCGTTTGACGATATTTCATTTTAATTATTACCTCCCAATTCATTAGCAGTCGCAGAGATAGAAAAAGTAAAGATATTAGATTTATCTAAAAAGGTTTTAATCGAAGAATAATCATTACTAGCAAAACCACCAAAAGTATAAATGATAGCAAAATAATAATTACTAGTTGGGGTGACCGCTAAGTTATTAACACTAAAGGTGGTCACTAGGGAATTATTGTTAGCGGTTGTCGCACCATTAAGATTTGAGTTACTAGTTAAATTATTTATTATATTTATTAAATTAT
>CASFQR010000029.1 GCA_949297275.1 uncultured bacterium | reverse complement strand
ATAAAAAAATACTGAAAAGATTTATTATATTAATATAATAAGACTTAATTTAATTTATTGATAAAACGCCTTAAGGATTTATATACAATTAAAGTAATAACAACCACAATGGCATCCTTGATTGCGTTAAATGGCAAGATGGCATATAAACCTAAATCAAAATTTAAATTAGTGATGGCTGGATTAGCAGCCTGACACATCGCCATAAGTGCTTCGCTAGAAAAGCCCATCACATACATATAAAAAGGCACCATTGCAAAGACTGTCACAAAGAAAGAAACAATTAGTTGTAAAAACATTCCTGACATTATTCCAATTAACGCTCCAGAAAATTTTCTTCTTTTTTGATAAATAAGGGCGGCAGGAATAATAAATACTACACTATAAATAAAATCGGCTAATTCACCGACACAAAGTGTCGATGTCATTGGCAATTTAATAATTGTTTTAACTAAGATAATAAAGAAGCCAGTTAAAGGACCATACGCAAACGAGGCAATAAAAGCTGGTATTTCATCAAAGTGAAATTCTAAAAATGATGGAATAAATGGTACGGAGAATTGAAAGATAGGAACAACATAAAGAATCGTTGAGATTGCTCCAAAGATCGCGACTCGAGTAACAAATTTATTGATATTTTTTTGTTCTTTTTTCTTAACTTCTGAAAAATAAAGTTTAATGATTACAAGTAGCCAGATAACTAAGATAACCGCTAGAACAATTGCATGAACAATATTCATAATAAAAAGCCCCTTTCTAGGGCAATGGAAATAAAATTATTTCTTCCATCCAGACTTTACTGTCGCCACTAGAATCTCACTAGTTCAACCTTAATAGGCTCGTGGGGTATGACCACCGGTCGGGAAATTAACCCTGCCCTGAAACAAAATAATTATAATGGAATGATTAAAAAATTAAAGAGGTTTATGTGATATCATCGCATAAGAGCGAGGAAATTTAGTTACATCTTTTATTTTTTTAATTAATAAAAGCGATCTTAAATCATTCGTGTCGCTTAAACTATATTCTTCGATTTTTTCTAGATGGCCACCAACAAGTCTAATAGCGTTACTTGCAACTTGAATTTCGTCAAGATAATTTCGTCCCTTATATGCACATAATAAACCACCGATTTTTAAATATGGTAAAGCAAGTTCAACTAAGACATTTAGTGGCTTAAAAGCACGCGCAATTACATAATCAAAATGATTTCTTAAACCTAAAGAATTAACATCTTCCACCCGCACTTTATGAATGGTTGCATTAGTTAAATTTAAAAGTTTAATTGTAGCCATTAAAAAATCAGCTTTCTTATTACGAGTTTCAAATAAATGAAATTGTGCTTGCTTAAAAATAATCGCTAAAGGTATTGCTGGAAAACCGCCACCGCTACCTAAATCAGCAACTAAAAATGAAGAAAAATTTACATATTTTGCAATATAAACACTGTCAATTAAGTGTTTTTTTATAATTTCTTCATCATCAACTATTGTTGATAAATTATATTTTTTATTTTCTTCTTTATAAAAATTAATATAGGAAAGGAATTGGTTTTGTTGAATAAAATCTAAGGTAATATTTAATTCTTCTTTTAGATAATTAAAAAATAATTCAAGTGTCATTATTTGTTCTTTTTCAAATTTAAAATTAAAATTGAGATGTCGCTAGGATTAACCCCACTAATGCGAGATGCCTGCCCGATAGTTAATGGACGAATCCGATCGAGCTTTTGCCGAGCTTCTAACGCCAAACCATCCATATGTAAATAGTCAATATTATTGTCTAGTTTATAATTATCAAATTTAGCATAAGAAGAGGCAATATCTTCTTGTTTTTTTATATAACCTTCATATTTAATTAAGATTTCTAGTTGTCTAATCGCATATAATGGTAAATTAATCTCTTTTAAAGAAGGAAATAAATCAAGAAGATTTTGGTAATTAACAGCTGTTCTTTTTAATAAATCACTTGCTTTAATTGAATTATGAATTGGCTCTAAATTATTTTGTTTTAAATATTCTAGAATGCCCGGTTTATAGGAAAGATAATTATTATTTAAGAAATTATAAACATACGATAATTTTTCTTCCTTCTCAATAAAAGCATCATAACGGTCTTGATCAATTAAACCCAAATTATAACCATATTTAGTTAAGCGACGATCAGCATTATCATGTCTTAACAAAAGGCGATATTCAGCGCGACTTGATAAAAGACGATAAGGTTCATCGACTCCTTTAGTAACAATATCATCAATCATCACACCAATATAACTTTCATTTCTTCTTAAAATGAAGGGTTCTTTATTATTAATATAATTAAAAGCGTTAATACCAGCCATAATTCCTAAACCAGCTGCTTCTTCATAACCAGAGGTTCCCATAATTTGCCCAGCAACATATAAACCTTGGTACTTTTTAATTTTAAGAGTAGCGTCAAATTCATATGATTTAA
The DNA here is from genome assembly GCA_949297275.1 of uncultured bacterium. Lineage (GTDB taxonomy): Bacteria > Bacillota_I > Bacilli_A > RFN20 > CAG-826 > CASFSG01. The sequence continues at coordinate 9,623 of CASFQR010000029.1, read as the reverse complement.
TCGCATCGTATTCAATTGCATACCCATATTTTAGAAATTTTGCATTTTCTAAACCTGGCAAAGAATGGACAACTTTTTCTTGCACTTCCTTCGATAGAGAGGTAGCTAAACCTTGTAAATAAATGCTATCGCCATCACGAAATTCTGGTTCTAAAAATAATTGATGCCGTTCTTTATCCGAAAAATTAACTATTTTGCCTTCAATTGAAGGGCAATATCGTGGTCCGATAGCTTGCACTAAACCATTAAACTGCGCGCTTTCATTTAAATTGGAACGAATTATTTCGTGCGTATTTAAATTGGTATAAAGAAGGTAGCAAGGTAACTGACCATCTAAAGTTACATAATCTTGATGAAGGTATGAGAAGTTTAAATAGCCTTCTTGTCCTGGTTGAATGTCGGTTAAGGAAAAATCAATGGTATTTTTATCAATGCGCGGAGGCGTTCCAGTTTTTAATCTAAAAATATCGATGCCCATATCAACTAAACAAGACGATAAACCATGCGCAGGTCTTTCACCATCTGGACCACCACTAAATTTATCGTGTCCACGCAAAATTTGACTTTCAAGATAAGTTCCGTTCGCTAAAATAGTTGCTTTAGAATAAAAGGCTTGACCATCTTCTAAAATCACCCCTTTAACTTCGTGATTAGAATAAATTAAAGAAGTAACCATTCCTTCGTAAATAGTAAGATTGTCGATTTGATTTAATGCTTCTTGAATTAAAGAGGGATAAATATGTTTATCTTCTTGCATTCTTAAACATTGAACACCGGGGCCTTTACCAGTATTTAGCATTTTAACTTGAAGACGCTTTAAATCAGCAACATAGCCCATCAAGCCACCAAGAGCATCTACTTCGCGAACAACGATCCCTTTCGCGCTTCCTCCTATCGAGGGATTGCAAGGCATATTGGCAATCATTTTCTTATTTAAGGTGACTAAAAGAGTCTTAGCACCCATCTTGCTAGTAGCATGTGCGGCTTCAACTCCGGCGTGTCCGCCACCTACAACAATAATATCAAAATTATGATCAATCATTAACCAACTGAACCTTCCATATCTAGTTTAATTAATTGATTAAGTTCAACAGCATATTCCATTGGAAGCTCTTTAGAAAACGGTTCAATAAAGCCCATAATAATCATCTGAGTAGCGTCTTTTTTCGATATCCCACGACTCATTAAATAAAAAAGTTGATCTTCATTAATTTTGCTGACCGTGGCTTCGTGCTCAATATAAGAACTATTGTTTTTAACAATATCCTTTGGAATAGTATCCGATTTTGAAATATTGTCTAAAATTAAAGTATCACATTCGATATGTGAGCGGCAATCAGTTGCATTAGATTCATGGCGAACAGTCCCGCGAAAATTAGCTATTCCTCCTGAATGCACAATCGATTTAGAAATGATAGTCGAGGAGGTATTTTTTGCTTCATGAATCATCCTAGCGCCCGCATCTTGATATTGTCCTTTTGAAGCCACAGCAATTGAAATGCAATTACCTTTCGCCCCTTCACCCTTTAAAATGCAGGCTGGATATTTCATATTAATGTGACTACCGATGTTGCCATCAATCCAATCCATCTGGCCGTTTTGATAAACCACGGCTCTTTTTGTTACAAGATTTAAAATATTATTTGACCAATTTTGGACAGTGGAATAACGACATTTAGCGTTGCGATGAACAATAATTTCAACAATCGCTGCATGTAAAGAATCTTTAGAATAAATTGGGGCGGTACAACCTTCAACATAATGAACATCAGCCCCTTCATCAACGATAATTAATGTGCGTTCAAATTGACCACTCTTTTCATTGTTAATTCTAAAATAACTCTGCAAAGGTTTATTTAATTTTACGTTTTTTGGAACATAGATAAAAGATCCACCAGACCAAACCGCACCATTTAAAGCAGCAAATTTATTATCATAATAAGGTACAACACTATTAAAATATTTTTTAACTAAATCAGGGCAAACTTGTAAGGCTTGATCAGTTGATAAAAAGATAACACCTTTATCGGAAACTTCTTTAAGCATATTATGATAAACTGCTTCTGATTCATATTGGGTAGTTACGCCGCTAAGAAATTTTTGCTCAGCTTCAGGAATACCTAAACGATCAAAAGTGTTTTTAATTGTTTCGGGCACCTCTTCCCAAGAAGTAGCAACCTTTTCTGCGTTACGTGTAAAATAGGTAAATGATTGAAAATCGATATTATCGAGTTTAGGACCAAAATTAGGTAAAGGTAATTTTAAAAATGCTTCATAAGCTTTCAAACGAAATTCTAACATCCATTCAGGTTCATTTTTTAAATGTGAGATTCGACGAATGACATCTTCATTTAAGCCCACACCGGTTGTTAAAATAGCAGTGTCTTGATCATGAAAACCGTATTTATAATCATTCTCTAAAAAGTCTTTTTTAATCATGCTTTTTCGCCTCATCAAAAAGTTTAAAAAGTTCGTCTAAGGAATTCCAACCAATCGTTGCACATTTAATTCTAGCAGCTTGTTTATGAGTATTTTGGAAGGCATTAGCCTCATCTAATAAAGCAGAATCATATTCTTTTTCGTAAATCATATTTAAATATTCATGAAGGATTTTTTTAGCAAAATCTTCGTCTTTACCAATAACTAAGTCGCACATTATATCGGTGCTAGCGGTTGAAATAGCACAGGCAACTCCATCAAAACAGCAATCAATAATTTTACCATCGTTAATCAGGAGAAAAACATCGATATCATCAATGCAATTTACTGAACTAGAATGAATTTTTAAATAACCGTCAACTTTTGGCTGATGTTTATGCGATGGATTTGAATAATGATCCATGATAATTTCCCGCATCATTAAGGGACTAAGAGAAATAGGCATCTAAAAAATCACCTCCATTATTTATTGCTTCCACAAATCGATCGATATCTTCTTTGGAAGTATAAAAATAAATTGATGCGCGACAAGTCGCTACTACCCCTAAAAAATCAATTAAAATTTTAGCACAATGTTGGCCAGAACGAATAGCAATACCTTTGGAATTTAAATAAGTTGCTTCATCTTGAGCGAAAACATCTTTGATATTAAAGGTTAAGATTCCGCCATCAGCGTCTTTGTTATAAATAATTATATTCGGGTTATTTTCTATTTTACTAATTAAATATTTTCGTAAATTAGTTTCATATTCTCGAATATTATTCATCCCAATCTTCATCAAATATTTTGTTGCCGCACCTAAGCCTAAAATGCCTTCGATATTAATTGTTCCAGCTTCAAATCTTTCTGGTGGTTTTAAATATGAAACATCACCGCACATATCAAATTTTGCGTTCATGCCACCACCCGACATCAATGGATCCATTTTATCTAATAAATCATATTTGCCATAAAGCACTCCGATACCAGTTGGCCCGCACATCTTATGACCTGAAAAAACTAAAAAATCAATATCTAAATCTTTAACATCAATTTTCATATGCGGAACAGATTGGGCGCCGTCACAAACAAAAATGATATGATGCTCATGTGCGATTTTAGCAATGGCTTTAACATCGTTGATATAACCTAAAACATTACTTACATGGGCCATCGAAATAATCTTAGTGTGTTTGTTGATTGATTTTTTAACATTCTCTAAAGTGATACGACCATCGCTCGTTAAAGGAATATAAGAAATTTTGCAACCAGTTAATTCGTGAACTTTAAACCATGGTAAAACATTAGAAGCATGTTCTGCTTGCGTTAATAACACCTCATCATCCTTAGTTAAATATTTAGTCCCAAAACCATAGGCGATAAGATTCATCGACATCGAAGCACCAGAAGTAAAAACAATTTCATCAGGTTTAGCATTAATAAACTCCGCTAAAATCTCACGCGTCTCAGCGATTTTATTATCAATATTAAAGCATAAATCATAATCACCACGATGAGAATTACTTGTCTCAAAATTATAATAGCATTTAATTGCATCTAAAACGCAAGTTGGTTTAAATGTAGTCGAGGCATTGTCTAAGAAAACAAGGTCATGACCTTGCATTTTAATCTTATTATTTAATATTGGGAAATCTTTACGAATTGTTTTAATATCAATCATTTTAAACCCTCGAGGCGATGATGTTATTAATTTCTTCTTGAATATCATCATTAAAATATTTACTGATTGGACTTAGATAGCCATATGTAATTAAGGTACGCGCATCCTTTTTTGATAGACCGCGTGACATTAAATAAAATAGATGATCATCTTTTAAGCGTCCAACAACCGCAGAATGGGTGGCTATAACATCATTATCATCAATCTTTAATAATGGCAAAGTTTCCCCAGTCGCGTTTTGATCAAAAACAATAATTTTAGCATTTTGATGCGCGGTTGATTTATATGATCCATTAAAGATTTTAGAAGTGCCAGTAAAGAAAATTTTACTTGCGTCTTTACTAACGCCAAATAAATCCATTTGGGAATAAGTATTTGGGGCAAGGTGATTAAATGAGATGTTGTATTTTTTAAAGAAATCTTGATAATTTAAACTCGCTAAATGAACATTGGCTTTGCTATATTCTTCATCTAAATCCACCAAACAATCAACCGTCATAGAATTATAGGAAAAATCAGCAAAAATAATGTCGATTTGAGCGTTTTTCATTAATTTTGCATATATTTTAATATTCTTAGTGGACTGTGAAAAAAAGAATTTTAGCGTTAATTTCGCAGCAAAAGAAAGCTCGATATTAAAATCATCTTCTTGCAAAATAAGAATTTCTTCTTGTTGAGAACGGCTTAATTTAATTGTCCTCATTTGGCTTTTTTCATTGCCTCCTTAGTTAAACAAATACCTAAAGACACATCATTAGTTTCTTTATCTTCTTTTAAAGAAATGCCTAATTCGTTTTCAAGCCAAGTATAACCTTCTTGATCGACGCGTTTAATTAAATTTTTATCACCTTCTAAGGCAATTTTACCATCAACTAAAATTAAAGTGCGATCAACCTTAATTAAGTCATATAAACGCGCGTAATGGGAAACAATTAAAAATCCTTTGCCTTTCGTTTGTTCTTTTTGAATAACTTTGCTAACAACATTAATCGCATCAACATCTAAGCCTGAATCAATCTCATCGAGCATCGAAAATTTAGGTGATAATAAGAGCATTTGTAAAATTTCATTTTTCTTTTTTTCACCACCAGAAAAACCTTCATTTAAATTTCTAGAAGAAAATTCAAAAGGAATATTTATTTCTTTATAAGCTTCATCAAGCAAACGATAAAATTCTGCTAGGCGGATTGGCTTTTCCCGATGAGCGTTCAAACTAGCTTTTAAAAAATCTGCGTTATTCACCCCAGGAACTTCGCTTGGATTTTGCATTGCTAAAAAAATTCCAAGCCGATTTCTTTCATCGACTTCTTGCTTTAATAAATCGATGTTATCAAGAAAAATAGAACCTTGGGTTACATGGTAACGCGGGTTTCCCATAATGGTCTGTAATAAAGTTGATTTACCATTACCATTAGGTCCTAATAAAGCGATTGTTTCGCCTTCATTTATTTCTAAATTTAAACCTTTTAATATTTCTCTATCTTCGGTTGAGACATGTAAGTCACGAATAATAATTTTTGACATAGGCCCTCCTAAATCGAATGTATTCTATTGCAAATTAGTAAAATTAGCAAATAATGCGATAATTTTTCATCTTCCAAGCATTTACTATTTTAAAAAAATATTTGACTTAAATGTTAAATAAATATATTTTATTTATTGCATTACCAAAATAGAGAAGCGGTTTTCTCTATGCGTTGGTTTTGGACTAAAATTTTTCGATTGTATTGCTATAACTTATGTTATAGAATATAACCGCTATGTTTAAAGAAGGAGGCAAATAGTTACTTATGAAAAAAGAAAAAGTAACGCTTGGTTTATTAACAGGTGCTCTCTCTGTCATGGCTTTAGCGGCTTGTGATGCACCTATTTATAATTACCAAGGCTACATCTTGACATATGTAAATGCGCAGGGTGAAACCATGCATTATAGTGCTGAAGAATTATTCGGTACTTATTTAACTGATTCATCCAGTGTGTCAACGATGTTTCAAAAAACCTATGAACTAGTTGTTCGCAATTATTATTTAGTAGAACCTGGCCAAGAAGGCGCATTGCAAGATTGCGAAGATACAGCTAGCGCTCGTCTAACATCTTTGAAAGATGAAGCCGAAGATAACGCCAGTGCTAATGGTACAAGTTATGATGAAGAATTCGCTAACACCTTAGATAGTTATGGTGCGGTAAATGAAGACGATTTATATCAAGTCTTACTTTACCAAGCGATGGAAGAAGATTTTGAAGAAAAATTCTATGATGACAACATCGATCATCTCCGCGATTCACGCACCGATGATGCTGAAGGCGATGGCTATGAAGGATATTTAGAAGCTAAAGTTCCTTACCATGTATCACACATTTTAGTTAATGTTGATGCTGCTAGTGGCGCACATTATAACGGAACTATTTCAGAAGATAATGCTCGCAAATTGTATAGCCTTGCTAATGAACTCGCGAATAGTAATCGTTCCTTTGGTTCAATTGCTCAAATTATGTCTGATGATACCGGAAGTGCGACCAATTATGGTGAACTTGGCATCATGGATAAAGATACAAGTTATATCAATGAATTCAAATTAGGCGTTTACGCTTATGAAGAAATCTACAATTCCTTAACTGCAAATGCCGCTAGTCAATCCGCAATCGGCATTGATGATGATACTAAAACTGCATTAAAAGAAGCGACTAATAATGAAACAATCTCCACTATTCCTTATGGCGCATTCTTAAAGCTTAATGATTACGCTGAAATCGTTACTGGTTATAACAACACCGAAGTAAATAATGGTGATGCTGAATATTACCCACGAAATGTTTTATTTAATAAATATTTCAACAAACATAATGTTAGCGTAATCACACCTAACGATATTGCTAATGCTGCTGGTACAGTTAATGCTGGTGTCGTCAGTGGTGAAAACGAAGTTGGTGAATATAACGCCACATTTGCCGCTATGCCAGGCTTTAAAGTTGTCAAAGGTTTAGATATTAATGGCGACAATGTTGTTGATGATTTAGATAAAGTCTTATGCACGACAACCGGTGATCCAATCTTAGTGGTTAGAGGTGGCACTGAAGGCGATAGTTCATATCAAGGTTTACATTTTATCGTCATCAATCGTTCACCATTTGAAGAAAATGAAGTTTCTTTATCAAATTATTACACAACTTATTATCCAGGACATGCTGATTATCCAGTTGATGCAAACGACAATCCTTTAAGAACATATGTCAATTTCTTTGATCAACCAACAAGTGATAATCGTAGCCGTGCTGAAACGGTTTATAATGCAATCACTGGTTTTGATGATAATATTGACCACTACATTTTCGAAAAATATTTTGAAAGTGAAAAGATTCAATTTAATGATGAAGAAATTGGTAACGCTATTACACATTGGATTGAATCAAGCCGTGTAACCTTATCGATGGAAGAAGAACAAACCTGGGATGAGACATGGCGAACTTATATCGAATATCTTGAACAACAAACTTCAGAAAGAAGCAAAAATTTACCTGAAGTTTGTGCTATTCAATATAATTTAAGCCCAAGTGAACGCGATTCTGAATTATGGGCTGATGGAGGACTTTGTGATGATCGACGCTAAAAAGAAATTATTTGGTGGTGCAACCTTACTCGCTGCCATTGTTGCTCTTGCTAGTTGCGATGGTTTCAACGCTCTCCCAAATAATTATAACGATGCCATTATCAATAATGAGGATGGCCAAAAAACTGAAGTATATAACAATATCTTCGCTGAAATTTATGATCAAATTGCTTTAGGTAAAACCGATCGAATTCTCGATGAATTCATGTATTTAATTGCCGAAGATCAATTTGGTTCTTATGCCGAACTAAGCGCTTTATTTAGTGGCAAAAGTGTGGATAGTGCTGCTGTTGCTAATTATGCGCGTGAACATGCAAATATTTTCGTTAAAGAGGGTGATGCCGCTTTAATTGAAGGCGCGAAATACGCGATTAGTGAAGATGAATTATTAACCCAACGAGTTACTAATTTCTATAATCGCATTCAAGAAAGAATTAATGAACATTTCTATAGCGAAATTTCTAGTGGTTCATATTCTGACCGCTCAATGTTCTATGAAATTCGCTTAGCCCGTTCATATTATTCTAAATTATACGATATTGATATGACACATGATGACTGGTATGTTGGCTACTTAACTCCTTCATTTAGCCGCGAAGATGTCTCAATGTTCATTCATTTCGATTATTTTGCCGATTATATTAATCGTGAATTAGTGCCTAATATCTACCGCGAAATGCTAGTTGAAGAATTCTTATATAATGATTATTATTCTTCTTTAGGTCGCGCGTATGGTCGTAATGTTGATATCGTTAATTTAACTAGCGATACAACCTTTACCCAAGGTGGTGTTAATTTGACGACAGCTGCTAACCAATTATTATATGAATTCTCTGATAAATATATTCTCGATCAAAAAGACGCGAATGCAGAGGTTGATTTTGAAATCGTGGCAAATGCTTGGCGCGGTATCGATGGCATTAATAGTGATGGCACAATCATCGAATTAACGCAAGACGAAAAAGATTTATTAGACGCTGCTGGCTTTAGTACCGCTACCGCTAGTGTCGATGTCGATAACGATGGTCAAGAAGAAATGATTACCTATTACCCGGCAACACAATATGGCATTCTTCTTGATGAATATCTCTTAATTGATGAAGCGAATCGTTTCGCTAGTGAAGCCGCCAATAGTGCTTTAGCTAATTTTACTAACAATAACGCTTATCCAAAAGAAGTTGGTTTAGCGATTCAAACAGCGGAACTCGCTTTAAAAGATTACACAATCGATGGTTGGTATGTCCGTCAAGATGGCTTAACCGATTTACCTGAAGGTATCCGCAATCGCTTATTTAATATTAATGTTTCTAGTGAGTTAGATAATTTCACCGAAGATGAAATGGAAACTTATAATAATCATAGTTATGATCCAGATAATTATGTCCGTTACATCAACAATAATTATTATTTAACGCCAGCTGTTAGTGAATCAGCGGATATCAACTTACATAACTTCGTCATTTATGAAGGTGGTTCAAGCTATATTGTGAAAGTTAATGAAGCAGTTTCCACTTCTAAATTAACAATTAATAATAGCCACAGCTACTACAATCTTAAGACAGATAATGTCTTATTTACCGAAGAAGTTGCTTATGAAGTAGCTAATGTTTTAGGCACTCGTGATGCCTACATCAATAGTGCTTATGAATCCTACATTGAAAGTTATACCTTAACTTATCATGATAGCGATATTTATGACTATTTCGTCTCACAATTCCCTGATTTATTTGAAGATTAATTAATTTAAACAAATAATCTTAATTGGAGCGAAGGAAATTCGCTCCTTTTATTTTTAAAAGATTATAATATAAATGTTAGGAGATTTAACTATTAATAATTCAAGTAAAAATTGATTTGTATGACAAAAACAGTTCTCTTTGCGGAACTTTCTCTTAAATCCTAAAAATATTTAGGA
>CASFQR010000028.1 GCA_949297275.1 uncultured bacterium | reverse complement strand
TTTTGATTATAACATGAGGTTTTTTCACATCGCAGGAAGCTATTTCGATTCTCACGTGCATAGCACCCGGTTTTTATCTTCACTACGTTTCGATAATAAGAAAAATCACTGCGATTTGCAGTGATTTCCTTTTATATATCGCTTATTTTTATGGATTAACGACTATGTAATCGACTGAGCCACTATCATCCACTACTTTTTCAAAATAGATGATTTCTTGGTTGCGGTTTTCTAAAATTTTCGCTCTAATTAATTGTCGTCCACCCCTTCTAATGCGGTCAAATTTTAATTCAAGACGCGAGAGATTAGAATTGCGATCTAAGACTTTTAATTCCACTTCATCATTTTCCATTTCAAGGGAATATTCATAGATTTTGCGACCGCCTTGATAGACTTCGTATTCAAATTCTTGTTCGCCTCTTTCAAGTTCTTGTTGAACATGGACATAGGTGCCATCATCTAAGGAGTAACGAACGCTTAATTCCATTTCGTCGCCTTCAAGTTCTTTTTCACCAAACATTTTGTATTCAACTTCATTTAATAAGAGAATACCATTTAAGCGACTTTCTTCTTCCTCGTCCCACCAATCGTCGTCATCATCGTCTTCGATTATTGGTGTTTCGTTATAATAGAGGGTAAAGCCAGTCGCGACACCATTAACATCTAAATATGATACATTTGTTTGCATTCCATATTCGGGGCGATCACTAATGACATTTGTCGCACTGATTTGGTTTTGATTACCACTAAACGCTGCGTCAACCATCGGTAAATATTTTTCAATTTGATCGAGGGTTTCTTGACTTGCCTTTCTAACACGTTGATGGACATTGGTGGTAGGCGAGATAGTTTCTAATAAGCCAATCGAAGTCACGCTTTCATAGATGAAGGTAGCTTCGCTTCCAGTAATTGTACCATCTTGACCATTAATGACGAATTTATTGCCTCCGTCTTGGCAGCCTGCTAGGAGTATTACCGCTAAGGCAGGGATTATAAGTTTTTGAATTTTCATATTGTTTTTCCTCACTTTCACTATATCAACAACTCACCTAGTTAATTTATTGGAAAAAAATGCAAAATATTTTTTAATGGAAATTTTATTTATTTTATAAATAAGAAAATAATATTTTGATGATTAAAAGAAAAGGTGATGCTAAGCACCACCTAAATCAATTAATTAATTAATGATAATTATTCGCGCAACGCTAAATATTCATAGCCTAAACGCGTTTCTAAATATAAATAGTGATTCTCGTCAGGGATGGTAATAGAAATTAAACCTGCTCCACGATCTTCAATTTCGTAATTTAGATATAAATTATTAGAATTATCTAAAAATAATAAATAAGAAGCTTCATAATTATTAGTTTCTTCATAATTAATGACAGTTTCTTTTTGACCTCTTTCTTCTTCAAACTCGAGTTGGGTTGATGAAATTAGGCGATTATTTAAATAATAAGAATAGGTATATGATTGTTCGTTTTCATTAGTTTCGCTTTCTTTTTCTTCTTCAAAAAGCAAATATGAAGAATCATCGATGGTGATTCTTAAAGTTAATTCATATTCGCTTTCATCATTTTCGATTTCAATTTCTTTATCGCCGCGAACTTGATATGGTATTTGATCAATAATGACGACTCCTTCAACATGAAATTCTTGTTCAATTTCATCTTCATCATCATCAAAAGGTGAATCATTAGAGATTTTATCTACTTCATTATAATAAAATTCATAGGCCGAATTTAAAGAACGAACTTCCATGAGATAATCGTAAGTTACATTCAAATAATCGGCATCTTTAGTTAAAGTAAATTCCGGATTAAAATTATTTTTTAACATGCTTTCCATCGTTAACATATAAGGATTAATATCCGCCATATATTCACCGAATTGATTTTCATCATTAAAGGTACGGGCTTTTTTAGCGAGGGTTAAAGGCGCGCTATTAAGGTTATTATTAATATAACTAGAAGTTGATAATAATGAGAAGGCTAATTGTTCGCTATTACCATTAATGGTAATAGGATTAGGGGGAATATTTGAAATCGATTCTTCACCACCACTAGATAAAGGAATAACAATTGCTAAAACAATTGCAGCAGCTAAAATGGGTGAACCAATCCCATAAAATAATTTATTTTTATACCAAGGAATTTTCTTTTCTTTTTTAGCGAAATAAGTTTCTTTAATCTTCGTGATTTGATTAGGAAGATTTTCATCACTTAAAGCCTGATGAATTTGCTTTTGGAATTCTTGTTCTTGTTTATCGAGCATTTCATTTACCTCCTAATTTATTTACTAATTTCGCGCGGGCTTCTTGGTACGCCCAAGTCAAGGTCCCAATTTTAATATTCATGATTTGGGAAATTTCCTTAAAAGAATATTCGCCAATAATTCTTAACATGAAGATTTGCATTTCTTTTTCCGAAAGAGTTTCCTTCATGACCTTAAGTAAATCATGATTCGAGAAATTTTCTTCATAATAAGAAAATGGGATGTGATTAGCGAGTAGCTCCATTTCTTTTTTATGCCTTTTATAATAATTGAGAGCAAGGTTTTTAGCCATCGTTACTAGATAGGCTAAAACATCGATGTCATCATTTAATTTATTTAATTTATCGAGGAAAGAGACATAAGTGTCTTGCATTAAGTCTTCAGCGATCGCTTGATTTTTGATAATGAGATAAATCGCATAATAGATTCCTTTTTTCGATAAATGATAAATGACATCAAAAGATGACATATCACCACCCTTAAGGGCTAAAAAAGCTTTTAGAGCAATATCTTTGGGATGATCATCTCCCATCTTATCAACAATTGAATCGTTCATTTTATTGGAAAAAAATTATTTTTCTTTTTGTTTTAAATCTTCTAAATAATGGAGCATGATTTTAGCCGAACTAAGATTAGTCGCTAAAGGGGTTTTAGTGACATCGCATAATCTAAGCAAGGCCGAAATATCAGGCTCATGGGGTTGGCTAGTTAAAGGATCGCGTAAAAAGATAACTAAATCTAATAAATTATCAGCAATCATTGAACCAACTTGTTGGTCACCACCTAAAGGACCGCTTTTAAGTAAATTAACTTTTAAACCCGTGTTCGCGATGATAAGCGCTCCGGTGGTCCCGGTCGCGTATAAAGTGTTTTGGCCTAACACATCGCGATATTCTTTTGCGAGATTAATCATCTCGTTTTTCATTTTATCATGGGCAATTAAAGCAATTTTCATTATTGTCTTGACTCAAACTTTCTTAAAAATTTACTTTCACCTAAAACGATTAAGGTATCGCTATCTTTTAAGACATATTCTGGATCAATCCTTAATTCAATATTTTCGGCATCGTGACGAATAGCAATAATATTTAAACCATATTTTAAACGGATATCAGTGTCGCGGATAGCCTTATTAAGATAAGCTTTAGGAATTTTAACTTCACAAATTTCAATATTATCGCTTAAAGCAATAAAATCTAAAACATTAGTGGAAGATAATTTCTTAGCTAATTTCTCCACACTATCTTTATAAGGATAAACGACTTCCGCGCCTAATTTTTCTAAAACCCGGCCCATCTCATCCGTGTTTGACATGGTAATGACTTTAACGTTTTTTAAGGCTAAGGCATTAATGGTAGCAAAAATTGCACTATCCATGTGTTCACCAATACAAATGACGATGGTCTCACATTGATCAAAGCCCATTTCTAAGAGATTCGCGGTCGATAATTCTTCAGTTACATAAGCAAAATCAGTGTATTCTAATGCTTTTTTAACTTTATTTTCATCGCGGTCTAAGCAGGCAACTTCTTTGCCGTTACTAACGAGAGATTCCACTAAAGCCAAGCCATATTTTCCTAGTCCTAAGATCCCAATACTCATCTTTTTCTTTGCCATAAATTCACCTCTAACCAATTTGAATATCTTCGGTTACATAATAAAATTTCTGCGTCGATTTACGGCGGACAGCCGTATAAATCGATAATGGTCCGACGCGACCTAAATACATTAATAATATTAAAACAATTTTGCTGCCAATTGAATAATAAGGCGTAAAGCCAGTCGATAGACCGACCGTACCAAATGCTGACATGCATTCAAAGGCGTAATCGATAAAGGAAAAGCGAATCGCTCCTTCTTCATAACTAAGAATTTTTTCGCCGTTAAGAATATAGTTATAATTACCTTCGAAAACGCAGACGAGGAATAACCCAAGTAAAAAGACGCTCAACCCTAATGAAAATATTAAAAACGCCTTTTTAATTAAATCATCGCTTAAAGAACGCTTATATAACGAAGGTTTTTTATTGATAATTAAACCGCGGAAATAAGATAAAAGAACCGCGACAGTTGCCGTTTTAATACCCCCACCTGTACCGCCAGGAGAAGCACCTATAAACATTAAAGCAATAATGACGAATAAAGTCGCGTCGCGATAAGTTGATAAATCATATAAAGAAAAACCAGCCGTTCGAGAAGAAGTTGACATAAAGAAAGCACCTAGGAAAGAAGTTCCCCCATAATTAGTTGCATTCGGATTATTTAATTCACATAAATAAATTAATAAGGTCCCAACTACTAATAAGAAAGCTGTATAAGTTAGAACAACTTTCGTATGTGAGGTGCAATGTTTAAGATTAAATTTCTTAGAAACAATATCGACGATGACAAAGAAACCAATGCCACCCATAATAATTAAAAAACAAGTTGTTAAATTTAATAGAATATCATCTTGATAAGCAATGAGTGATTGGTTACCAAATAAATCAATCCCAGCGTTATTAAAGGCTGAGACGGAATGAAAGATCGCATAACCAATCGCTTCATCAACAGGAAAATGATGAATTAAATAAAAATCAATGAAAGATAAAATCGCCCCAAATAATTCAATGGAAAAAGTGACTAAGAGGACATAAAAGAAGACTTTTCTTAAACTTTTTAAGGATTTTAAATTCCAGCTTTCTTTAATTAAAGTACGATTTGAAAAAGAGATTTTATTGGAAACAAGCATAAAGAAAAAGACGGCAAAAGTTGTTACACCTAAGCCACCAATTTGAATTAAAAAACCAACGACAATATAGCCAAATAAAGTATAGGTTCCTCCTACCCCATCATAAACAGAAACTAAACCAGTAACACAAGTCGAGGTCGTCGCCGTAAATAAAGCGTCGATATAAGAGATGTCTTGGCCTTCTTGATAGGCAAAGGGGAGACATAAGAGTCCGCTACCAATTAAGATCACTGCCAAAAAAGAGAGGCAGATAACAAACATCGGAGTGATTTTTATACTTTGAATTAGCTTAGAAAATTTTTCTTTCATATCTATCTAATACGAGATAAATCATAGCGTGTTTTTAATAAAATTAAAAGATTATTCCATTCTAATAAAGGAAGATTTATTGCTTTAAAAGGAATTAAGTGTATAATAAATGTACTTATTGAGCCGGAAATGTTAGATAAAATTAAGCATAACAAGAATAAGAAAATGTCTCATAATCGTCTTGGGGGGGGGCAGTACTATTTTTAACTTCCCTAGCATTAATTTCAGCTGGCTTTGCTAGTTTTGTCACTTTTAGTGATGATGTCACTGAAATTAATGGGCAAATAAATGTTGCAAATATCGATAATATCGCTAGTTTTGATTTAAGCGATGATCACCCAAGTGGCAACAAGATGTTTACCATCTGCCAAGATGGTTTTATTAGTGAAGATGGGGCGATCACTAATAGCGGCCAAATTACTTATTATTTTTTGTTAGATAATCAGGTTGCTAATGAATATGGCATTATTAGTAATAACAATATTTCTTTAGTTTTTGCTTTAGAAGACGCGAGTGGAATTTTTATTAATACAAATAATTTTACTATTCTAGCTTCCTTAAAAGACGGTGATGCTTATTACACTCCTAGCGTTCAAATTGCTGATAAAATAGCAACTATCGCCTTAGATTTACCGCTTACTGATATTAATCATAACGCCTATCCCATCAGTGTAACTTATACTTTTACCCTTAATAGCGATGAAGAATTTTCAAGCATCTATAACCGCGCGACGAGTAGTAGTCAATTACCAAATTTTAAGATTAGTTTGAGGTGCCTTTCACCAAATGAAAATTAAACGCTTGCTTTTATCAATGTTAGTTTTATTAAGCGTCACAATTGGGGCAGCGAGTTTTTTAATTACTTTATGCGAATCGGAAGAGGCTACTAATATTAAGGTAGATAAAATTTCAAAAGGTATCTTTCGTAATTATTATGCTGGGACAACGGATAATTATGCTTCCTTTAATAATTTAGATGCTGCCTTAACTAACGCGCGTAAACAAAGTGGCGATATTGATATCTATTTAATGCCTAATAATCATGTGGAATTTAATAATGGTCAGAATAGTAGTCATCAAGAATTAGTGATTAGTAAAAAAACTAATTTATATTTGCCTTATCAGGTTAACACTGATGGGACATATAAATGTGAGATATTAGAAACTGAATTAGCGTCCACTAGCACTGCAATTGCTGATCGCAATGAAGCTTATGCAAAAAGTAATATGGCTAGTTCAATTGTCTTATATAATACTACATTAACCGTTGAAGGTACTTTAACCATTGGTGGAGTTAATAATGGAAAAGGCGTGACTGGCAAATATGCTCAAATTAGTCTTGATCCCCAATCAAATATTATCGTTAACGGGGCAATAAATATTTATGGCTATCTCAAAGAAAAAGACCATCTCGATTATGAAGATAAATTAAATTATGAACAAGAAAATAATGGTAAGAAACGGGCTAATGAGGAGTTTATTTATGATGATAATCGCTATCTCCAAATTAATGCTAGAGCTTCGCTTATGTGCCCAATTGGTGTCTATGATATTAATAAAGGTACTTCCCAATTACAAGGTTTAAATTCTAATGGTGTTTGCCCAGTCAATATCTTTGATTTCCCCACTATTCAAACATATTTTATCGTCTATGGCGGTGCCTTGTTTCAAGGCAAAATCAAAACATATATCCAAGCCGTGAGTGAACCAATTGATGAAATAGCTACAATCGTTGCGCCTAGTAGGCATCTTAGTGGCAATAACAAATCTTTATTCATCTTAGATGAAGGACCTAATCAATATATCTCTTTTGAATATTGCCCTTCTATTCCAGGAATCACTAATGATGATCGCTCAAATACTTATATTAATTTCGCAGGTGAAACAACTTTAGGGAGTTTATATTTTGAATTAATTATGGGCGTGAAAGTCCAAACCGATGATAAATTCTTACCAATTTCCCATAAACTCAACATTATTATTTTAGATGGCGCAACTTTTAATTTAGATAATCAAGTTAAGTTGCTCGATGGAGCTTATCTAGAGATTCAAGCCGGCGGCACTTTAAATGTCAATAATAGTCTTATTGCTTATAAAGATAATACGATGCCAGAATTTGAAAAGACTTACCCCACTAATTGTGGCGATGCCCAAATTATTAATAATGGCACGATGAATGTTAGTAATAATGGATCACTAGGTGGTAAAATCCAAACAACCGCTTTAGAAAATACCGCGACAATCGATTTAACTAATATTTCTTCGCAAGATGCTTTAAGCGTTTCTTCTAAAGAAGGAACAACGGGTACAAATATCAATGCGACCGCGAGTGGATATTTTTATGATGAAGAAGAAGATATTATTGCCGAATATTATCTTAGAGCAGGTGAAATTATTTACTCAGGCGATAATGACATTGAAGCCTATTGGACAAATGGTTTTATTGCGACTTATTTATTAAAAATTATCGTCGCGAATAATGATTATGAATATCCAACTTTAGGTTATGAAGTCTTTTCGATTGATCAAACTAGCAATGTTGAAACTAGGGTCACTCCCGAAGGTAATTTAGTAATGGAGAGTATGGAAATACCGATTATTCGTGGGGATAGCTTTAGAATTAATTCAAGTAGCCGCGCGGTTAGTACTTATTTCTCAAATCAAGATAAAACTGATTATGTCTTTAATAATAATCAAGTTTATCTGATGAGTGGCAATATTGAAATTACTATCGAACCAGGAGAAGGAGTTTTATGTCGCTTTTCTAGCGATGGAAAATCTGGTAATGGTGCAGCGACGAAAACGATACAAGAATCACCGACTCGTGAAGGTGAATATTATCAAATTGGCTCGTCAAATAACGGTGAATCAGTCGATGTTATTGTTAGAAAGGGATATTATATTACCTATCGTTATGAACAAGGAACGGGAACAGCGAAAGTTGGCTATACTTATCGTCATATCGGGCTAAAGACAGTTACAAACTTTACTAACCTATCAGCCGAAGAAAGGGCTGAATGGGAAACTTTAACCGATTTCAATAAAGAGGAATCGCAAGCAAGTGGTTTGATAGTTAATGGAATTATGGTTACTAACCCAATCTTAATCGATGCTTCTTATACATTTCACACTCATCTACAAGCCAACGGAGAAGATGATGGTATCGCAATGCCGCCTGGCTTTTCTAGTGGCAGCGGCTGCTTTACGCCTAACACCCTCGTCATGATGGCGGATGGTCATAAAGAAGAAGTGAAGAATCTTAAAGTCGGCGACCTAATTATGACTTATAACCATGAATTAGGAAAATGGGAAGCGCAGCCGATTGCCGTTTTAACTTATCAAGAAGCAGCTAGACATCAAGTTTTAGATTTATATTTTGCTAATGGCAATAAGATTGAGGTTTTATTTGGCCATGTTTTCTTAAATGCGAATACGCGCCTTTATGATGAGATTCGTTTAGAAAATATTACGGAATATCTCGGGGAAGAATATCTATATAAAGACGGCAATGCGTTAAAGAAAACTAAATTAATTGATTATGAAATTAGAGAAGAATATACGGAAGTTTATTCCATAGTCAGTGCATATAACTATAACCATCTTTTAGATGATATGCTTTGTATCACCGATGATATCCCAGGTTTATATAATTATTTTGAATTAGATGAAAATTATAATTACGATTTAGAAAAGATGCAGACTGACATCGCTAAATATGGTCTATATACTTATGAAGAATGGGATGAATATTTAAGTTATGAAGAATTTGTAATCTTTAATGTAAAATATCTTAAAGTTGCGGTCGGAAAAGGCTTATTAACCAAAGAAACAATCATTGAATATATCAATAAATATTTAAGATAATTGATTAAAGGTAAGAACGCTTTTGATAGATGAAAAGAAGTTCTTTTCAAAAGAATATTTACTATAACTTCTACCAAAAATTATTAGGTGTAAAAAAGGAAGATAATAACTCATGATAATGATTAAATAAGAAGCAATAAAGCAAAGTAGATATAAACTTAAGGCAACTAAATAAGAATAATTAACGCTAATTAAATTAAAACTATTAAAACAATATAAGACGATAAGATGAATAAAATAGATTTCTAAAGTAAAGCGACCGTTTTTTACTAATAAATTAAATAATTTTCCTTTTCTTAAGAGTTGAATAAAGGCAAGATTACTTAAAAGGGCAAAAAAGATTAATAAATACATTATTCCCCAATAATTTAAAAAGCCATCATTCACTAAATATGGATAGCGATATGCACCTAGGAAGATTAAAAATAAAGAAATGATTAAAATAAGAATATTAAAGGCTTTAGGAAAATGTATTTGATTAATCTTTGGGCCTAAAAGAAACCCTACTAAATACACGGGAGTGTAAATTAAAAAATAATCATAACCGATAAAGGACTTAGAAGGTAAAACCTTAAGGTTTTGTAATAAACATAAAACACCAATCCCGGTGATGATTAAAAGAACAACAATTAATTTTCGATATTTAGGAATCTTATAAGCAATCACGCGGCCTAGGTCAGTTAAAAGCGTTAACCATAATAAGATCCATAAAATCCATAAACCTAGCGATGAGGCACCTATTACCTCATTAAACGCCTTAGCTAAATTATCCCACCGCTTAAATAGATAAGTTCTTAAAATAAGAAAGATAAAGAAGGGGTAAAAATAATTAAAAGCTTTTTTTAAAATCAAATAAAGAGTATTTCTAGGATGAATTACCTCTTTTAAACCATAACTAACCCCACTAGTAAAGAAAAAAGAAGGCACTGAAATAATTACCAAAAAAGAAGCAAAAAAATGCTGATTAAAATCAGCGACAAAGCGCTGTAAAAGATGAATTAAGACGATGATAAAAATCGCACTGCCGCGAAGTAAATCTAAAGCTTTTAAGCGCTTAGTTATCATATTTTTATTTTATAAATTCGCCAAATAAAAGAAAAGCGTTTAAAAAGATATTATATATGTCACATATCACAAAAGATGGGCCTAATTATCGCCAAATTGAAAAATATTCTTTTATTAAAAAGACAACTTGTGATTTATCGCAATCAACTCATCACCTAAAGTTTAAGCTTTTAAACAGCCAATCGGAATTACCTTAACACCGTCTTTTCTAGTATAAGCGATTTCTCCGCCGGTAATAATCAACAATAAATCGGGTTCTTTGAGATTTTTATTTTCTTCTTTCGCCTTTAAAATTAAATTTTTTAAATTTAATAGATGCTTCGCGCCTTCATCAATTTGTTTACCGCCTAATTTAAATTCAATCAAGGCATAACGGCCATCCGCTAAATGTAAAACACCATCCGCTTCGAGGCCATATTTATCGTGATAATAAGATAGAGAGCCACCTAAATCAGCTGAATAAACTTTTAAATCTCTTAGACACAATGTTTCAAAAATAAAACCGAAAGTGTTGAGATCTTGTAGCAATAATTCCGGGGATAAGTTTAAAGCCGCCACAGCAAAGGAAGGATCAATAAATTCACGCTTATTCGCGCTTCTAATCGCCGCTTTTGAACGAATATTAGGGGTCCAGGCGGGGATTTCTTCAATGACATAAAGTTTTTCTAATGCTGATAGATAAGATCTTAAGGTTCGAGCATCTAGACTCATATCATTAGCAGCGACATCATCTAGTAATGTCTTATCGTTTGCTAAGGTTGAGACATTCCTTGCGTAAGAACGCAAAATCGCGCGCATACGTCGCGGATTTCTTTTTATTTCATCAACAGTTGAGCAATCTTCTTCGCAAAGATTATCTAAATATATTTTGGCAGTTAAAAGCGCGGAATTTTGACTATTATTTAAAGTGCTAGGCCATCCACCCCGACAAGCAACCATCACCAAATCTTCAATTGTTAAATTTGATCTGATGCCATCAATATCAATGGCGGTATTATTAAAAAGTTCTTTTAAAGAAATTAAACCGTTAGAATCTCTTGATTCATATAGACTCATCGGATACATGACTAATCTAGCAATCCTACCGGTTCCTGAGTGCATGATTTTACTACGATCAATTGAAGTTGAACCAGTAAGGATAAATAAACCAGTTTGATCGAGTTCATCAACCTTTGCCCTCACTGCATCCCAAAGAACAGGTGCGACTTGCCACTCATCAATAAGGCGCGGTTTTTCGCCTTGTAGTAACAAAGAAGGTTTAACCTCAATGGTTGTTAGATAAGATTTCAGCATATCAGGATCTTGCATTTTTAAAACACTTTTAGCGTGCCTAGTTGCGGTTGTGGTTTTACCAACCCATTTAGGACCAACAATTAAAATTGCCCCAACACTAGCAAGCGTTTCGGATATTTTATGATCTAAGTAACGCGGAAAATATTCTTTCATATCATCACTTACCCTAATACATTAATACGCAAAAATTGTTCAAAAGTCAACACAAATGTATATTTTTTCCATAATTCAATGTACTTTTTTTCTGTAATTCGATGTATATTTTTTCCCTAGTTTAATGTAGTTTTTTTCTCTATGAAACATATATTTATGCTTATAAGATAAGATTAAACTTATTAAAAATAGTTATCATCAGATCTAAAGATAAAAGAAAAAAGCGCTTTAAGCGCTTTTAAGATTTAATAAATTAATTATTTAATTAATCTTCTGTCGAGGTTCTTTGACCAATTAGATGTTCATCCATATGCTCAAAGATTTCTTTAACAGATAAAGGTTTACGGCCAACAAGCAATTCAAAATCATTGGTAAATGTCGACATTTGGCCTAAGCGAATCGCGCGACCAAAAGTCACCATCCCATCTGAACAAAATGGGAAATTAGTCGCGGTCTGCGCCCACATATCTTCGGTAGTGCGTGGCACTCCAATTGAATCAAAGAAGTTATATTGTTCTTCATCCGTGATTTCAATATATTTAACATCGTGGCCGGTAACTTGATTAGCGATAGCGATATATTCAGCAATCGTTAAAGGCTCGCTTCCATTAACATCAATAACGCGATCTTGCCAATCACTCATCGCTGCGTAAGCTGAAGCTATCGCACAATCATCGCGAGAAATATAGGCCATTTTTCCATCACCCATATTGTTGGCTAAGATATTATTGGTATTGGTATAAGCATTAATATAATTGGAAACCATCGCTTCCGCGTATTGACTATCGCGCATAAATAGATAATGGAGGCCACTGTCTTTAATATAAGCTTCAGTAAAGACATGGTCATTAACTTCATAAGTATCAATATCTTTATGACCGGCACCAACGATTGAGGTATAAATGACACGGTTAACTTTCGCTTCCTTCATTGCATCAATCGCTGCTTGATGGGCTTTTCTTCTTCGCGGTCCCACAAAAGGCATTGAAATTAAAATTACTGTATCAGCGTCTTTAAACGCTTCTACTAAGGTAGAAGGATTATTAAAATCCGCTAAACGACAAGTGACTCCTAAAGCTTGATATTTTTCTAAACCCTTAAGATTAGGGGCAGTAAAGATTAAATCTTCTTTGGGCCATTTAGCTAAGAGTGTCTCCGCGCATTTCCTCCCGAAATTACCATCGACACCATTTAATAAAATTTTCTTCATTTGTCTTCTCCTTTTTTAAGATTATTTTAGCATAATTTGTTTTTGGTGTTATCTACTTTATATATCCTAAATATAAAGTATCGTCCGCTAAAACTTGGACATCTTTAATCTTAAAATATTTGGGGAATTCTCTGACATCATCGCTCCCGATAAAAGTTATTTCATTACGACCGCCCTGCACCCCAGAAGCAACAACTAAAGAGATTTCATCAATGAGATCTTTTTTCATAAACTCAGCGTTGATATTAGCCCCACCACAAAGCATTAAAGTTTCAATGCCTAGTTGCGATATTTTCTCTAAAAATAATGGAATATCTAAATCATCTTCGCTACAAAATAAATAAGAGACACCGATTCTGTTAAGATAAGTAATAAAGCGACGATCAACTTGTTTAGTTAAGAT
>CASFQR010000027.1 GCA_949297275.1 uncultured bacterium | reverse complement strand
ATTCCGGGCCAAACTAATTTGGCATCCAAACTAACTAATCTACGATCTAGATTAGTTAAGATGACAAAACGCATACTGCAAGTTACCATGTTTCCCATGGAACGTGATATTCCAAAATTGTCCATATACATAAAGATATTTGAATTCAATCTTGTCTTACCGTCTTTGTCGGTTTCAAGAATTGTTATGTCTCCGCGCTGAGATTTATCCTCGGTCGGCATCAGCAATTTTTCCGTGCCTCCGCCGGGCATGAAAATTTCCTCTCGTTCTTTAAGCATTTTGGCTTTCTCTGCCTCGAGAGCTTGAGCAACATCTGCCGTCGTTTCTAGTTTATTTTCTGAAGAGACACTCTCTTTGGATTGTGGCTTAGAGCGGCTTTCTTCCATCAAAAGACCAAAATCAGCCGCATTTGAAACTGACTTTTGTTCCGTTTCTCCAAAAGACTGCGCTTGTACCGAAACAGCAAAAGCCATCAGAAATAAGCTCAATATAAACGGCTGGTTTTTCATGACGCTTCCTTTCCCAAAAAACTATTCTGCTGTTCCATCCAATGTCTTATTTAAGGTGTCAATTTGCTTTAAGGCATCTTGATAAGCCGTGTTAAACGCCTCTTTTTTTGCTTGCATAAGCGTATTCTCTTGGGTGTTTTGCTCAGCGACGGATATTGCCTGAAAATCATTGTAATATTCTGGGGATGCGGGAGAAATATATGTAAACAACCCCTCACAGTTGCTTTGCATCATCGGTAATTTTTGCTTTGAATCACCGCTGGAGACTCCGCAATTGGTAACGTCTACTTCCATGTCATTAAGCAACAAAAAACACCGATCCGTGGCAACTTTTGACTTCAGCGTTACTTGCTGATAGGATTTCAACGGAGGCAAACGGAGCTTTAAGACTATGTCTTTGCTGGTATAACTTGAAGTGTTGTAACGTGCCACATTTTTGCGATTGGCGCGACGCGCCTCTTTGGCATCTCGTTCTTCCTGATTAATTGTTTCGCCGATAACCTCATCGTTCCATACAAGATTTAATGAAGCGTTCTTAATCTCATTGGCGGTTCGATTATAAAATGTTGCGCCGATATCGCAGGAAACAACATTTCCATCGGCATTTTTTACCGGAACAATATCGTGTATCTTAAAAAGAACAGTGTCTTCGGCCGCAAAAGCAGCTTCAGCCATAAATCCCAACCCTACTCCCAAAGAACACAGCAACAGTTTATTCAGTTTTGTCATCTTATTTCCTTTAATTTTGCAAAATCAATTTTTATAAAAATAATATTTATTGTATAGGTTAGCACCAAATAGTAAAGTTTTTAATAACGTTGTTAACCGTTTTCATCATTTAAACGTTGACGAAGACGAAGCAAATCTGACCATGCCTTCGCTTTTTGACCGGGGGTACGCAACAAATATGCCGGATGAAAGCTGGCAAGCACAAACGCTTTTTTGCCATTCGTTTTTTGATATTCAAACCACTTACCTCGCATTTTTGAAATCGTTTCTGCCGTATTGAGAACCGAATTGGCTGCGCTGGCCCCCAAAATAAAAATATAATCCGGATCAACCAAATCAATTTGGCGCCTTAAAAACGGCAAACACACTGCAACTTCCGAATCCAGAGGAGTACGGTTCCCTGGAGGACGCCAAGGCAAAATATTGCATATATACACATCTTTGCGACTAAGCCCGACTGCTGCCATCATTTTATCCAGTAAATGTCCGCTCCTGCCAACAAAAGGAACTCCTATGCGATCTTCATCCGCTCCGGGCGCTTCTCCGATAAAAAGAACTTTTGCTTGAGGATTTCCGTCTCCAAAGACAGTATGAGCGGCCGTCATTTTCAAAGCACAACCTTCAAAATTCTCAACCGCCGTCCTTAATTCTTCAAGCGTATTAATTTTTGAACATATTTCCCTTGCACTCTGACAGGCCGTATTTACCGCCTGTGCCAAGCCACTGGTTGCCTGTCTTACTGACAAGCCTATTACGGGAACCGGCACAGAATCGACCACCGGAGGGGCGGCAAACGGCTTTTCTCCGCAAGTTTCATCCACTCCTGCACAAAGATACCATTCTAATATTTGGTCTATTGTCAAACTTTGTTCTTCCATAGTCTTAAAATTAGACGAATTGTACTATTTTGCAAGCCAAAACATTTATTTACACAAATTTTGTGATATATTTAGAAAGTCTATTGTATGATTAAAAAAAACAGATATGATATAAGGAGTTTTTTCAAATTTTGGGGTTTATCTTGTTTATGGGACGCTATGCTTTTTTAATTATTCTTCTGGGTGCAATCGGAGTGTTTGGCTCCTGCGCTACCCCTGGGCATATACAATCCGATAGCCCTCAACATAAAAATAGCGCCTTATCGGAACAATCTTCTCAGACAAAACCATATGGCGCTTATTTGGCAGGCAGGGTGGCTCATTTGCGACGTGATTTTAATAAAGCCTCCGATTATTATATTCGCAGTCTTAAAATTGATCCTGATAACAAAGAATTGGTGGCTAAGCTTTATTTGATTTTAGTTTCTCAAGGGCGTATTGATGAGGCCGCTCTCTATGCCCGTCAAATTACACAAAGCGGGAAATCCGATAATTTTGCCAATACCGTTATTGCAATCCAACAAATGCACAATGGCGCTTATGCTGAAAGTATCTCTACTCTCGGAAATTTTGACAATATTGCTTATAAAAACTTTATCGCTCCTTTGCTTAGAGCTTGGAGTTATGCCGGTCTCAATAAACCAGATGCGGCCCTTAAAGAACTTGCCACCCTTAGAAAAGAACCCGGATTTAAAAGCATCTACCACTTCCATGCCGGTATGATTAATGATTACTTCAATCGTAATCGAGAAGCTCAGAAGCATTATGAAACAATTATTAAAGAAGAAGATCTTGAAATGTCTTTGCGTACGCTTCAAGTTATCAGCAACTTCTATTTGCGAACACAGCAAAAAGACAAGGCTCTTCAAATCGTTAACAGCGTTTCTAATGAAAAAACAACCGCTGAAATATTGAAATCTTTTATCAATGATGTGCGTGAGGCTGATCCCAAAGACACCTCTGCTATCATAACAAATCCAAATATCGGCGCCGCTGAAGCCTTGTTTAGTATTGCTGCTACTTTTAGATATGATGAAGTTCTTGATGTGGCTCATATGTTTATCAGTTTGGCTGTGTATGAAAACCCTCATTACGATTTGGCAAAACTTCTGTTGGCAAACATTTTGGAAGACCGAGCCATGTATGCCGAGGCCAATAAAGTCTATGATACTATTGAGGAGGACTCTCATTCATACTATGCCGCACAACTCAAAATGGCTAACAACCTGATTAAGCAAAATGATTTTGATGGTGCGGAATTATTACTTAAGGCTCTGGCTATTGATTATGATAATGCTCAGATTTATTTGGATTTGGGCGATATTTTGCGTATGAAAAACCGTCCTCAAGAGGCAATCAAATATTATGAAAGAGCCATAGAGAAGACTCACGATCACGGAAGCTTGTGGGTGTTGTATTATGCTCTCGGTGTTTCCTATGATCAAAACGAACAATGGAAAAAAGCAGAAAAAGCTCTTGAAAAATCTCTTTCTCTCAGTAACGAGCATTATTTGGTTTTAAATTATCTCGGATACAGCTGGATTAAACAAGGTAAAAATGCAGATAAAGCCTTTGAAATGATTGTTAAAGCCTTTAATCAGGCTCCTGATGATCCTAATATCAATGATAGTCTCGGATGGGCTTTGTACAATATGGGATACTATACAATGGCTGTTCCTTATATGGAAAAAGCTGCCGAAACCAGTCCTTCTAACGCGGTTATCAGCGATCATTTGGGAGATGTTTATTGGTTTGCTCGTCGCAAAAATGAAGCTCGTTTTCAATGGAGACACGCCCTCTCTCTTAAGGATGATACTGGAGAGCTTGATGTCGATGCCGTCCATAAAAAACTTGAAGAAGGCCTCAAAAAAGAACCTGAGCTTTCTTATGACAAAGAACTGGTGGAAAAACATATTCGATCATTAATTAGTGAACAACGTAAAACCGCTTCAAACAGATAACGTTTTACATAAAAAAAGCCCTTTCCAAGGGGCTTTTTTGTTGCAGAAAACTTAACTCGCTTTCTTATTTTCTTTTTGATATATAAATTTGGGCTCTTTTTTGTCTGTAATGACTTTTTCATCAATGACTATCTCACTTAGTCCCTTCTTATCAGGAACATCATACATTAACTCAAGCAAGTTATCCTCCATGATGGCACGTAAGCCGCGAGCCCCTGTTTTGCGTTCAATCGCTTTTTTGGCAATGGACTTCAGAGCATCTTCCGTAAAGCTCAACTTCACACCTTCCATCTCAAACATAGCTATATATTGTTTGGCGAGAGCGTTCTTTGGTTCGGTCAAAACTCTTACCAAAGCATCCTCGTTCAAATCACCTAAGGTAGCTATAATCGGTAAGCGACCAACAAATTCAGGGATTAAACCATATTTTAGTAAGTCTTCCGGTTGAACATCTTTAATGATTTCGCCAATTCCTCGCTCCTCTTTAGATGCTACTTTGGCTCCAAATCCGATTGATGTTTCTTTGCCACGACGGCTGACTATTTTTTCGAGACCAGCAAACGCACCTCCGCATATAAACAAAATATTGGTTGTATCGACATGCAAAAATTCTTGTTGCGGATGCTTGCGTCCTCCTTGCGGCGGAACATTAGCTATGGTTCCTTCTATAATCTTTAGTAACGCCTGTTGAACCCCTTCTCCGGAGACGTCTCGTGTAATTGAAGGACCATCCGTCTTGCGCGTTATCTTGTCTATTTCATCAATATAAACAATACCTCTTTGGGCTTTTTCTATGTCATAATTAGCGTTTTGCACTAATTTCAGAATAATGTTTTCGACATCTTCTCCAACATAGCCGGCCTCTGTCAATGTTGTTGCATCGGCTATGGCAAATGGAACATCCAGTATCTTAGCCAGTGTTTGCGCCAGAAGTGTTTTGCCGCTGCCGGTCGAACCAATCAGAATAACGTTGGATTTTGCAATCTCGACATCTTTGTTCGTCGTATTGGAATTAAGACGTTTATAATGATTGTACACCGCTACTGATAAGACTTTTTTGGCGTAATCTTGTCCAATAACATATTGATCTAAAAATTCTTCAAATTCCACGACTAAAGTATCAGCGATATTAGAATAATAGCCAAATTCTAATGGCATTAATTGCGGGTTAGCGGGATAAATTTTAAACGGATAATCGCTACCATTAATCTTTACAGCTTTAATTGGCGGTAAATCTTTTAATAGATTAAATTTTAAAATAATCTTTCGCTTATAAATATCATCGTGATAATTACCAATCGCTTGCGAAAGATGAACCATAAAAGATTTTTGATTATGAAGATAATAGGCATCAAAATAAGTTTTGCGATATTGCCCTAATTGGTAAGCAGTAGTCGTTTTATCATCTTCATAAAGGCTTTGATGCGTTTCGTTCATCATCGAAGGATAATAATCTAAAGTGAGATGGCGATAATCAAGATCTAAAGCGCGATTTGCTTCTTTTACTAAAGGAATGATACTGCCTTCCTTAATAAATAAAGGCATCGTCTTTAAATTAGAACGACCTTTACTAATTTTAAGATTGCCGAGATATTTCTGCCCATTAAAGAGATCAATCCAATTATCCGTTGGTAAATAAATCTTATTTAAAGTTTGATAAGTTGGTATCGTTGCTAAAAAGAGGGCTGCTCCCCCACCATATTGATATAATTCAACAACAAAATGATAAATTTGTTTTTTCTTAAAGACACCTAAATTATAAGGTGTAATAGCGTGCGAAGAGCAATCTTGATGGACTAATTCATTATCAATATAGACATTGCAGCCATCATCGCTAGCGATAATAATATTAGCGTCACCCTTTAAAGAAATATCAAATTCATAACGCGCGGTCCAATTAAACGGGGACATACCTTTAAGCGGAGGTTCGCCGTTAAAATTAAGCATTAATTCATCGTAAGTTGTTTGGCCATAGAACGGATCTTTAAATTCTAAATTATTATAATAAGTAGCCTTAATGGGCCCAACAAAAATATTCTTTTTAGCTAACTTACCTTCTTTGCTTTTGATTGGACTAATTAAAACTGCGTCCGCAAAAAGATAAGATTGATAATTATTTTTGGCTAATTTATCGAAATAATTATAATCTAAACTCTTAAATAAGGGTTCACCGGTCAAATAATTATCAAAACATTTGGTATAAATTAAAGGTAAAAGGCGATATCTTAAATGTAAATAGTCGCGCGTAATATTAATCGTTTCTTCATCATAATTCCAAGGTTCGCGGAAGCGTAAAACTGAATTAGTCGCGTGCACACGAAAGATTGGCGAAAAAGTCGCAAACTGAATCCAGCGTAAATATTCTTCTTTATTCGGATTACCAATATGACCACCGATATCCGCACTGATGTAGGTGATTTCATTTGAAGTTCCTTTAATTAAATTTTTAACTTCTTTACTAATCGCATCTAAGCCAGAAGAAATATCGCCGGTCCATTGTAAAGAATAACGATGGGAGGCCGAATCATTAATCTTAATATATTCGCCATTAAAAACATTATTTACATTCGCCATAATGATGGGGCGAAGATAAATATCCTGATTATTCGCTAAATTTTGATAATGATTTTTGGTAATTTCGTAAAAGAGATAATCGCCAATAGTTTCTGGTTCTAAATGGGGTGAAATTGATTTTAGGCGCGTGCTCCAATTGCGGTCATACCACCAAGTCGATAATCCCATTTTTAAAATATTAGTTAAATTATTAATACGGAACGCCATTTCTTTTTTATCAAAAGCGTTTATTGCGCCTTGATAAGGTTCGGGGTGATCGTTAAACATAATTTCGACATCTTTCTTTTTGGCAAAAGCAAAGAAATCTTTCATATTCGGAAATAAATCAGTAGCAATCTCATAGCCAATTCCAATATCATTAGCCTTTCGCCAATCAGTGTCGATGACCATATTATCTAAAGGAAGATCATATTTAGCGTGTTCTTTAATCATCTGCATAGCTGATTCTTGATTATATTTATAATAGCGAGAATGCCAAAAACCTAGATTTTTAAAGCGCACTAATTCGCTAGGTCCAGTTAATTTTATATATAATTCGCGTAGCTTAATCGGATCACTTTTTGCAAGTAATAAATAACAATCATCAACATTTTCTTCGACTTGATAAGTTTCATTATTATTAATAGCTATTAAAGAATAACCACTAGGATATAACTTAATGCGCGGATTATCAAAAAGCGGGAAAATGCAAGGTGTGGAAGAAGGTAGAGGTAATTCGCCAGAATTTCTTTTACGATGATAACGATATAAGACCGTCCCATAGCGATCATAAATTTTTATCGATTTTAAGGAATCTTTTTTATTGATAACTAAATAATATTCATTCATAAAAAGAGTAAAATATTCCCCATTATCGCAAAAATCAAAATCGCTTAAAATTAAATCTTTTTTACGAGGAATAAAGAAGGAATTTTCATCAAAAAAATGGCCTTTTGCAGCTTTTTCTAGATGAATAATCTCATTTTCAATTAATTGTACCCTTAACGAATTATAAATAAATGTTTTCATTAAATTCCCCTCCTACAATTAATTAAACTTAATCATTTATTTAACGCCTTTAAATATAACTTCTTTAATCTCACACCAACATTTTCTAATTTACGAGTTTCTACTACTTTTAACCCATTAGCGATTATTCTAGAATTATCATGCGTTAAAAGATAATTTAATTTTTGAATAAATTCATCATTATTTTTTGCTTTATAGCAATTAACATTATCGCTTAACCAATCGCTATAAACCCCAATATCTCGAATTAATAAAGGGCAAGAAGAGGCGAGAGCTTCTAAAGTTACAATCCCCTCAGTTTCTTCATAACTTGGGAAAAATAAACAGGCAGCGTAATGATACGCTCCCTTGATAATGTCATTAGAAATATAGCCCGGCATAATAACATTTTTTGGGCGATGTTTAATCGCTTTTAAAACATCGATACTTGTTAAAATCCGTTGTAAATAACCAAACCAAATAAAAGTAATCTCGGGGAATTTTCTAGCCACTTCAAAGAAGTCTTTTATCCCTTTACGATTAAAAGGGAAGCCTACCCCCATCACTACTTTTTGACCAGCTTTTAAGTGAAAATATTCTTTAAATTTCTGAACTTTTTCTTCGTCGTAAAGATAATCAGAGGGGTTAATACCATTTGAGCAAACATAAGTTGGGGTATTTAAGTGATAATTATCGATACATTTTTTTGAATATAAGGTAGGTGTAATAATCATATCGGCCTGGCGATAAAATGATAATAAATTAGGATTAAACCATAACGCCATTAACTTCCATAGCCGGAAGGAATTTTTAAAATCTTCGATTGTTGAATGACCATGAACAATTACTGGAATACCTTTTCGGCGACATTTTTTTAATAAGAGTTTGCTTTTAGGAAAATAGGTATTAATATGAGCAATATCAAATTGATCTTTAGTTGAAAGAGTATATTCAATACCTTGACTTGTTAAGGCAGCAATTTGGTGCTTTAAAGCGCGACCAATGCCCGATTTACTTATTTTTTTCTCATCTTCAAAATATAATAAAACTTTCATTTTTATGACCTAATTTAATTATAAATTAGATAGGAAATAATTAGTATTATTATTTAATTAAAATGATTACTCGTTTTTTAGCGATAAGAAATTATTATTTTTAAATAAGCGAGTAGATAAAGGATAAATAATCAAAAAGAGCGTATTAAGGATAAAGAAACAGATCATTATCTCAACAATCGGATCATTGATATAGAAGACGATGCGAATTGTTAATAAAAGTTCAACGGTCAAAATCGCTAAAAAAGTAAGAATTGCCGAAAGAATTTTTAATTTCTTATTTTTAAATAATAAACTTATCAGATAAGAAACAAAGATAATCTTATAAATTTCAATCATGAATGATAATAATGTTAAAGAAAACGCAGGCGTTTCTAAATCGGGATAAAGAAAATTCATAAAATAATAATTAAGCGAATTTAAATAGATAAAAGGCAAATTAGTTAATAGTAAAATAATTATTAAAGAACTTTTATAAACTTTTTGTCCACTAATGCGCGGATAAA
Organism: uncultured bacterium; assembly: GCA_949297275.1. Classification (GTDB taxonomy): domain Bacteria; phylum Bacillota_I; class Bacilli_A; order RFN20; family CAG-826; genus CASFSG01. Next base: position 4,236 of record CASFQR010000027.1, on the reverse strand, counting down.
TATCACCAATACTAAGAAAGGTGAAAACACTTAATAATAAAGCAAGAAGCATATTTAATAATAAGGAAGCATCGACTAGATTACGCCAAAAAATAAATAAAAATGGATAGATGATTAAAAGGGAATTATAGCCTAAAGAAATTGTTAAAAATGTTTGGCGTTTTAGCGGAAATAAAAACACTAAAACAATATTTGTTAAATAAAGAAAAACACCCAAATATAAGAAGCGAATAAATATTTTAATCGTCTCGATAATTGGACTAGATTGTTCGATAGTTAAAATTGACCAAGAATAATAAAAAGATAAATTTGTGGGTTCTAAAAACACTTGATAACCAATGATCGGAATAACAATAAACATCAAAGCGATGATTAAAGAAATAATCTGAGGCGTGAGATATTTTAAGATATCATCTTTTTTATTGGAGGCTTGTTTATCTAAAGAAGAATTTGCTAATGGTTTATTGATCAATCTAAAAGCAAGAATGAGACTTAAAATAACATAAGCGAAAAGGAAATTAAAACCAAGATTAAATAATAAAGGGTTGACTGCAATTTGTTTAAAATAAATTCCTAATAAGAATAAGTAGATAAAAATTAAGCCAAGCGTTATCGCTAAAAAGCTAAAAAAGAATTTTAAATATTTATTTTTAAAAAACGATGATATTTCTAACACCATTAAAAAACCACTTGCTAGTAATAAAGGTGTCATAGCGGCAACAAAGATATTAAAATACATCGATAGATTTCGAATATTATCATCGAAACATAATGCAATAAGTAGTATTAAAAAAGGAGCGACCACCATCATAAGAGTGAAGGTTAGGAATAATCTTTTAATTAATAGATGGATGTTTAAAGAAGAAAAATAATAATAAGAAGATAAGATGATGTTAATTAAAAAGAGGCCATAAATGAGTAAATTAGTAAAATATAAAATTAAATAATACGACGAATTAATTAAGACAGTATAAATATTTAACGAAATATAATTTAAATAGATACCAAAAATTACCGCTAGGAAATTGAGAAATACACTAATGCCCAATAAATGTTTATTAAAAACATCTCTTTTTAAATTTATAAACATTATCACAACATTATAAATAGTCATCACGGCAAACAAGGAGATAGAAATATATAAAGGTAATCTATTTTCATAATAAGACCAGATATAAATAAGATACATCGGAATCAGCGAACTAAAAGAAAAAATCAGCGATATAACACCATTAATTATTAAGAAATGCTTACCTTTTAGTTTGTTTAATAGCATCATATATTTTTACCTGTTTTCTAAAAGAAATTGAATAAATAAATTGCACAAATAAATTCTTTCTTGTCTATAATTTTCGCCTGCATATTCATCAAACAAATTATAAATCAATGCACCACTATCGCCGTTTTCATAATTATTTAATACATCTTTTATACACATCAAATAATAGACTTTAGATTCGAGTCTAAGGTAGAAAGATAAATTACTATCTTCATAATAACCATCAATTATAAATCCTGGGAAAAGTTGATATCTTCTATTAATAAAGCCATTATCTATCAGTCTATAATATTCAGTAAAAGATATTACTAAACTGTTGGAATAATTTAAATTAAAATTACAAATATTATAGGCATCAATATCCGCTAAAATATCTGCTTTACTGCATGCTCCATTAATCGCCATAACCTCTTCAAAAGAATTAAAATTATAAACGGAGATATCGCGATTTATAAACCAAGCAAATCCGGTTTGTAAATCTCCTGCCCACGACAAAAGGTCGTGACGCTCATTACACATAAATACATTATCAATAATTCTCGGTGTATTGACATAAATACCAGCAATGGAAGCAAACATATGTATTAAATCAATTTTTGAAGAATTATCAGAAGGGTCAATTAAATATAATGTTGGTTTGGTATCACTATTGTTATTTCTAATAAAATAAGAATCGAAAGTACCGTGCACTTCAACATTTAATTGGCTTTGATCTAAAAAAGATGCAAAAAATTCTTTAGGTAATATGCCATGAGAAAAATCAGAATTTACATAGTTAATAAAATTTAGATCGGGTTCATCAGTTAAGACAGACCAATAAAAAGAAAAGGAAGACGAATAGCTCACATTCATCTCTTTGACATAAGAAATAATATTATTCGTATAATCGATTATATTTGCATTAGGACTATACTCTTCTGCTTTTTCATATAAATAATTAATCATAAAAATGACAGAATCAATATCGTTTTTTAATTCTCTAAACTCAACGATTTTACCTAAACCGCCTGGTTCAGCATAGTAATAATATCTATATCCTAAATCCAAATCCGTATCAGCAGCAGATGGTCCAATTTCACCAGATGAATCTCCTATAATTCCTAAGCCATTAGATGAATCATCATCGTCGTCGCCAGGAACAAAACTTATATAGTCATAAATATCTATTTCATCAGGATTGATTTTATCATCAGGATATCTATCATATAAATCATCTAGAAATCGGCAGACGTTATCGTCATCTTCAATTTTTTCCTTGAAGATAGCTCTACCTGACCTAGAGACAATTGGGATATTTTCTTCATCAATATAGCATTTCATGGTTCCCCCAACTGGTTCATCGATTAAAAAATAGCCGATGAATTCAGGCATAACAGCATTATCTGCATGAACATCGATTATTTGACCTCCTATAAAAGCGAAGGAACAAATATAAATAAAAATAGATAGAAGCATAAAAATAAATGAACTCCGTCTCATCTTCACACCTCCATATATATCCCAATTTACTAGGGTTATTTATTTTTTAGCATAAGAAAAAAATAATGTAAATAAAAATTTGATTTCGTTCAAAAAAATTTTAAAAGAAAGCCTTAATGAGTAATTTTAAAATGATCTTGGAGAATTTCTTCTTCTAAATTCTCGCTTGAACGGAATTGTAAATCGTATAAAAGTTTATACGCTCCTCTTAGGGCAATAAGTTCATCGTGTGTTCCTTGTTCTTTTATTTTACCATCGGAAATTAAGATAATTTCATCCGCATTTTTAATCGTTGATAAACGATGGGCAACCACAATAGCGGTTCTTCCTTCACATAATTTATCAAGAGCTTTTTGAATCAATAATTCAGTTGTGTTATCAAGCGCGCTGGTAGCCTCATCCAAGATTAAAATGGCAGGATTTTTTAAGAAAATTCGCGCGATAGCTAGTCGCTGCTTTTGCCCACCAGATAATTTCACACCTCTTTCACCAATGTCGGTATCATAGCCATGCGGTAAGGACATGATAAAATCGTAAATATTTGCCATTTTACTAGCAGCAACTAACTCTTCATCACTCGCATCAAGTTTACCATAAAGAATATTATCTTTAATTGTACCGCCAAAAAGAAAAACATCTTGTTGGACAATGCCAATTTGTTTTCTTAAAGAATCTAAAGTGAAATCTTTAATGTTTTGATTATCTAATAAAATTTCTCCTTGATTAACATCATAAAAATGCGGTAAAAGGTGACAAATGGTAGTTTTTCCTCCGCCAGAAGGCCCTACTAACGCGACTTTTTTGCCATGTGGTATTTTAAAACTTATTTGATGTAAGATCTCGGGCGATGATTTATATGCAAAAGAAACATTTTTAAATTCAATATCGCCTTTTAAGGGAGGACAGATTTTCTCTCCTTGATAGACAGTTTCTTCTTCTTCGTCCATAATTTCAATAAAGCGTTGAAAACCAGTTGATCCATTTTGAAATTGTTCAACAAAATTAATCACTTGATTAACCGGGGTAATAAACATATTAACTGAGATAATAAAAGTTGAATAATCCGCTAAGTCAATCGTTTCTTGGTAAAGAAAAATGCCACCAGCTAATAAAACAATAATATTAAAAACATCAGTAATGAATTGACTTGAGGCAAAAAATTTGCCCATCGCGTTAAAGGCCGAAGATCGCGCTTTAATATAACTAGCATTCGATTCTTCAAATTTTTCTTGCTCTTTTTGGGTATTAGTAAAAGCTTTAGTCACTCTAATACCCGAGATCGATGATTCAATAGAAGCGTTAATTTTAGCCATCGCAACCTTTGATTCTTTCATCGCAACGCGCATTTGTTTCCGATAATGGGAAGTAACAATAATTAAAAGAGGTAAACAAACAAAAATAATTAAAGCTAAAATCCAGTTAATAAAACATAGATAAATAAAACTAGCAATAATAGTAAAACCAGCAATAAAGAGATT
>CASFQR010000026.1 GCA_949297275.1 uncultured bacterium | reverse complement strand
CTGGAAGGGACGAAATTAATCTTGTTGCTTCAACTATAGCGAAATTTGAATTCAATTGTTCCCGAGTTGTTGCTCGTGTTAATAACCCAAACAATGCTTGGCTTTTTAATGTAGGAATGGGCGTTGATGCCGCAATCAACCAAGCTGATATTATTGGTCATATTGTTGTAGAAGAAATGTCGATGAAAAACTTTATGACCTTAATGAAACTTTCAAAGGGCGATCACTCTATTATTCAACTTGTAGCTAGTGAAAATTCTGAAGCAGCTGGTAAGAGAATTAAAGAACTTAAACTTCCTAGATCTGTCTTACTTATTGCTATTTATCATGGGGATGATTTTGTTGTTCCAAATGGCGAAACCACGATTTTCCCAGGCGATAGAATTATGCTTTTCTCTAGCGAAGGAATATATCACGAACTTTTTAAAATCTTCTCTGGCAACGCTAATTAAAAGAGTCATAAAAAAATATATTACCTGCAAAATAATTAAGTTTTGCAGGTTTTTTTCATAGCATAGAATATTAAAATGCTAATACACTTTTAAAAAATTCGAAAGTGTATCGTAAGCGTAAAAGAATTCACGGACTAATTTCTGAATAGTAAAAATCTTAAAATATTCTCAAAAGGAGATTTTTGAGAATGCATATAAATGAATATAAGTTAATTAAAAAAGAAATTGACGAGTAAAACATCAGCATTGTTGATTACGCTAAAAAGCACGGAATTAAACTAGGAACACTATATCGTGGGCTTCAAAATGTCAAAAAATATGGTGAGCCAATTATGATTTTTAAATTTGAGAGTGAGGAAGTTAAACCTAAAAAGAAAATTACTGCTTCAATTGATTTTGAAAGTAAAATTGTGTCATTAAGCTTTTCCGACACGGAACAACTAGTTTCACTAATCAGGGTGCTTGAAAATGTATAAACGAGATGGGACTCCTGACTTTTATCTAGTGAAAGGCATTACTGATTTTAGATGTGGTATCAATAGATTGTCAGAAATAATTAGGGACAAGCAAACAGTAAATGTGTTTGATAATGCTGCATTTATATTTACTTGCAAAAATAAACAGGGGGTCGCAAGTGCATCACAATTGGTATTTATTGCCAACTATACGATATGTCTGATAAAAACTGAGAATATTTCTAGTTGCGCTCAGACTTTTTTATTTCGATTGGATATAAAATACTATTTTCTTCAATAATTAAATCAATTTTAGATTGAATATTAAGTGATATTTCATCACCCTCTTTATTTATTTTTAATTCTTTTCTACAAATAATAAATGGTATTATTTGAAAAAAAGGGAGTTGAACTCTCAAATTTTGGAATATTTAATTAAAGCAGGTTGCTAGAGATGCTAAAAAGAACAATTTATCAAGAAATTATTAAAACTATTAAAAATAAGCCCGTAACAGTTATTACAGGCGCAAGACAGGTAGGCAAAACCACTCTTTGTAGTTTGATAGAGCAAGATTTAGGTTTTAGTTATGTTTCTCTTGCTGATCCTTTGATGCGCAATGCTGCAAAAAATGATCCAGCAGAATTTTTATCACTCCATCCCGCTCCTTGTATTATTGATGAGATTCAAAAAGCACCTGAGTTATTTGATTACATCGAAGGAGTTGTCGATGCAAATATTAAAAAAGGTCATAAAAGGAGTCTCTATGTTTTAACTGGTTCTGAAGCTTATCGCCTCATGAAAGGGATAAGTGAATCGATGTCGGGAAGAGTAGGCTTAATTTCCATGGAACCACTTTCGTTAAGTGAAATTAATGAAGTTGAAGAAAACGCTTTTAAAATTAATCTAGATGTTATTAATAAGCGTTGCCAACATTACATGATTGATACTAATAAACTATACGAGTACATCGTGAGAGGTTTTTATCCTGAACTATACGATAATTTAGAATTAGAATCCGCAGCGTTTTACGCTGATTACGTTTCTACTTACATTGAAAGAGATGTTTCCGATTTTATTAATTTGAAAGATAAATATAAATTCATGAATCTTATGACGATTCTTGCCTCGCTTACTGGCCAAGAATTAATATACGATAATCTTGCAAAAGAAATTGGAGTGGATAAAAAAACAATCCAATCTTGGATTAGTGTACTTATCGCTGGTAATATCGTTCATCTTTTAGAACCATTTAATGAAAATAGTGTGTTTAAAGCGTTACAAAACGCTCAAAGATATATTTTTCTGATACGGGACTAGCGTGTTATCTAGCTAGAGTTAATTCAGCTGAAATTTTAAAATATTCATATTTAAAAGGCCGGATGGTTGAAACTTATATCATCAACGAAATAATTAAAAGTTATAAGAATAATCATCGAGATGTCTCTGCGACATTTTATTATTATCGCAACTATGAAAAAGAAGAAATCGACTTAGTAATTTTATGTGATGGAAAATTATCTTTAATTGAATGTAAAGCCGGGGAAGAATATAACAAGGACGATGTCAAAGTTTTTGCAAAGTTAAAAAACACAAAATATCAACTAGATAAGGGCGTCATTATTTGTACAACTCATACGATTTACCCTATCGGGGACAACTGTTTTGTGCTGCCAATTTCAGCAATTTAAATTAACATAAAAATTATTATTTAAAATATCTCCTTTGTATTTTGTCTTTGCTAAATGCATTATTTTATTTGAGAAGCCTAGTGGGATTTTATTACTTGGTTTTCGTTCTCTATTGCCGTGTATAAAAGCCTTCTTGCCTTCTCTTTTATATTTATTCAACAACCGATTAACCTGTCTAATAGATAATCCTAGTTTAATAGAACATCGTCTTTTTGATATTTTACCTTCTAAAGTTTGTTTAATGTTTTCATACTTTTCTTGTTCATTCATCTTAAGTATCATCTTTCTTATATGTGTTTAACCTCCTTCATAAGACTATACATTTAGGACATTTTCCCTTGAAACTACCTAAGACATTTTCCCTTGAAACTTATAATTTGATGTGAATTTAATAAAAAACTATCAAATGCTTCATTTAATCGTTTTAAGATAAAATTTTATAATCGCTGCACCAAAAAGGTCCGTGTTTTTGTATTATTATATGTGAGGAGAAAATGGCTTCTTTAGTAAAAGAGTTACAAAGTCGAGATCTTTGCGTTAGTCAAAAAGCTTTTAATAAGATATATGAAGAATATCGCTTTTTAGTCTTCTATATTTTATTAAAAATGATTAAAGATAGGGACGCTAGTCAAGATTTACTCAATGAAGTATTTATGAATTTTTATTTAAAGCGCGGCGAAATTTATAACGAAAAGCATTTAGCGTTTTATTTAGCTAAAAGTGCAAAAAACCGTGCTTTAAATTATTTAAAAGAAGAAAATCGTTATACTGCTTTAAATATTGAAGTTAGTGTGAATGATCCTCACGATGATTTCAAAGATTTCTTAGCAAATTATAAAGAAATATTAAGCGAGGAAGAGATGACTTTGCTCGTTTATCGTTTTGTTTATGATTTATCATTTAAAGAAATCGCTCAAATTGAAAACCAAAATTTTAATACGACTAAAAGCCAATATTTTCGCATTATTGGCAAACTAAGAAATTATTATGAGGTGAAGAAAAATGGATGATAACGAATTAAAAAAACTTTTTAAAGCAGATCTTACAAAGACTAGTGGTCTTAAGGATGAAATTAAGATTGAAGAGATTGTATCTCAAAATATCAATGAAGAGCCAAAGCCGAGGAAAAGAAAATTTAGATGGAAAATCTTTGTTCCAATTATGGTGGGCGTAACCCTAACGATCGCGATTGTTGTGCCCATAGGTTATGGGATAATTTCTAATTTATTAACTTATAAATATTCATTTAGAGAAACCCATCGTAATTACAATAATTATGATGTGCAACTAGCTGAATCTAATTCTTTTTCAAAATTAAATTCAATCGTTTATCCTTCAACTAGTTTTGATGAACATGTAGTTGAGAACGATTTTTATTTGGACATGAACGATTTTGCAAATACGATTTATAGCAATATCGATGATAAAGAAGATAATTTTATGTTCTCGCCTTTTACTTTATATAGTCAATTAACCTTTTTGGATGAAGGCAGTAGTGACCCCTTAGTTAATCAAGCAATGGAGGGGTTACTAGGCAATAATAAAGAATATCGTCAAAAAGAATATTTAAAAGCTTATCAAAATAATTATTACATAGCGGAAGATAATACTTTACAAATGTATCATTCTTTCTTTTTAAATTATCTTTATGAAGTTAACCCAACTTATCTCGATACTTTAACGCAATATTATGTTGAAGCTTATCGGGCTAATTTTTATAACCAAGATGATGTTAATAAAATTCTCGAGTGGGTTGATCGCCATTTAGACACAAATGGGTTTTTATCACCCGAAGATTTAGAAATCAACGAATTCTCAATGGCGATATTGATGTCCACAATGTATTTTAAAAATAAATGGGAAATTAATTTTGATGAAAGTGACACTTATCGTGATATTTTTTACGCAAGTGAAGAATATCAAACCGACTACATGAACCACTTATTATATGGTTATTACTATGATTATGGTGATTATGTAACTTTATATGATTTTTATGAGACGGGGGCTAAAATTAAATATATTGTTCCGAAAAATATTGAAGATGATATTTTTGAATTAACTCAAGGTATCAATTTGTTTTATGATGATGAAACAAAAATATCTAATCAACAATATATTGATTTACATGTCCCAAAATTTGATGTGACATATAAATATAAATTTAATGATGTTTTAACTAAATTAGGTTTAGGCATGTTATTTGATATATATTACGATTCATTTAATGAAATGTTCGTTGATGAAAACGATAATTTGAGTGTTAGCGTTAGAAAAATTGAAACAAAAAGCAATATTGCCTTAGAAGAAAGCGGCACAACTATTCGTAATATTACTTTCTCTTTGCCCTTAGCTGGTGCCGCCGGCGGGCAAGGTGGAGATACATATATAATTAAATTAAATCAACCGTTTATTTATATTATCTATGATAATAACAATTTGCCACTTTTTGTCGGCGAAATGCATAATCCAACAAAAAATTAATGCAATAAAAGTGCGCAAAAAAGCGTAATTTATCGCAAAACCCCAATATTTTTCATAAAAACACTACCCAAGTTAATAAATATTGATTAAAATAGTATTGTTTATTAATAGGGAAAGGAAAAATGTTATGAAAAAAGCAGTTATTTCTTTAACAGTAATTACGCTAGTTTTTACTTTGCTTGGGGCTGGTGCTTATGTAACTTTAGGGTTTTTACCAACATTATTAGGCACTGCAAATGCATATATTCCTAGCGCAGTTGAATTCTTATTAGCTCCATTTTCTGTGATGGGGTCGTGGTTTAATTTTGCACAATTTTCCACTGATTTAATGGGTAACTTAATTCCGATTGTCGCCTTATGCGTCTTAGGTGTTTTGGTTATCTTAGCCCTCATTTGGTTTATAGTTATCTGCGTTCGTAAAAGATGGGGCTCTATCCTTGTTTTATTAACATATTTATTAACCATTTTTGTCGCTTTATATGTGACCTGTGGTCTATGCTTTATTAATGCCACTAGTGGCTCATATGCAATTATCTCTAGTGTGGATGCTTTAGGTAATTCGATAATTTGGCAAATGACTACCGTAGGAATTACTTCTGATCCTACTGGTATTTGGTATGTCGTTTTAGCGTGGTCAGTTGCCGGCTTAGCGATGTTATTTACCTTATTAATGTTTATTACTTTCATTGTTGATATGGTACATATTTCGCGTTCACCGGCGGGTGAAAAACGCGTCTATGCTTCTAACGACGATGATCGCGTCGTGATGGTAAGAGATGAACCGATGAATGAAGGTCCATCAACCCAAGAAATTCGTGAATTATTACATGAAGAATTATCTTCGTTAGATGAAAGTCCTACACCCAAAGAAAAGGTTGAAGAAAAACCGACACCACAAACCGTTATCAATGTTCCTCAAAGCAATATGCCTGCTGGAATTTCTGGACCATTATTAGTCCAATATATTAACACTTATGGACCAGATAATTCTCGTCCACAGAATGTCGTTCCACCTTATCCGTATCCTCCTTATGGTTATCCATATCCTTATCCATATCCACCTTGCCCAGAAGCACCTAAACCCGCGCCTGAAGCAATGGTAGAACCACAAAAGGAAGAAGTTAAGCAACCTGAAGTAGTTAAGGTTGAAGAACCTAAAAAGGTTGAAGAAGTTAAAGAAGAACAACCTTCACCTAATTTAAATGCTATCAAAGCTGCGATGCATAACGAATTAGAAGAAGTTCGTTTAGCTAAGGAAGAACCAGTGACAGTTGTTCCAGAACCAAAAGAAGAAATGGAAGCTCCACGCATCATTAATGTTGGACCTTCTTTAGATGAAATTCGTGCGATTATTCGCGAAGAACTCAAAAACGACGAAAAGGCCCCCGTGATTGTTACTGTTCCTTCACCTGCACCAATTAAAGAAGAAGTTAAAGAACCTGAACCAACACCGGTACCTGAACCTGTCGTTGAAGAAGTTAAAGTAGAAGTCAAAGAACCTGAACCGGTTCAACCAGCTTTAACAATCGATGATATTCGTCAAGTGATTATCGAAGAACTTGAAAAACGCAATGTTTATCATGTCGTTGAAGAAAAACGCATTGTTGAAGAACATGTTGAACCAGAAGTTAAGGAAGAAGTAGCGCCTGTAACTGAAGAAGTTCAACCACAAACAGTGGTGGTAGAAGCTCCTGAAGAAAAGGTTGAAGAACCCGTTAGTAATAAACCAAAAATTATTCGCATCGCTTTTGAAGAAAGAATGAAAGACGCTGATCAAGAACTCAAAGATCATTATAATGAACTAAAAGCTGAAATCTTATCTTATGGCGTTAATTCCCGGGTCTCTAATAGTGGCGATACCTTCCGTCTCCATCGCAAAACTTATGTCAAGATGACGATTGCTGGTAAGAGTTTAAAACTTTATCTCGCACTCGATCCTAAAGATTATGAAAATACCACCTTACCAATTCAAGACGCGGGTGATAAAGGTATTTATGTTGATATTCCACTCGTCTTTAAAGTTAAGAGTGAATTATCCTTAAGACGCGCGAAACAATTAATTGCTGACACAATGGAAAAAGATGGTCTTGAACAAGGCAAGATTGAACCATATGATTGGGCTAGTGAATTAATTAAAGGCGTCAATAAATAATTTAAATTAATTTAAACGAGTAAATAGGTGTCTAGTATTAGGCACCTATTTTTTATATAATAAGAGGGATGTGGGGAGAGAAAAAAGAGTTAGAAAAGCGTCCTGATAACGAGCCGAAGTTTTCTATTAAAAATAAAACCGACCGTTATATTTTAATTTTTGTGGTGGTAACATGCTTAGTTATCATCGCGATTATTGTTACTTTATTATGCGTTTATTTCTTACTTTAAACCTTTAAATTTAGTTATGCTTAAATATCTTGATTATCTAAAAGAGCAAATACCATCTTTGAGTGGCAAAACAGTTGTTATTACTGGGGCTAATAGCGGCATTGGCTTTTCTAGCGCGCGTTATTTAGCTTATTTTGGTGCGCATGTTATTATGGCTTGTCGTAATGAAAATAAAGCCATCAAAGCAATGAATAAAATTAAAGAAGTAGTTAAAGACGCTAAAATTGATTATCTTCATTATGATCAAGCTTCGTTATTAGCGATTGATGAATTTGCTAAGAATTTAATTGCACAATATCCCAAAATCGATGCTTTAGTGCTCAATGCTGGTATTTATCATCCTAAAAGAGGTACTTATACGAAAGATGGTTTGCCCTTAACTGTAGGCACTAATTTTGTGGGTATTTATTATTTAATTAATGTTTTAAAAAGTTACTTAATGAAACAAAAAGGTCTCCGTTTAGTGCTAGTAGGTTCAATTTTACATATTAGTGGCAACACAAAGAAAATTAAGGAATATCTTGTGGGTGAAAGAAAAGGCGTCAATCACCAATATTGCGTCTCTAAGAAGATGCTAATGACTTACGAAAATATTTTAGAAGAAGAATTTAAAAATCAAGTGATTGTTACAGCGATGCATCCAGGCGTAGCGTCCACTAATATTATCACTGAACAAAATACTTCTTATCCTAAAATTATTTCTTCGATCGGCAATAAATTTTTACATCTTTTTGCTAATAACCCCGATAAATCTTCTTTAGGTATCGTTTTATTGGTGGGAAAAGAAGATATTAAAGATGGCGATTATTTAGTGCCCCGAGGCTTAGGGCATATTGTGGGGTATCCAAAAAAAGTTAAGATGCCCAAAAACCATATTAACAAAGAAGAATTAGTTAAATATAGTGAAGAAATAGTGCAAGAAATTTTAAATAAAAATAATTAACTTTTGAGTGCTTTTTGATACAAATCGGCAATTATTTTTGCCACTTCAGCGACATTATGAATATCGGTAGCAACGCGAAAAGTTGCTATTTTTATTTTGTCTTCAGCAAAATCTAGCCGATCATTTTTAATTCTTTCTAAAGCTTCTATTTCAGTATTCCCGCGCTTAATCATCCTTTGATAACGAATATTCTCGGGACATTCTAAACAAAATGAAACGATCTTTTCTTTCTTTAAACTATGAAAAGAATTAAGGCCATTTGGATCAACTACAATCACTTTATCGTCAGCAATTTGTTCGATCCCACAGCCATAATAATTACCATTATAAAAAGTCGTTTCGACAAAGAGATTTTGTTGTTTTTTTAATAGAAATTCTTCTTTTGATAAAAAGAAATAATCTACGCCATTAACTTCGTTTAATCGTTTAGTTCTGGTAGTAGTTGTTACTGCTTTTTGAAAATGATAATTCTTCATTAATTCAAGCGCGGTGGCCGTTTTACCGCTAGCGGAAGCACCTGTTAGAATAATCATATAATTATTATAATCAAATTAAGGAAGAAAGAAGAAGTTTAAATTAAAAAATCTCGATGTTATCAAATGTTTTATGCGTTGATAAAAAATTTCTAGCATTTTTGCGACACAACTTTTGTTTTTCTCCCTATTAAATAAGTGCTAGGGAAAGGAGGAAATAAGTATGGGACGTAATTCAATTACAAGAAATACTCTAGCAAAAAGGAAAGAAGTGAGTATTATCGCTAAAAGGTTCTTTATTTGTTATCGCTTACTTAAGGGCGAAAAGGTTCCATCTTTAGGTTATGACGATGCGCATGTGGGATTTTTTGATGAGCAATATTCACCTGCCAAATATCGTCAATACATCAAAAGAGTTGAAGAAGCTTTCGCGCAATTAGATGCAGTTGATAAGATGTTTATCAATAATGAATTCTTTTATTCTGATTATCCTTATTGGTGGCAAGAATATTATTCTTCTTCAACCTTTTATCGCATCAAAGAGAAAGCGGTCGATAATTTCTTGAGGTTATTTAATAATGGGAAATAAAGAGCATTCAATTAAAACTATCTTACTTGTTTTACTTCCGTTATCTCTAGGAACAATCGGGGCGAGTGTGGTGAAGCCGGATATTGTTATTAAATATATTAAAGCTTACCCCTATACCCCAGGAGAAAATGGTCGCATTGATGTTCACTTTATCCGCAATGTATCAGGTTATAAAACCGTGGTAGTTAAGACTGCTAAAGATCGAGAATTAGTCTATCAAATTGCTCAAATGTATACCGAGACAAGGGACACTAATGATGTGGTCTATACCTTTTCTGTAAGAGCATCAATGATGTATGCGGCGGAAACTTATACCTATGTTTATATGCCGCTAAATTTATATGATGAAACTGGTCCTGGGCTTGAATTTATTTGGCGACCATCCCGGGAACAAACGATTTATGTAAATAACGAAAGCAATAAATATATTAAATATATTAATGCCACATACTATAACGGAAGTTCGTTAAAAGAAGATGAAATTTTTGATTTTAGGGGTTTTGATACTTTGCTCTATGATGAATATTATTATCGTATCAATTTAAACCGCATCTATTTTGAATATCTTTGTCCATTAAATGATAATACTTTGGACACTAATTCAATCATTTTAAAAATTTCTGACCCAGAATATAAGTATTTTCCTTATATTCATGATCGAATCGATAGCGAAGTGATGTTTCCATTAAGTATCAAACGCGCGGATGAAAAGACTTACAATTTTCAATTAGCAGGAAATTATTATGTTGATCCTACTTCGATGAATATGTTCCCTTATCCTAGTCAAGGAACAACATTATCTAGTTATTTATATCTACCAAAAAGCGCCTTTGAAGGAGTGCTAAATTTAGCGATGGAAATTACTATTAATGATGCTGGACTCAATAATTTTGATTTTATCTATCGTTTTAATTATGTTGCAAGTAATGAACTTTTAGGAGATTGCTCTAACAGTGCCTATTGTGTCAAGGGAGAAAATTCATGGGCGGATTTTTCTAGAGGTCATACCGGAGGGTATAATTTATGATAAATCTATTTACCTTCGCGTTAGTCGTGACCTTGATGATTAATTTCTTTCTAGGAAGCATTTCATTACAAGGTGTTAATCGCACTCTTATCATGCTTCCTAGAGCCCTTTTTGAAAGTGCGGTAGTGACTTTCGATGAAGAGATGGGTGATGATTTTTATCCCTATTTTGAAGAGAGATATATTTATGAAGTTATCGAAGAATATTTTCGAGAAAATTTAACCCAATATGTTCCTAGTTACCGTTATGGGATTTTATTTTATCAAGAAGATGATTTATCAATTTGTCGCAACAAATGTCAAACAGTCAAAATTTCTTTAGAGTGTAAAATCATGGGTATCTATAATTACCAAAATGCGATGACTTATTCCTTATTAACCAAGGAGGAATACTACTATGGTCGATAAATTAATAAATTATATTGAAAATTCCTTTTTAGGCCATTTATTAATGGATGAAAATATTACCGATATTTCTTATAATGGCGAAAAAATCTTTTACCAACATAATTTTAAAGGTCGTTTGCTTAGTGATCTCAATGTTTCTAAAGAAGAAATTCACGATTTTTTAAGGCAAATTGCTAATTTTAGTGAGCAACAATTTTCCTTTACTTCCCCAATCTTAGATATTAAGGTGGGTCGCTATCGCATTAATGCTGTTTTTTCTTCATTAGTGAGGGTGGAAGATGAAAAAGCTTATTCATTTTCCATTCGCGTTTCTAGTCTATATAATCGCATCTTAAGTGATAACAATTTCTTAGATGAAAAATCAAAAGAAATTTTAAATCAAATGATTAAGGAAGAAGCCTCGATTATTATTGGTGGAAAAGTTGGAGTAGGAAAAACTGAATTACAAAAATATTTATTGATGTTATTAAAACCTAATTCCCGCATTATTACCATCGATAATATTCAAGAATTAGAAAATGTTCGCCTCAATCAAACACTCGATGTTACCAGTTGGAAAACTAATGAAAGAAACGAATTTTCAACAATTAATAGTTTAGTAAGAAATGCTTTAAGAAGTAATCCTGATTGGCTAATAGTTTCGGAAAGTCGCGGGAAAGAGATGAAAGAAATTTTAAATTCCGCGATGAGTGGCCATCCAATTATTACTACCTTGCACGCGAAGAGTGTTTTTACTATCCCTCATCGCATCGTTAGGATGGTGATGATGAACGATAATATCGAATCATATGAAGATATTTTGCACGATGTCTATGAGCATTTTCCTTATTATATTTATTTAGATAAATACCTTGATGAAAATGGCAATATTCATCGCTATTTAAGTGCAATTGCTAAATATAATAGGGCAAATCAAACTTTAGAAATAATTTACCAAAAAGAAAGGTACGATTTATGAATTTAAAATCAGCAAGCATCTTTTTTGTTTCCTTAAGTGTTTTAGTAGCGATTTTAAGTTATTTTGTTACGAATAATTTTATTGTTCCAATCGCTCTATTAGGGCTATTTTTAGCCGATTTCTTTTTATTATTTAAAAGAATTAAAACCTATTTTATTAAGCGCGACCGCATTCATGAATGCTATCAATTTATTAATTCTTTTATCATCTCTTTATCGATTAAAGATTCTTATGAAGACGCTTTGATGAATGCGACGATGAATCCAAGTAAAGATCTGGAAGCGGAGCTTAAAGCCTTAAATGATTTACCAATTAATGAGAAACTGATTTATTTACGAAAATATTTCAATTTGAGTATTTACAAAATGTTTTTGAATATTTTGGAAGTTTACGCTAATCAGGGTGGCAAAATCTTAACCATGGCCGACGATCTCTTAAAAGAGACTATTCGCATTGAGGAAAGTTTAACTTTAGCTTCTGGATTTAATTTACGAAAAATTATTGAATTTGTGAGCTTATGGCTCATGACTTTTCTAATTTTGATCTTTTTGCGCATCGGCCTTAAAGAATTTTATGGTGCAATGTTATCCTCATTACCTTATTTCATCATTTTATGTATCTTTTTCCTCTTTGTCTTACTTTCTTTACACATCTATTTACACCAGATCTTTACTATCTCAATTAAGGAGGATGACATTTAATGAAAAAAATAAAATTGAAAAAATTATCCGCTAAAGCGTCATTAGTTATTTTAATAATAGCTAATGTCTTAATATTAGGCGCAGCAATTACCTTCTTAGTGCTTTATCAACTATATACCTTTATTCCGTTACCTATTTTAATTGTTGGATTAATTGATTATTTTTATTATTCCAAGCAAAAGAAGACTAAAAAACAAAAAGCTATCTTATCAGAAAAGGAATTTGTCACTTTATTTACTTATTTTAAAGTGTATATCGCGAATGGTTTTACCGTTTATAGCGCAATTAAAGAAATAACTGCTTTTGCTTCATCTTCTTTGAAAAATGAATTAGAAAACTTTTTAGCAAAAGTTGATCAAGATAAATCGATACAACCTTACATCGATTTCGCGCATATATTTAAGCCAATCATCTATGAACAATTTATGATTAGTGTTTATCAGATGGTTGAAGAAGGAACAAGCGGATTATATCTTCAACAATTTGATCGCATCTTCTTTAAACTGAGCGAAGTAGTTTATCAAGAAGAAGAAGCTAAAAGAGCTAGAAAGATCGCTACTTTAGGAGCATCTCCCTTGATTGGGGCTGGTTTAATTATTGTGTTAATTACCATCGGAGTTGTGGCGATTATAGGAGAAATGATTAGTGGGATCTAAATTATCATTTATTTTATCTTTGCTTTTTGTTGCGGTCTTATTTGTTTTAATGGGCGATATTATTGCCATACAGTTTATTTACACTAATCTAGATGCTGTCAGTCTATCAGCTGGTTATCTTATTTCACGCGATGGTAGCATAACAAACGAAGTTCGTTATTTAGTTGATCGCGAAGCAGGAGCCTTTATTGAGCCAACGAATTATTCGCCCGCTATTTATGGTCAATTATACGAATATGTCGTCTTTAAACCATATAAACCATTATTTATTTCTAACGACACAATCACGATTAGAGTGATTAGAAGTGTCGTTATTGGTTACTACAAATAAATTAGAAAGGAGGTTAGTATGTCAGAGATTAAAGGACAACTTTTAGGAATTATTCTCGCTATTGCGGTTTTTGGGGCAGTAGTGGGAACCATGACGGCGGCTTTTAGTTCGACTGCCGATGCGATTGAATCGCGCGTTACTAGCGTCGTCAATACCGATTATAACAGCGCTTCCTAATACCAAAAGGCGCCTATCATCTAGGGCTTGTATTTTGCATAAGATTTCGCTAATATATCGCTTGGGAGAAAATGTATGACAAAATTAGAAGAAATTAAAGAAAAATTCATGACATCTCTTAAATTAAAAGAATTAGATATGAACGCTAATTTGAAAGATTTAGGACTTGATTCATTAGATGTGGTCGAAATGCTTCTTGAACTGGAAGATGAATACGACATTCATTTTGATGATGCTGATATGGCAGATTTTAAAACAGTAGGCGATTTATTTGCATCGATTGAAGAGCAAGTTAAATAATAAAAAAACTTGTTGCAAAACATCCGTCTTGTTGATAAGATTTAAAAGCGTCTAAATGACGTGCCTACCTAGCTCAGTCGGTAGAGCATTCGACTGTTAATCGAACGGTCACAGGTTCAAGTCCTGTGGTAGGCGCCATTGGCCCATTGGAGAAGTGGCTTAACTCACATGCCTTTCACGCATGCATTCATGGGTTCGAATCCCGTATGGGTCACCATAAAGAAAGCATAGGTTTGATACGCTATAAAAGGCTATTCAAACCTTTTTTTGTTTCAAAATCATAAAAATTTAGCGGTTATTTAACATAAATTGTGCATAAGTGATTTAGCATCCTATCTTCTATTAAATAAGCTTTAGCTTGTGATTTCGCACTAAAAACTTTTTATAGCAAAATAAACTTTTTGTCTCACAAAAAACTTTTTATTCTTTTTGATAATAATCTCATTTTTAATTTTGTTCGTTAACGAACAAACATTTTTTTAGACATTTTATTTTAAAAATTAATAATTCAATATATTATAAAAAAGAGGTGAAAATTTATGTCTTATCAATTAAGTGAAAACACGATGAAAATCATCAAACTTGTCAACAAAGAAAAGAAGTCTTATACCAAACAAGAAATTCAA
>CASFQR010000025.1 GCA_949297275.1 uncultured bacterium | reverse complement strand
ATTCCAAATATTCATTTCTATTCATAAAAAATCCTCCATGGCTAGGAGGATAATTCAAAGTGTTCGATAGTTCGAGTCTGGAAATCTTTTACGCTTACTTTAATTTTTCCCGATTGTAAGCAGTTTTTGGTTTTAAGAAAAGTCGACATTGTCGATATTTGTTTCTATTTTGTCGACTAAATCATAAATCTATGGTATAATCTAGTCAGGAAGTGAAGCAGGAGCAATTTACACTGTTAAATTATTTTCTATCATTAGAACTGCAATTATTAACGGTTTAGATCCATACCGATATTTAAAATATGTTCTAACAAATATAAAAACTAAACCAATAGATGAATTATTACCTTATTCAGAAGATATTGCCAAATTAGTTTAAACTTCGTGATTTTCCGTGATGGGGGATTTGAACCCGTAATATAGGATTAAGGTTTTTATCGTCAAGTATAATTTGATTCTTAATGGGTGTTAATTAACGACGTATACAGGTCATTTATAATAAATCGCTTTTCTAAAATAAAAATATAATATCATTATTATCCTATTTTAAAACTTTTGCGGGTCGAATTCATTATGATGAAAAAAGCAAAATTGTTTAAATGATAATACATATTTTTAACTGAAATTTATTAAAATTACTTATCTTCAAAATTTTTATCGCACTTTAAAACCGCATTTAATAAAACATTCGCACCCTGATAACATTGCTTGATGGGAGTAAATTCTTCATCACAATGCGAATGACCATTTTTTGAAGGTACAAAAATCATAGTAGTAGGGAGCATATAAGATACCATTTGAGCATCATGACCCGCGCCTGAATTAATAAATTGATAAGGATAATTTAATTCTTTGGTAGCTTCTAAAACATAATTAATTAAGCGCGAATTAAAATAGACAGTATCACGATGCCAGGCTAAAGTAGAAGTCACCTCACATTTTTCAAAAACCTTTGGTAAATGTTCAACGATAGCTTTAACTTGATCTATTACATGGTCGTCTTGGTGTCTAGCGTCTAAAGAAAATTCCACATAATCCGGGATAACTGTATGGACATTAGGGTGCAATATAATTTCCCCAGTAGTGTAGACTAAATCTTTATCCAATTCATCTAATTTTTGATGGAGATAAATTAAAACTTTACTCATGGCAAAAAGAGCATCTTTTCTAAATGACATCGGGGTGGTTCCAGCATGATCGCTTTGCCCCAAGATTTTAATCCGATAATTGCACATGCCAATTACCTTATCGACAACACCAATCTCTTTTTGATTGGCTTCTAAAACTGGACCTTGCTCAATGTGAAGTTCAAACATCGCTAAATAATCTTGTTGATTAAGGCGATTTTTTCTTTCACCCCGATATTTAAACTGTTTTAAAGCATCTTCAAAAGTTGTTTGATGATCTAAAACTGATTTTGAATTTAATAAATTTTCTTCTTCGTAAGATTCACGAAACTTTAATGGTAAGTAGGGGTAAGAAATAATTGCTGAAGACATCATCGCGGGTGGATATAAAGAACCCTCTTCATTCGTCCAAACCATCGCGACGATATCATGTTCGTGCTCAATATTTTGTTCAGCGATAGTTTCTAAAACTTCTAAAGCGCATAAAACACCTAAAACACCATCATAGTTCCCGCCATTTTTAACCGAATCAAGATGGCTAGCCATGACGATTTTCTTTTTGTTTTGCCCTCTTCCTTTTTTAACAGCATATAAATTTGCTAAATCATCAGAGTAGATCTCGCAACCAATCTTTCTCATTCTTTTAACCATTTCATCACGAGCGAGTTCGTCTTCTTTTGAAAGGGCATAACGCGTGATGCCACCATGATAATCATCACCAAATTTTGCAAAAGTTTTGATTTTATCTTCTAATCTTTCTAATGACACTAAATACATATCTTTACTCCTAACTTCTTTATTAATTATAACCTTCTTAAGGCAAGTTATTTATATAAATGTTATAATTCTTTTATGGAAAATGTTATCGCATCTTTAGGTCTAACTGGAAAAATATTTATCATTGCTTTTTTTGTCTTTACATTTTTTGAACTTTTATTCGCTGTTTTAAAATTTGAAGTATTGCGAAAAATTGTTAAGCCGTTTTGTCTATCATCATTAATTGTTGCAACCGCAATTGTTTTACCCAATCACTATTTTATCTATATAGGTCTCATCTTTGGTTTAATTGGTGATGTAATCTTAATTAGGCGTAATAAATTTACTTTATTCTTTGGGATGTTTGCCTTTTTGATTCAACATCTCTTAATTATTTTAGAAATTTTCCTGACCTTTTTACCCTATTTAGGGATCTCATTTGAATGGTATGTTTATTTAATCTTAGCGGTTATTTATGTTGCAATTATTTTCATCTTCTATCGCCTTATTAAAAGGGCGACTAAAAGTATTTTATTAACTATTTTAGGCGTCAATTATATGGCAACAATTTTATTAATTATTGGCCTAATGATTGCTACCTGCGTTTATGATTTATATTATGCAATTATTATTTTAGCTGGGGCAGTTTTATTCTTTATTAGCGATACCCTTTTAACTATTGGGCATTACGCTAGGAGGATACCGCTCTATCATTTTTTTGTGATGTTAACATATTTAGGCGCGCAATTTTTAGTTGTTTTAGGTTTTGCCTTAACTTATATTGGTTAATATGAAAAAAGTTCTTTGTCCTTATTGTAATAAATTAAATCTTGTCGATGAGCAAGAAGAAATTATTTATTGCAAGGAATGCTCAAAAGCCTTTAATCTTAAGCAAGGAGAAAACCTCTTTTCAATCTTTGAAATTCGCTATTTAAATAAAGCTAATAATGAACTTTATGTTGCAACCAACTATCCTAACGCCGAAAAATTTTATTTAAAATTACTTGAATTAGATAATACATATTTAGAGGGAATTATAGGGGTTTTGCTATCTAAACTCTACCAAAGTCAATTATTTTCTTCAACTTTAAAAGATGTTAATAAGTTATTAAAAGCCTATGGCAGTGGGTTTAATTTTAGTGCTAATAACTTAAAATTAATTGATGAATTTCTCATTAGGATGATGAATGGTCTAAATACCTTTGGAAGCGCTATTTTGTGCCATTTAAGAAACGCCGAGCAAAAATTTTATAATGAAAATTGCTTAAAATTTTATCTAGATTTTCTCCAAGATACTTTAACAATCGTCGAAACCTTAAAGGAAATCTTTAATGATGAACAAATCTTAAATTTCTTAAAAGAAAAGCACATTTCTTTTGAAGAAAAAATATTAGCAATTAAGACTAAACTCATGGAGAATTATCCTCTAGCCTATCCGCCTATCTATGAAATTAATGATATAAAAACGCAGATTTTTGCAGATAATCGTCGCCTTTATAAAATGCGAAACATCGCAATTATTTGTTTAATTATTTCTTTATTAATCGTCATTCTTGGAGTCATCTTAATTTTTGCCCTTAGTGATAAACTCCTCATCGGTGTTCCGATTATGGGGGTTGGGGTCTTATTAACTATTGTTTGCTATATCTTAAATATCGTCTTTAAAAGAAAATTATTTAAAGAGCTTTTATAAAATTATTTTCTAATAAATATTTGATGACTTCTTTAACCGCGTGATAGCGGTGGGAATAATGATTTTTTTCATCTAAGGTTAATTCCCCAAATGGTTTATTAGCGTCGCTAGAATAAAAGATTGGATCATAGCCAAAGCCTTCTTCACCAACTGGTTTATCTAAAATTAGTCCTTTAGCGATTCCCACAAAAAATAATGGTTCTTCCTCAATGTTTAATAAAGTTATGGCACATATAAAGCGCGCATCTTTATCTAAGTTTTTCGTTTTTTCAACTAACGATAAATTCGCTTCCGCTTGACTTTTAAATTTTTTGGCATAGCGATTAGAATATAATCCTGGGAAACCATCTAAAGCTTTAATTTCAAAGCCAGAATCATCTGCTAAAACGGGTAATTTTGTTAGTTTTTGCAAGGCTTTTGCCTTAATTAAACTATTGGCCTGATAAGTTTTACCATTTTCAATTGGTTGAAATTTTAAATGTAAATCATTTGGGGAATAAATTTTGATATCATAACCTTGAAATAAGGCGCGATATTCCTCTAATTTATGTTCATTATTCGTTGCAATAATTAAATCCATTATTTCTTTAACCTTAGCCCCTCTTTAATTAAAAATGATAAAATAAGCGCAATTTGAATCGGAATCATTAGTAAAAACAAAGACCAAACATTATAAGCGATAAATTGGACATAACTCGCGACAATTAATGACCAGAAAAATAATGAAGCGATAATAAAATTATAGAGGCGATTTCTCCAAACTTTGTAAAATAACATTGCAATAATAAAGGTGACGGGAAAAGCCCAAATAAAGATTTGCCAATAATTTAAAGCGGAAAAATTTAATAAGCAAACATAAATAATCGTTGCTAACACCCAAACAATCGAACAAGATAATAATTCAATCAAAGCGTTATTAATAATTACCGCTCGGTTCATTTGGGATATATATTTAACGCGCGAATGATATTCGTGCTCACTAGTTAAAAAATCTAAGGTGACATTATAATAATTCGCTAATTTGTATAATGTTTCAATATCAGGCATCGTATCACCATTTTCCCATTTTGAAATTGCTTTATCGCTATAACCAAAAAGGTCAGCAATTTCTGTCTGTGTCTTCTTTTGACTCTTTCTTAACGCTAATAAATTTTTACCAACAATCTGGCGAAGCTCTTTTTTCTCTGACATCGTAAATATCGTATAATACTTAGATTTAAAGGTCAATTCTCTTTTTAGGAGAGATGATTATCTTTCTCTCTTTTGAGTGATTTTAGCTAGAGGGTGCGATTTATTTTTATTTAATTTTAATTAAGAGGCAATGAAAAAAGGCCAAGAAAAACTTAATAGCAAAAATAAAATGTCCAAGAAAAGCATCATCCTAACATCCGTGCTCGGTATTCTTTTTGCCGCTTCTGGTTGTGCTCTAGGAGCGTATCTAGCTATTACTTTATCACCTAAAGTTAATAATTATGATGGTTTAGATTATCGTTCTTATTTAGATGATAATGAAAAAATTTATCAAAGATATCTTTCTAATCAAAAAGATCCTTTAAGTTATTCGCCTAGCGATTTAGCTAATATTGCTATCTATCAATATTCCTTAGAAGATTATACTTATAGCGATGTTGATTGTGCTTCGATTGCAGTTGGCATTACCCAAATAACTCGCAGTAAAACTATAAAAAATATTGATTCATATTATAGCGAAAGTATCTCGAGTTCTTCTTTTAAAAAAATCGCTAAACGATTTTATGAAGATAACGATCAAATTGCCTATTATGATGGTAAATTAAACGAAGATAGCAATGGTTATTTTGGGACTTATTTAGAATATACCACCTTAAGTGAAAATGATTATCTAAATACTTGGGGCAAAACTATTAATAGTCCTATTTCTTATATTATTTCTAGTAAAACCGTCCTTGATGATTCAACAATTAGTAAAACTGATGACGGTTATCAAATTTATTTAAATCTCCATCCGACTTATAGTACTTTGTTATACGCTAAACAGATGAAGATGATGTCAGGGTTAAGTGATAATCCCGAATTTGATTATGTGCATATCACTTTTAATCTTGATGCAAATTTGAATTTAATCAGTTCTAAAACCCTTGAAGCCTATAATGTCTATGTTTTTGGCAAAAATTATACTGAAAGTACCATGGAAGAAACTTTCCATATTGCTGATAAAGAAATTCAAATACCGACGATTGATGAAAAGGTTTATTTTTAGGAGGTTAAGTTATGAAAACAATTGTTAAGCAAACATTAATTTGGTCTAGTATCTTTACTTTAGGAGCGGGCATTACCTTTGCCGCTTTATTTGATTATTCATCTTTAAAGCAAGAAACTAGTGTTGAGGAAGATCAAAAGATTGAGATGAAACCATCGCAAGCTTTAATGAATTCCATCATTTCTTTAAATGAGGCAGATGTTGATGGCGATATTGAAGTAACATATGATAACAATTATCTTGATATTAATCTCGATGGTAAGTTGCGCCTTGATACTACCGAATTAGCCAATACACGCTTTGCGGGTGATTTAGTAATTCAAAATAATGGTTTAAAGATTAATTCGGCTTTAAATTATTTTAATAACCGTCTCTTTTTAACTTATCAACAATCTAAATTATATTTAGAAACTGATGCCTTATTCTCCTTTTTAGAAGTTTTACCGACTTATGGTGTTAGTCTATCTTTGCCAAGTGCTTTAACTAATTTAGATCTTGATTATTTGCTTGATACTTTAAATTCTTTAGAGCCAATCGCGATTAATGGTGGTTATTATTTTAATTTCCCCTTAACGGAAGAGATTGAAATCCATTTAATGAGCGATCAAAACTATAATTTTACTGGTCTAAGGACAAATAAATTTTATTTTAATGATAATTACATCTTCTTAAATTTTGCGATTAAAGAAAATAGTGGTGAGCCTTTCGTCTTTGATGAACCAAATATTTTAGAATATCAATCTTTATCACCAGCCTTTAATTTAATTGATGTTTTATATCATACTTTTTCAAAAGAAAATAATACTTTAGGTATCTCTTTAGATTTAAATCATTTTGACCAAGATTATCTCGATGCGGCTTTAGATTTAAGTTATGATACGAATCTAACCGAAGTTTATTTAGATGGTTATATTGAGGAAATATTACATCATAACCGTCAACACCATTTCCGTTTAGGTTATAAGGAAGACGCTTTATTAGTTGACTATAATAATCTCGATTTCCGTATCGATGGCCAAAGTATTTATACTTTAATCAATTATATTATTACCAAAGTCGGCGATGATGTTTTAACTAATGTGATGGGTTCATTAACTGATACGACCGCTAGTATAGATTTAGGGCAAATCCTTGATACTATCAGCACGGTTAATAATATGATTGATGATATTATCATCAAAGATAATTTATTAGAAATTGCTTTAAATTTAGACCAATTTAATGTTGAAATGACTGGTTTAAAACTTGGGGTAAATTTCACCAGTGAAAAACTTCAATCAATCTATTTTAATGGTTTAAATATTGATGGCTATTTAGCTAATATTTTAATTGAAGTTAAAGAATATTCTCCTTTAAATATGAACAAAGAAGATTATGTCGCGATTGAACCGGCTTTAACTTTAGTCGATGCTTATGAATATTTATCGACCCAAAATAAATTCCGTCTTGAATTTAATGGGGCAGTTACTTCCCTTGATAATAGCGTTAACCCTGTTAGCCTAGATGGCGGTTTACAATTTGATTTAGCAAATAAATATGGCTATGGCGACCTTACTTTAATTGATCAAAAATCTTATCAGCATTCTTTAAGAGTTGATATGCGCGATCAAGATAATATTTATCTAAATTATAATGATGGGTTAAAAGGCCATTTATCTGGTGCATTTTTTACCGATTTAATTGATGTCGTTACCGAATTATTTTCTAGTGAAGATAACGCCTTAACCGAAACAATTAATTCGGTCCTAGGAGCAACTAGCACCATGCCAATCATGGAGGCTATTAATAACCAGGATTATGGTTTATTATTTGAAATTGGTTTGTTAGATAAATTAGATGTCACTAATGAAGAGATTATCTTAACCTTAAATGGTGGTTTATTAGGCATTGATACCTCTTTTGATTTAGTGATTAATTATAATGCTTTAGCGAGCGATGGTAGTGGTGTCCTCCAAGGTTTAGAAATTCGCGATTTAACAATTGACAATTCGCTCTTTAATTTCGCGATTGCTTTAGTAGAATTTGATGAAAATTTAGAAAATAATCGCCTGGAACCGATGGATGTTTATTATGAATTTGATTCTTTAATCTTACTTCTTCGTTTAGGCCTAAATACGGCAATTTATGATCATTATCAACTAAGCGGTTCAGCTTATGTTAAGGCTACTATCTTATTCTTTGATATTGATTTTGATTTACCAATTTCTATCCGCATTGTGAATAATAATGGGGCTTTAACCGCTGCGATTGATATTGAATCAATCCCAGTAACCCTTATCAATAATAGTGCGCCTTTACGCACAACAATTACTTCGCGTAAAGCTAGCATTTATTATGAAGACGGATTCATATACATTATGCGCATTGAAGAACAAGAAAAGAAAACTGGCATCTTTATTACAAAAACGGAATATTATACCTATACCGAATATGCGCGCACGACTTTAAGCGGTTTCTTTGATAATGCTTTATATTACTTCTGCGATTTAATCTTAGATTTATCCGATACCATCATGAATGAAATTAATAAGAATAGTGGGGAAACTGCCACTGATACAGTTATTAAATATGAAAACATTTTAAGTGATTATTCTTATAATTCTAATAGTGAACAGCCTTTCTTTAATTTAGGCATTAATATTGCCGAACTAGCGGGCGATGAAATGTTTGGGCCACTAGCGGTTAAAATTTATCCTGATCAAGAAAATAATCGCTTAGATAGTTTAGACGCTTCAATTAGTCTCTTTGTTGGCCCAATTACCATTAATTTAGGCGCGGAGTTAGCCTTAATTAATTATGGCCAAGTTGTAAGTGTTGATGATGTTAAAACATATGCTTTAGAGCATCAAAATGATGAATTAGATAAGACTTATACTTCTAGTATTCAAAAGAATGTTTAAAACATTCTCTAAATTAATTAAATAATAGTTTTATTTAAAAATAGAGAAATTGATATCGTATTTTAGGGTCTATTTAAAAAAATGAATAGGCCCTAATTTTAAATTCTAAGAAGAAAAATCTTAAAGAATCAGCAACATTATTTTCTTTTAGAAAAAGAAAAATTGTTAATTTAAAATAATGATATTCTGAATTTAACTATAACTAAATTAGCATTTTTCTAAAAAATGTATCATAAGTGTATCATAAGTGTATCATAGAAATAAAAAATACCGATGACATCGGTAATATATACTCGCTGGAGCAGGCAACGGGAATCGAACCCGCATAACCACCTTGGCAAGGTGGTGTTCTGCCATTGAACTATGCCTGCGATATCGTTTTCTTTGGAAAACGCTTTTATATTATATGTATGCTGTTATAATATTGCAAGGGTAAATTATAGGAAAATAACTTATGACAATAACAAACACCGATTTAGCGAACATCCTCTTTCCCGAGGTTCATGAAAGTATTGAAGATTTAGAAAAGCAATATCCGCCTAGAATATTAGCACCTAACCAAGAAGTCACACGCTTTGCCCCTTCACCAACTGGGTTTTTGCATCTTGGTTCTTTATTTACCTCTTTAATTGGTTATAAAGTCGCGCATGATAGTAACGGTGTTTTTTATTTAAGAGTGGAAGATACTGATACAAAAAGAGAAGTTGTTGGATCAATTGATTCGCTCATCCAACAATTAGATGATTTTCATATTGCCTTTAATGAAGGTTATTTAAAGAATCAAGAGGTGGGTAATTATGGTCCTTATCTACAATCTAAACGCGCGCATATTTATCAAATTGTCATTAAAGAATTGGTGAAGCGCGGTTTAGCTTATCCTTGTTTTTGCACGAAAGAGGAAATTGATGAACTCCGCAAAATCCAAGAAAAAAATAAAGATTTGCCGGGATATTATGGTCAATATGCAAAATGCTCGAAACTCACAAATGAGGAAATCGTGGAGTTAATTAAGCAAGATAAACCTTATGTAATTAGATATCGTTCAAAAGGCAATCATTTAAACAAAATAACTTTCCATGATGAAATTCGCGGTGATATTTTAATTGCGGAAAATGATTTAGATGTTGTCATCCTTAAAAGTGATGGTCTACCAACTTATCACTTCGCACATGTTGTCGATGATCATTTTATGCGAACAACTTTAGTTATTCGTGGAGAAGAATGGATTAGTAGTGCGCCTATCCACTTCGACATGTTTAACGCTTTAAAATTTCCTTTACCTAGATATGCGCATCTACCAGTATTAATGAAAATGGACGGTAGTAGCCGCCGCAAATTATCAAAAAGAAAAGACAAAGAAGCTTCCGTAGAAAATTTCTTAATGCTCGGTTATCCTCAAGAAGCTATTCTTGTTTACTTAATGAGCATCGCTAATTCTAATTTTGAACAATGGACAGTCGATAATCATTCCTTTCATATTGACGCTTTCCCGTTTGATATTCAAAAGATGTCGCTCGATGGCGTTTTATTCGATAATGATAAACTCGATTATTTTGCGCGGGAAATCATTGCTTCCTATAGTGCGGAAGCGTTATATATACGTTTTCTAGCCTGGGCGAAAAAATATCATGTTGACTATCTTAACTATTTAGTTAACGAAAGCGATAAGACTATTCAAATCTTAAATATCGAACGTGGTGGCGATAAACCAAGAAAAGATTATGCTTATTATGCGATGATTTATCCTTTGATTAAAACATTTTACAATGATGTTTATAACCAAATAGTGAGCGATATTGGCTATCAATTTGATGCTAATTATCAAAAAGATAATATTATTAATGCTTTAAAAGCATTTATTAATCATTATGATTTTTCCTTAGACCGCGAGAATTGGTTTAACGCTATTAAAGATATTGCCAGTAATTTAGGATATGCTTCTAGGATGAAAGATTATAAGAATAATCCTGATTTATATCTTGGTTCAATCGCTGATTATACTTCAATTATCCGCGTTGCAATTTTTTTAGAAAAGAATTCTCCTAATCTTTATGATATTTTTGCTATACTAGGAAAAGACGAAGTTCTTCGTCGAATCAATAAAGCAATCGAAGCTTTGAATAAATAGTGGTCCCATGGTCAATCGGTTAAGACGTGACCCTCTCAAGGTCAAGTGTCGGGTTCGACTCCCGATGGGATCACCATGTGATGATTTTATTAATGAATTGAAAAATATCTAAATTGGTTTAAAAATAAACGAATTAAGAAAAGATTAGGATATTTATCGCCAAAACAATTTATGTTAAATTATAATCAATATTAGTCCAAAAAATATCCGCATCCCTTTTTGGTTAAATTTATTTTACCCTTATCAACTAGTAATTTGAATGAGATAAAATGGACATATATAAATATAAGGTAATACATTGACTAATAAAGCTTATTTCCAAAGTGCAATTTGCACTTTGGAATTGCACTTTGGAAATAATATAGTATTATAAAACTATGAAAAATAACTTTAATAAATATATTATAGAAACTGGAATCGGTTTACAAGATGTTGATCAACTTAAAATTTCATCTTATTTTTTAAATGAAACAAATAGATATATTAAAGGTGAAATTTCTTTAGAAGTACTAGATTCTATTATTACTTCTTATTATGAAAGTAAACCCGAAAGTAATCCTAGAACAGAAGAAGCAGATAAAATATCAATTCGAATAGCTAAAATTATTTCTGAAAATTCCTTTAGTTTTACTGTAGGTCAACTTTTAACTATTCATAAAATTCTTTTTGATGGTTTATTGAAGCGTCCTGGAGAATTAAGAAGAGTTAATTTATCTAAAAAAGAATGGATATTGGATGGCGATAGTGTTATCTATGGTGATTTTAGAGAGTTAGAAAAGACACTTCAATATGATTTAGAATTAGAAAAAAAGTTTATTTATAAAGATTTATCAATTGATGAAATTATTGAGCATCTTGCTATTTTTATTGCTAATCTATGGCAAATACACCCTTTTATAGAAGGAAATACTAGAACAATCGCAGTCTTCTTTATTAAATATTTAAGAAGTTTAGGATTTAATGTAACTAATGATACATTTATAAAGAACTCATGGTATTTTAGAAATTCTTTAGTAAGAGCAAATTATAATAATATTTCAAAAGGAATATTTGAAGATAGAGAATATTTAATTAGATTTTTAAGAAATCTTCTTCTGGGAGAATCTAATATTTTATTAAATAGAGATTTACATATTTCAAATATCACTTTTGAAAAATCTAAAAATAATAGAAAGTCTTTAATTTTAAAAGCTATTAAAGAGAATCCAAATATTACTATTAAAGATCTATCAAAAGAAATTGGTGTTTCTATAAGAACAATTAAAAATATTTTAAAGGTTATGAAAGATAACAATAAAATTAAAAGAGTAAGTGGTAAACGTTATGGATATTGGGAAATACTATAAATTTTAATAACTATCATTCAATTGAGTTTTTAGTGATAAACGTAAAAATTACATCACATTTATTCTTAATAAATTGGTAAGTTAATACACACGATATTAAATCTTTATATTAACTTATTGATAGTGGTTTTCTTATACTCGTTCAAACTTTAGTAAGCACTAATCATAAGATGAACCTATTAAACCATTAGTTGAAAACGAGAAATCAAAAAAAACAAGATATAGAAGATTTTTGGAACTGATTAGAAAAAATATCGATAAAATAGGCACTTTTGGGCTCTAATTTTTACGCCGTGTAAAATGCCTAGGGGTTTGCAATGATCAAAATAATTTAATTGATAAAGCTTGGTTTAATGGTGATAGTCCTTTTAATGAGGAATTTGATGGTAAACTAGAAAGCGTGAATTCTATAATATGAGTGCTGCTGATGCTTATTCGATCTTAGAGACTATCGCTCAAATAAATGGGTTAGAAGACCATTTAGTGTTAGTTGAGCCTTCTAATAAACAATTAAAAGATGAAGAGAAAGCCGAAGAGATAAGAACTAAAAGAGCATCGCTTCCTAAACTTGATTGGATGGTGGAAGAAGGCTTAGTTAATATAGGAGATAAGATTTGTGTTATTTCCTATCCCAATGAGATAGCTACGATTGTGGATGGAAGCATGTTAAATATCATGGTGAAATAATGTCTTTGAATGCTTATGGATGCAAAGTTAGTGGTTGGACCGCCATTCAAAGCTATGGATTTATGAGAAAGATTAATGACAAGAAAACATTGTCCGAACTTAGAGAAGAAAAGATGAAAGAACTAGGGATGATTGAATAAATGATGAGATGGGAATATAAAGTTGTTGATATTAGTGCAAGTTTTAAATCTATATCTAGGGTTGAAAACGATATGGAAGAAGAATGCAATATATTAGGTAAGGAAGGTTGGGAACTAGTTAATTTTGTCATCGGTGGAGTTTCCTATATTCTTATTTTTAAAAAACCATTAAGATAATAGTATATGTGCACAGCAATTAAAAAAGATTATCTCTTTGGTCGTAATCTAGATTTAGACTACGACATCCCTTTTAATGTAATCTATGTTCCAAGGAACCATCCTTTTTCCTTTCTTCACTTGCCTAGTAGTAATCACCATTATGCAATGATGGGAATGGGGATGTTAGTGAATAATTATCCGCTATATTTTGATGCCTTCAATGAAGTTGGTTTAGCAGCAGCGGGCCTTAATTTCCCTAATAATGCAGTGTTTAATGCCTTTCAAAATCATAAAAACAATCTTTCGCCGTATGAATTAATCCCTTATGTTTTATCGCATTTTAAAAATATTCAAGAAGTTAAAGAATTTTTATTATCGGCTAATTTAATTAATGTTCCTTTTGCTAAAGAAATACCACTAGCCCCTCTTCATTATCTATTTGCTGATCAAAGTGGTTCGCTTGTCTTAGAACAAGATGATAGTGGTCTTCATGTCTATGATAATCCTTATAATGTTTTAACTAATAATCCACAATTTCCTCAGCATTTAGAAAATGCGAAGCGATATTTAGATCTATCAAATGCATTTATTAATAAAAGATTAATTGATTTAAAGATTACGCCGGATTCAGTTGGTTATGGAAGCCTTGGTCTACCAGGCGATTATACTTCTACTTCCCGCTTTATTAAAGCACTATATTTAAATAAATATGTGATATTACCATCTAAGGTGGACGCGGCAATTAATATTTTTATTAATATGCTTACATCACTATCTTTTTTACCCGGTGTTGCCCTATCTCGAAATCACTTAAATGAAAGAACCATTTATAGCGGAGCGATGGATTTAAAACATTTAAGTTATTATTATCGCGATGAGCATAATAGTGAATTAATTAAAATAGATATGCCATTAACATTAAATGAAATCAAAACCTTTAAAGTAATTTAAAGAAACATTAAATATGACAAAAATTGTTAATGAATATAATCAATTATTAAAGGAATAATTTTTATCTTTCCCCTAATTTTTTATCGATTTTATATAGCATTGTTAAGTCTTCACCAAAGACTTCAAATTCTTCTAATAAAGCACGCGCGCTATTTTCTTCTTCGGCTTGTTCATCGATAAACCAATTTAAGAAATTCATTGTGCGATAATCTTTCTCATTAGTGGCCTCTTCCATTAATTTATAGATTAATGATGTTACATATTCTTCATGTTCAAGTTGCTTCACCAATGGATCTTTTAAGGAAGTATAAACTTCTTTAGGTGCATGAATGTCTTTAATAAATAATTCTTTAGAATTATCAACTAAATATTGACGAATTTTTTCAGCGTGTTCCATTTCTTCTTTAGCCTGTTTATCAAAATTATTTTTAAAGCCCATTAAACCTTTCATCGCGTAATA
Source organism: uncultured bacterium (assembly GCA_949297275.1). GTDB lineage: Bacteria > Bacillota_I > Bacilli_A > RFN20 > CAG-826 > CASFSG01. The sequence continues at coordinate 390 of CASFQR010000025.1, read as the reverse complement.
ATTCGCCATTCCTAAATATAAATAAGCGCTTTCTAGTTCAGCGTTAATTTGCTCATTGAGCATTTTGACTAATTCTTTGGAAATTGTTGCCATAATTTTATCCTCCTATATGTAATTTAATTTTAGTTAGTTAAATGATATTTGACAAATGATATGCTTGCTTTTTAATCTTGATATTTTAAAACAATGACATAGTGTCAATTAAAGGAGAAATTATCTTTTTATCTCTTAAGTATCCAATTAACATTCCAGGATTATTGTTTTTATTTTTTATAATAAGTTGACCTTGTTCACCATTTTCTAAAATATTAAAATCCTTATCAACAATTAAAGTATCATACATTGAATTTAAAGTACCAATCGTATTAGGGTCATTTTCATTATTTATTA
>CASFQR010000024.1 GCA_949297275.1 uncultured bacterium | reverse complement strand
ATCGAAGCTTTTCTTTCTAATTTCTCCTTCTTCATCAATGATAGCGACAGTGTGTTTAAACTTACTAACATCGATCCCAACATAAAAGTCCATAAGACCCTCCTTTCTAGCCGTATTAACCATATCAGCTTATCTTTTCGAATCATCTGTTATTGGAACGTCGAAGCGTTAATCAACCTATTAGCGATTAAAAGAAAAGCCGTATGCCTGAGTATGAAGTTTGACAGTCAAATCTGTATCTATATTAAGCAGGATAACGGCATCTATATTAAGCAGGATAACGGCATATATTGATTATACTTGTTAGATAAAAAGAAAATCTAACCAAGTACATGGCTAGATTACACTATTTGTTAAACAGACATCTATATTTTATCAAAAAATCTTCGGCCTATCAAAAGGCATTGATTTTAGTGATAGATAACTATGTTATAAGTTGATAATTTTAGTTAACGAGTGAAGAATTATGCTACACTATAAGCGTGTTAAATTTATACGCTGTTTTAGAAATTGATAAAATTTTAGAAGAAATCTCATCTTTAACAAATAGCGAGGTCGCTAAAGAGAAAATTTTAAATCTCAAGATGATGAAGGAAAAAGCGGAATTAATTAAAGCGAACACTCTTTTAGAAGAATGCTCAAATATCTTATTAAATTATGATTTGCCAGAGATTAATTCCTGGCGACTCGATCATTTATTTGATAAATTAAAGCAAGGAAACATCTTTACTTTACAAGAAATTGATTACATCCGTAATGATATCAAAACTACTTTAAAATTAGGTCAAGCTATTGGTAAGATTAAATTTTCGCAGTCATCACCTTTAAAAGAATTATTTGGAGAATTATATGATTTATCTTCTATAAAAATTGAAATTGATCGAATTATTAGTGAAGATTTATCGATTAAAGATGATGCGAGCCTTGAATTAGCCGCCTTAAGGCGCAAGATTCGCCAAACGGAAGAAAAATCACGCTTAATAGCGGAAAAAGTCTTAAATAAATATAGTGCTTATCTGAGTGAAAAAGTGATGACAATTCGCGATGGACACTTTGTTTTACCGCTTTTAAATCAATATAAAAATAAGGTTCTTGGAATCGTCTATGATATCTCAGATAGTGGTTTAACATCTTTTGTTGAGCCCTCTGAACTAATCGATATTTATAATGATTTACAAGTGCTTTTATTAAAAGAAAAAGAAGAAATTTATCGCCTAATTTTAAACTTAACGAAAGTTTTAAGTGAGAAACGCAGAGAAATAATCAGTAATAATTTACTTTTAGGTGAAATTTCTTTTCAATTTGCTAAGGCTCGTTATGGCATTAAACGCCATTACGCAATCGGAGAATTAAGTGAAGATCATACTATTTTATTACAAGGAGCGTTCCATCCTTTAATTAATCCCTCAACTGTCGTTGGTAACGATTATCTTTTTAATCAAGATAATAAAATCATTATTTTATCGGGCCCAAACGCGGGTGGTAAATCAGTTGCCCTAAAAACTCTTGGAATAATTTCTTTGATGTTTTTAATGGGGTTACCTCTAAGCGTTACTTATGCGAAAATCCCTTTTTTTAAACATATTTATGTCGATATTGGTGATCAACAATCTTTAAGCGATAATCTATCAACCTTTTCCGCTCATATCGATAATTTAGCTAGAATCACGCGTTATTGCGAAGAAAATGATTTAGTCATCCTAGATGAACTTGGCTCAGCTACTTCGCCTAGCGAAGGCAGCGCGATTGCGATGGCAATCATCGATTATTTACGAAAGAAAAATTGTTTTGCTTTTATTTCCTCACATTATGAATCATTAAAAGAATATGCTTATCAAAATGCGGGGGTTAAAAATGCGATGATGATTTTCGATGAAAAAAATTTTCTCCCGACTTATAAATTAAAAATTGGTTTACCTGGTAAAAGCTACGGTGTTTATATGGCCAAAAGATACCACTTAAAAGGAGAAATTATTTATCAAGCAGAAAAATATTTAAAGCAAAATAATAGTGGAGACATCAGCGATTTATTAAAACACTTAAATGCTGAAATTAATCATTATCAACAATTAAATGAGGAACTAGTGTTTAAAAGACAACAAATAGAGAAAGAGCAGCAACAAATCACTGCTTTAAAAAATAAATTAGAGGTGCAGAACGATAAAATCCGCGATGAAGCGAATGAATTAATTGAATTAGAAGTTAAAAAGGCTAAAGAAAAGATCGATAAACTTTTTAAAAATCAAGATAATAAGGTTTCTTTACCTGAAACCTCCAAAGCTAAAAATGTTTTAAATCAATTAGTAAACACTTATTACCCTAAGGAAAATAAAGCTACTTCTAATAACCAAACATTAGCAATTGGTGATTATGTTTTATTAAACGATTATCAAATTCAAGGTAAGATTATTAAAATAAATAAACAAAATGTTTTAATTCGTTCAAGTGATGGTTTAGATATTAAAACTAATTACAATAATTTAACGAAAATTAATCCGCCAAAAACAGTTAAAAAAACTGATTTTTATGTTGATAAAACAATTCGCTATAATAAGCAAAGTGAACTAAATATTATTGGCTTAAGATATGAGGAGGCGATGAATAAGGTTGAAAAATTTTTAGATGATGCCTTGTTAAATAAAATGACGACGGTAGCAATTATTCATGGACATGGTTCGGGGGCGCTTAAAAAGGGCGTGCGTTCCTATTTAGCAAATTGTTCCTTTGTGAAATCATATGAAGATGCCCTCTTAAATAATGGTGGAGCGGGTAAAACAATAATTTATTTAAAATGAACGAAATAATTAAAAATCAAATCGATTTATTACCACATTCTCCCGGTGTTTATTTAATGTATAATGATGAAAACACCATTATTTATATTGGTAAAGCTAAAGATTTAAATAAACGCGTTAGCCAATATTTTCTTAGACCACAGACTGGCAAAGTTTTAGCGATGGTAATGCACATTCATCACTTCGATTTTATTTTAACCAAAAACGAAAAAGAAGCCTTTATTTTAGAGATGAATCTAATCCAAAAACATTATCCACGATATAATATTTTACTTAAAGACGATAAACATTATCCCTATATTGCTTTAAAAAAAGAAGGCGACCCCTTTTTAAAAATCGCGCGTCATAATAATTCGACGAAATATTATTATTTTGGTCCTTATCCTTCTAGTCGCTACGCCTATAAAATTATTGATTTACTCAATCGCATTTTCCCGTTAAGGAAATGTCATAATATTCCCGCTAAGCCGTGTTTATATTATCATCTTAAAGAATGCCTCGCACCTTGTATAAATAAGATAAATAATGAGACTTTTGCAAAATTATCTCTACAAATTCGCGACTTTTTAAACGGAAAAAACGATGATATTTATCAAGAATATAAAGATAAAATGCTCTTAGAAAGCGAAAATTTAAATTTTGAAAAAGCGCAGGAATATAAAGAAATATTAGATAGCATTAATCATATTAACCAGCATCAGAATGTTGAGACTTTAGATAAAGTTGATCGCGACTTCTTCTCTTATAGTTCAAGGGAGAATTATTTAGCGTTATCATTACTTATTTATCGCCACGGTTTATTATTAGGTAAAGATAATTTTGTCGTCGAAAAATTTTTAGAAGAAGACGAACAAGTTCTCGAATTAATTTTACAATATTATCAAAACCATGATTTGCCGAAAGAATTAATTATTAATATCGAAAACGCTCGCGAAACTATTGAACAAATTTATGATGTCAAAGTCTTATCTCCTTCAAAAGGTAAATTATATGAAATTGCTAAGATCGCTCATTTAAATGCCTTGCAAGCCCTAGATAATTTCTTTATGTCATCATCTTTAAAAGAAGATAAAGAAACGCTTTTAAATGAATTAGGCAATTTATTAAAAATAAAGACGCCTTATCGCATCGAATTATTTGATAATTCTCATTTACAAGGGGACGCCCCGATTGGGGCTATGGTTGTCTTTATTAATGGTGAACCAAATAAGAAGATGTATCGCCGCTATCACATTGAAGGGATCGAAAAAAGAGATGATTATGCTTCAATGAAGGAAGTTATTGAACGCCGCTATAAAAGATTAAAGGAAAATAATGAAAAAATGCCCGATTTAATTTTAGTTGATGGTGGATCTAAACAAGTTAAGGTTGCCAAAGAAGCCTTGAATAAATTAGCGATCACCATCCCTTGCTTTGGTTTATATAAAAATGATAAACATCAGACTAAGGGCTTAATTGATGATGAAGAAAATGAATATCCAATTACCAATAAAAATCTTTTCTTTTTACTTGTCAAAATGCAAGATGAAGTTCATCGCTACGCCATTAGTTTCCATCATTCTTTAAGAAATAAAAATTACCGTTTATCACTATTAACTAATATTAAAGGCTTAGGTTTAAAGCGCCTTGCTCTTTTAGAAAGCGCTTATCGCTCTTTAGATGATTTAAGAAATGCATCGATTACTGAATTAGAGCAAATTCTTCCTTCAGATGTCGCTATTAAAGTCTATAATCGCATCCATGAAAATGAATAAATTTTGATTGAAAAAGGGTAAAAATGTTTTAATATATTGTCTAGTACCCTCCTAGCTCAATGGATAGAGCAACAGCCTTCTAAGCTGTAGGTTAAGAGTTCGAGCCTCTTGGAGGGTGCCATTAAATTAAATTTGGTTGAGATTTCAATCATTTTTTTATTTAAGGGCATTTTTTAAATCGTGTTTTTTGTTTGTTAGAGTGATTGACTTATGCTAAAATTTAGTTGTAAATTTTAAGTCAGAAAGTAAAAACTATGATTATTAGTTATGACGAATTTTATAATCTATTTAAAAAACATATTCTTGCGGGAGAAGATTTTTATCTTGCCCTATTAAAAAAATCATCGATTTTCCAAGTCGTTATTGTGGACTTTTTCGCTTATCGAATGCTCGCAGTAAATTATTAAAAAATGTTACCCAAAGCCGTGAAATTATCTTTGGGGATATTTTAGAAAATTTAACGACGATTTATCTTGAGCGATTAGGATATAAAAACCTTGATAAAAACCTCGGGGTCAATAGTAATAATAATCGGTTAAATGCAGATCAGTTTTTAGTGATGGCAATATTTTATATCTAGTAGAAATGAAAATTAGAGACGATCACGATAGTTCTAAAAAACGCGGCCAATACCAAAACTTCCAAAAGAAAATTTCATTGATACATGAAAAATTTCCGAATACTCATCTAGACGCAAGCATGTGGTTTGTTGATGATTCCTTAGAAAAAAATAAGAATTTTTATTTAGATGAAATGGTTAACGATAAATTTGAAAATGTAGCCTTGCATCTATATTATGGCGGTGAATTTTTCGCTAACTTAAAGAATGGATTAGTGGCTTGGGAAGAACTTCTTCATATTCTTAAAGAATATCGTTTAAAACATGTTAATGATGATGTTGAGATTCCTGATTTTGGGAAAAGCAAACATATCTATAACGCTTTACTCAAGCTTCCAACAAAATATTGGAACAAATTAATTTCTGATAAAAGAGAATTTATTCTTTTAAGAGAAGAATTGTTTTCTAGCGGCGATAATTTACAAAAAGTTCTTAGGAAACGCAGCCAATAATTTATGAGGTAAAAACATGGAATATATCAATAAAATTATTCAAGGTGAGACGATTGAAATAATGAAAAACTTCCTGATCAAAGCTTTGATTTTTGTTTTGCTGACCCTCCTTATTTTATGCAAATTGAAGAAGGTAAAAAACTTTTTCGAATAGAAGGAACCGAATTTGATGGTTGTGACGATGATTGGGATAAATTTGCTTCAATGGATGCTTATAAAGAATTTACTAGAAAATGGCTTTTTGAAGTCAGACGTTTACTTAAAGATAATGGGGCGATCTGTGTCATTTCCGGCATGCAATCGATATATGAAATCGGATCTATTCTTAGAGAATTAGGTTACTGGGTTATCAATGACATCATTTGGAAAAAGAGCAATCCAACTCCTAATTTTGGCGGTACAAGATTAAATAATAGTCATGAAACTTTAATCTGGGCGGCTAAAAGTAAAAAGTCAAAATTCACTTTTAATTATAAGACAGGGAAATATTTAAATGGCGGTAAACAGATGGGCTCAATTTGGGAATTTCCAGTTTGTTCTGGTTCTGAACGCTTAAAAGATGACCAGGGTAATAAACTTCATAATACCCAAAAACCTGAAGCTCTTTTATATCGCATTATTGCCTTATTTACTTCTAAGGGTGATATAGTTTTAGATCCCTTTGGTGGAACGATGACAACAGGCGCGATCGCTAAAAGTATGGGTAGAAATTTTACGATGATTGAAAGAGATGACAAGTATATTAAATATGGCCAAAATAGACTTGATAATATCGTTCCTCAAATAGGTGATGTCGAATTAGCAACTTTCGATATTAAGCCATTAAAAGTTACAATGAAAGAAATGATTGAGGCTGGATATTTTGAAATTGGAGAAAAGTTCTATAATCGACAAGGAGAATACGCTATTTTGGCCGAGGATAGCGGTAAACTTACTTATCAAGGTGAAACTAAATCGATGCATGAAATTGCTGCGAAAATGATGGGACAACATCGTCGCGTGAACGCTTTTGATTTTTTATATGTCGAAAAGAACGGGGTTAAAATATCAATTAATGATGTAAGAGAGAATTACCGGAAAGACATTCTCCAAAATTTATCTCATCATTAATGTATTAATGATCGATTTTATTCGCGTTCGAGGTTTTTAATAATTTTCTTAAGGTCGCGATGATATTATCTTTCGGTTTAAATTTGTTATAGATATAGACTGCAATCATCATTATTAAAGCGGGGAAAATAGTTGTTAATAAATTACTTAGGCCACCAAAAGATAAAGTGAGGAAAAAACTTGTCCAAGGAGCGTTATTCATCATCGCAAATAAAGTCGTCATGCCTAAGACAATTATTAAATAATCTTGGGTGATATCGTAATTAGGAAATAAATGGAATAAAAAGGTCATTGATTTAGCGACCAAAGCCCCGATAGTTAAGATTGGAAGAGCATGGCCGCCACTAGCCATTGAATTACCTGCGATAACAAAGATTACTAAGCGATATAAAAGAATTAGAATTACGACCCAATATAACGCCATTAAACTATCATCGCTAAATATCGCATCGGTTATTTTTAAACCGCTACCGGAAATTAGAGGAAAAATAATTAAAATAATTATCGAGAATAAATATATAAAGAAATAGCGATATTTAATGAAGAAATTTTGATAATGTTTATTGATGAATATTTTTACATATTTCATCCCCTTTAATAATAAATAAGCAACTATTAATTCCACTAAAAAAATCAAAATTAAGGTATATGATGTCGCCCAATTAAAGCCCATTGGAAGATTAAATTGATAGACAAATTCAGGATTAATTGCATAACTAGTTAAGGCAGCGATAAAACAAATTATTATTGCTTTAAGTAATTTAAAAAAAGAAAATTTTTCTAAACCTTCTTCAAAAGTATAGGCTACACCACTAAGGGGAGAAATAAAGGCGCTACCAAAACCTGCGCCCATCCCTAAAGCAACATCTTCGTGGTCTTCACTTTTAAAGAATCTTTTTAAACCAATCGCAACCGTGCCACCCATAAAGACAATTGGCCCTTCTTTGCCCACTGGTATCCCAACAAAAAAGGAAATTAAACTATTAATAAACATCATCGGTAAAGCTTTATACCATTTAATTGTTCCTTGGTTATAAGCGATATTTAGTTCTAATTGGGCTAAACCAGTTCCTTGAATCGCCCCTTCACTCATTAGCATATAGTAACCTATAAATAAAAGTGAAAGGGCAGTAACTAGGCCAACACCTAATGATGGCAAATCATTAATAGTAAATAAAATACCTGATAAATAGAGCACTAATTCAACGGCATATTTATAAAGAGCAGTTAAAACACCAATAAATAAGCCCATTAAGAGACATTTTAAGATTTCATAACCATAAAATTTAAGCCGAATTCTCTTTAAACTCATGTATCAATTTTGTTACTTTTTAAGCAAAAAATAAAGACTTAAAAATTAAAATGTGGTAAATTTTTTATATGGAAATTCGTGAAGCAATTTTAAAAAGACGATCAGTAAGAAATTATCAAGATAAACCGATCTTAAAAAAAGATTTAGAGGCGATATTAAATGCGGGATTTGCTAGTCCAAGCGCTTGCAATAAGAGACCTTGGCAAATTCTTGTGATCGATGATAAAAATGTCTTAAATGATTTAGCAAAGATTTATGAAGCACCTGGTAGGATGCTTAAAGAATGTCCCTTAGCGATCTTAATCCTTGCGGATAAAAATCTCTCAATGGGTGATTATGCCTTTATCGATTGTTCGTTAATGGCAGAAAATATGATGTTAATGGCTACTTCTTTAAAGATTGGTAGTTGTTATCTAGGCACTTATCCACGTCAAATAAGGATGAATGATTTAAGCAAATATTTTAATTTACCATCGCATTTAATTCCTCATTCAACTATTGTTTTTGGTTATAGCAAAGATCCCGATAAAGATTTTTACCAAAAAACTTCTCTTGAATTAGATAAAATCCATTTTAACAAATATGAAGAAAAGTGATTTAGATTATGTAAGTCGCTTAATTTATGAGCATAAAGAAAAAGAAGCGATTGCTTTTTTGAAAAAAATGCCTAATGACAATAAGGCTTTGCTCTTTTTAGCTGATATATATTATTCTCTTGGTAAATATCTTGATGCTTTAAATGTTATTAAACAAAATATTATCGAGCTAGAAAAATTTGATTTACCGGCAACAATTTCTTATCAAAGAGATATTTTCATTCAAACAAACAAAATCGAAGAAATTAAAGAGCTTTATAGTAAATATCATGAATATCCTTATCATTCTCAAGTCGTGGAAGAAATTGTCAATGATTTACCTAAAATATACGATCGGATGCTCGATGAAATTTTACATAAAAAAGAGCGAACTGACGCAAAAGAAAAGCAGATCCTCAATAAACTACTTCATTTCGAATATGATTTAGAAGTAGATCAACTTCTTGGCTATACTAAATGGAAAAAAACATTAACTAAGACATATTTAAAACTTTTTAAAGAATATCTTTTGCAAGATGATGATATCGTTCTTCCCCCAATTAAAAATATTATTGTAATGTGTTTATATAAGCGAAATCTTATTGAAAACGATATCGATTATAATGATGGCTCAAAAGTGATTAAAATTACAAAAAAATATTTAGATAATCTAATTCAATTTGTTAATTTAGCAATCATAGAAGCGCATTCTTATCCTGATAATATTACCTATGTAGCCATCAGTGATGATATTTTAGACAACCTAATTAAAGCAATTATTCCTTATGATTTAAGAGCGATTTTTCGCACGCCAAAAATCCTCGGAGCTTGTTTAATTAATTTATCGGCAAGTTTTTTTGATAATCTTGAACTAGAACATATAGCTAATTTTTATCAAGTGAACAAGAAAATAGTCTTAGAAAAAACTGAGGTAATTAGAAAATATTTATATTGCTATGAAAAAAGTTTTTAAAAGGAGTTATAAATTGTGGATAGCGCGCAAGAATTCATTCAACTTTACAATACTTTAGATAATTTGTTAGAAAATAAATATCGCCAAAATGGTCGGAATAAATCTTATATTATGACCTATGCATTAGAATTACAAAAATCAGCTTTTGCTAAGACGATGGAAAGAGGCCGTACTTTAAATCTAATTCGTCAGTTACGCAATTCCCTTGTCCATGATTTTGATATGAATAAGGACGGGCTAATTGAAATTACCCCTAAATTATTGAATTTTCTTAAAGAAGAAATTGAAATATTATCATCTCCTAAACGGGCAATTCATATCTGCACTAAGTTAGATAAATTACTTTATGGCAAATTAGATGATCGAGTTAATGAATTGCTAGTTAAGATGGTTAATCGCGGAAATTTACAAGTACCGATTTTAAATGATAATAATGAACTGATTGGGGTTTTTTCTCCGAATGTCTTAATTCGATACTTGACAGAAAAGCAAGAAAAGAATCCACATAGTTTAACAATTATTGATTTATTAGAATATTTGCCTATCGATAAACATATCTCGGAATATTATCGGGTTTATAGTAAGAATGACCGGGCAGACGAAATCGCGGAAGCCTTTGAAAATTATTATCATAAGGGTAAAAAACTTGTGATGGTATTTGTAACTAACGATGGCAAATTAGATGAACAATTATTAGGAATTATTACGCCTTATGATGTCGTTAATTTAGAAAATTAATAATTGTTATTCCTCAGCGTTTTCATTATAATTTAAATAGTTAATTAAGGGGGCTCATTAATGAATATTGAAGCGAATAAAAATTCTCCATTCACTGATGAAGATTATACTTTTACTGTACGCTTAAAAATCTTTCTTAAAAAATTGCGCGATATGCGTTATCTCGGACTCGTCTATACGGTTTTAGGCGTCATTATTGCCTTAATGGCAATTTTATCTTTAACTCTTTATGGTTTAGATGAATCTTATATTTTAGGAATTGGCTTAAGCAATGAAGAAAATCCCTTTGTTGGAATGATTTTCTTCTTTAGTGTTGTTTTAACAATTTTGACATCAATTTTAAGTATTTATTTCTCCTCGGCTTATTATTTTACCCGCGAAAAGAAAAATATTACTTTAACAGCACCTATTATGCTTGCTGTCAGTGCCTTTTTCGCTCTAATTCACGCGATTGTGTCGATCGTCTATTTAACAAGCATTAATGGTGTTTTAAAAAGTAATTCAATTGATCATTCAATTAATTTAACAGCTTGGATTTTATATTTTATCTTTACTTTCTTAGTAATTATTTTGACGGTACCTTTCGTAATTTTCTTCTTTAAAAATATTGATCACATGCATTTATCTACCTTAAAAAATGTTGTTGTTAATAAAGATTTTGTTAGTGATGAAGAGCGCATTCAGGCAAAACAATTTTATAATCGTTATGATAAATTCGCTTTAGCAGCGATTATTTTAACTGTTGTATCCGTGATCGGTGTCTTAGTTGGTTGGCTACCTCAATTTGGTTTTATTGGTGGTGGCGTTGCTTTAATCTCTGCTATTGCTGCTTTTGTTTTATTAAATTACGCGCGTAAGCATGAAAGTGAAAAATTATTAAATTACCAACATTTATGTTATTTATTATCTTCCATTTTAATTATCGTTAGTGTGTTGATGATTGTTTTATGCATCAATTTCACTATTGCTTATCCAGAATTTTATGTCGTAGAAGAAGCACCTACTTCCGTTAGTAGCGCGATTAGTAGTGTCATTCCTCCAACCCCCGATTCTTCTTCTTTAACGGCATAATTTTCTCGTATATTATTTTATAAATTAGGCGATGGCTAAAACCATCGCCTTTTTATATATACAAATATATATGCATGTATCGCGTTATATCTATAAAAATCATTATTAGTAAAAAAATAAATAAATATTTAATTCACAACAATTCATCGATTAATTTAATCATTTATTAGGTTAATAATATTATTTAGTTAGGTATTTAAGTGTTGCATTAACTCTTCTTAATAGAATTATTATTTATCAACAAATAATCCTTCATTATTTCTTATGATTTAATATTATTAATAATTAAAAAGGCCTACCGCAGTAGACCCAATTAATTTAAATTTTAAAATTTACCTTATTTAGCTTTTTTAAGAGCGTTCTTTTCTTGGATGAGGAAGATGGTTTTAATAGCGTTAAGCACCCCAGCGACAATTGTTAAAACACCCATCGCAATTAAACCGCCACCAAGAGAATATGACATCTCGACGCCATCATAACGCATAAAGAAGAAGGTTGGGACAAAGAAGAATAAGATGCCTAAGGCCACTAAAGCAATACTTAAGATGGCATCACCAACATAACGAATTTTAAAGGGAATTAAAGTTACAAGGCTAAGCGCACCGACGACGCAAAGTAAGAAGAAGATACCAATATTCATAATCAATCCTCTTAGCATCATATAACTATCGCGATATTGCCAAACAATTTGATAGAAATTGCCAACAAATTTAGCGTAAATAGGATCGCTTGGAAGATAAGCAGCTGGTAAAGCTCCTAAACCAAAAGTAATTCCAATTAAAACTACAACGACAACCGAGATGATAATTGTTAAGATTTTTTTCATTTTTTAAATTGACTCCTTTCACCTAGTCAGTTCGTTTAAAATGATATTACTAAATAGTAATAATTACAAGACTTTACTAAATTTTTCATTGTTAGTAATAATATTTTAACCTTTACAACGCTTAATTTTATCTCTATTAGTGTTTACACTAATAAAATTATGATAATTTCTACCTTGTATTTTATTCAATGATTTGGTATATTTTATTTGCTTTTAATAAGCAATTAAAAATCTTATTAAAGGGTGGCTATAAGCCACTCTTTGTTTTAAGAGGAGGATTAGATGTTTAACAAAAAGGAAATTTTAGCAATTATTACCCCGATTCTAAATGAACAACATTTTCTTTTAGTTGAATTAAATTATCTTAAAGAAAATAAAAACAATCTTTTAAGAATCGTCGTTGATAAGGAAGATGAATCAGCCTTAACGCTTGATGATATCATTACTTTAAATAATTTAATTTCCCCTGCCTTAGATAATGTTTCTTCCTTAAATGAACCTTATTTATTAGATATTTCTTCTTATGGAATTAATCGCCCTTTAGATTTAAATCATCTAGAGAAGTATCTATCTAAGAAAATTGAAATTCATTTATCTGAACCATTAAATGGTGAAAATAATTATCAAGGAATAGTCGTTGAAGTTAATGATCAAATCCTCAAATTAGAAATTGCGATTAAAGCGCGTAAAAAAATGATTGAAATTCCTCTACATCTCATTGATAAGGGATGTCTAGGTGTGAGTTTTAAATAAGGAGTAGAAAAATGTCAAAATTTAATGCCCAACAATTTGTCGATGCGATTGATTTAATCGCTCAAGAAAAGAAAGTTTCTAAAGAAGCCGTCATCAATGCTTTAAAAGAAGCTTTTTTAAAAGCTTTCCAAAAGACGCTGGATGCTTCGGATGCTGATATGCATGTGGAGATTACTTTAGTTCCAGCTGCCATCAATATGTATGTTTTTAAAGATGTCATTCCTGATGAAGAAGATGATGAAAATGCTTATGAAATTCCACTTTCTAAAGCCCAAAAGATTAATCCTGAGATTAAAATCGGCGATAAATGTCGCATTGATGTAAGCGTCGATGAATTATCAAAAGTCGCTGCAACCGTCGTCAAAGCGGTCTTGAAACAACAAATTTCGGAAGCTGAAAAAGTATCTTTATATGAAGAATTAAAAGATCGCGTTGGAGAAATGATTACCGGGGAAGTGGAACGCTGCAATGAAAACGGTTGCATGGTAAATATTGGTCGCACCTCCGTTTATTTATCGCGAAAGAAAATGATCGGCGATGAAGAATATAAACCTGGCGATACCATTCGTCTATATGTTAGTGATGTCGTTACTACTCCTAAGGGACCTTCAATTGATGTTAGTCGCAGTGACCCAGGCTTTTTAAGACGATTATTTGAAGAAGAATCGCATGATATTTATGATGGGACTGTCGTAATTAAAAACCTTGTTCGCGAAAAAGGCAAAAGAACGAAAGTCGCGGTTTATTCTAATGATCCCAATGTCGACGCTATCAGTGCTTGCATTGGGCCAAATGGTTCCTGCATTCAAAAAATTACTGCTCAATTAGGCAATGGCCATGAACGCGAAAAAATTGACATTATTCCTTATTCTAAAAACGACGCAGTTTTTGTGATGGATGCGCTTAAACCAGCGGAGGTTATCTATATTGCCTTAGAAAAAGAAGAAAATAAGGCCATCGCAATCGTTTTAGATGGTCAACGCTCCTTAGCGATTGGCCGTAGTGGCTCAAATATCCGTTTAGCGAGCAAATTAACTGGTTACGACATTCAAATTGCTGAAGAGCATGAAATGAATGAAATCGCCGAAGAAGAAGGCTATGAATTTATGAAAGCAGAAGATCTTCGTAAAGACGAAGAACAACGCATTCAACGCGAAAATTTTGAAAAATATTCCGAAAAGATTCGCGCAAAAATTCAAAGTGAAAATACGAAAGAAACTAGTAGTGAAGGTTATGAAAAAGTCTTACCTAAGGCGATTACTGATGATATTTTCTTAGAAGAAGATAAGAAAGTTGAATCACCGCAAGAAGAAGTTAAAGAAACGATTGTAGCTAAAGCACCAATTAAAGAAGAAGAACCAGTTTTAGCAAAAGAAAAAATCGAAGAAGAACCTCTTATTACTAAAGAAGTTAAAACGACGACGACGCTTGAATCGTTAGAAAAAGAACTCGAAGAAGAAAAGAAAGTTGAAACGACCTTTAAAGCGACTAAAAAAGAATCGCGTCGTCCGCGTCAAATTACCGAAGAAGAACAACCGCATGATGTTAAAATTGAACCGAATAAAAACTTCATGCCGATTTATACTGAAGAAGAATTACAAGAACTTGAAGATGAATATGATGACGATGATTTATACGAAGAAGATGATGATTTCGACTTCGATGATTTCGACTCATATTATGATGATGATAAATAAAAATGAAAAAGACGGTTTTTCGGCTTGATATCGTGTCGCATAATTTATATCCGACCGATGAAATGATTCGCGTAGTAAGAAATAATGAAGGTCAAGTCTTCATTCAACTTAGTAAGCGTCTTGCTGGCCGAGGAGCCTATATTTATCCGCAAGTAGATGCCCTTCAAAAAATAAAAAAATATCACTTGTTAGAAAAGGCTCTAAAAGTAAATATCTCTGAAGACATCTATCAAGAATTAGAGCAAATAATTAATGAGGAGGTTAAAAAGCATGGGGAATGATAAACGTCAAACAAATATACCTCAAGGTAATAAAGACAAAAAAACGACAAATCGACTAAATAATGGTACCTTTGTCTATTCAAAAAATATGTCGATTGCTGATTTAAGTAAACAACTCGATATTCCAGTTGTTTCCATCACAAAATTTCTCTTTTTAAATGGTAAAATGCTAACGATTAACCAAATTTTAGACGATGAAACGATTGGCTTAATTTGTCTAGAATTTGGCTTTGATTTCCGCAAAGAGAAAATTATTGAAGAAGAAAATTTTGAAGATTTGGAAATTGTTGATAAGCCGGAAGATTTAAAACCTCGTCCACCAGTAGTCACAATTATGGGTCATGTTGACCATGGTAAAACTACCTTAATCGATGCAATTAGAAATTCAAATTTAGTTGCAAGTGAAGTCGGTGGCATCTCCCAAGCCATCGGGGCTTATCAAAAAGAAATTAACGGTCAAAAAATTACTTTTATTGATACACCAGGGCACGAAGCTTTTACAGCGATGCGTTCTAGGGGAGCTTCCGTCACCGATATTGTCGTTTTAGTTGTCGCGGCTGATGATGGGGTAATGCCTCAAACAGTTGAAGCAATTGATCACGCAAAAGCGGCGGATGTGCCAATTATTGTTGCCATTAATAAAATCGATAAAGAAGGGGCTAATATCGACAAGATTCGTAACGAACTTGCTAAATACGATATTATTTCCGAAGAATGGGGCGGTAAAAATATCTTTGTCAATATTTCTGCTAAGAAAAATATTGGGATCGATAATTTACTCGATGCAATTCTTTTGGTAAACTTGATAAAGGTGAAGGTCCGAAAGCAACTTTATTAGTCCAAAATGGCACTTTATCATTCCAAGATTATGTTGTCGTTGGAACGGCTTACGGCAAAATTCGTCGCATGACGAATGAATTTCAAAAGATTATTAAAAGTGCGCCGCCATCTACCCCAGTTGCCGTAATTGGCTTATCAGAAGTTCCTAATGCTGGTGATCACTTTATGGCCTTCCCAAGTGAAAAGCAAGCGCGTGATATCGCTTTAAAACGTAAATTAATCAAGATTGAAGAAGAGCGCAATTCTTCTAAAGGGGCGAGTTTAGATGATTTATATAACCGCATTCATGAAGGCGAAATTCAAGATGTTAATATCATTTTAAAAACGGATACGACTGGTAGTAGTGAAGCAGTCAAAGCTTCTTTAATTAAATTATCAAATGATCAAGTGCGCGTGAATGTTATTCATGCCTCCGCTGGGGCGATTACCGAAAGTGATATTATGCTTGCTAGTGCCTCCAAAGCCATTATTTATGGCTTTAATGTTCGTCCGAGTTCACAAATTAAAGCCAAGGCTGATTTAGAACATATTGAAATTCGTTTACATCGCATTATTTATGATTTAATCGAAGAAATGGAAGATGCCTTAAAAGGGATGCTAAAGAAAGAAGAAGTCGAAATTGTGACTGGTCAAGCTGAAGTCCGGGAATTAATTAAAATTTCGCGAGTTGGTATAATTGCGGGCTCTTATGTCACTAGCGGGGTCATTAAAGTCGGAGAAAAAGTCCGTCTCTTACGCGACGGCATTATCATTTACGATGGTAAGATTGCTTCTTTAAGAAGATTTAAAGATGATGTTAAAGAAGTCAAAGAAGGTTATGAATGTGGTCTTACGATTGAAAATTTCAATGATTTGAAGCAATTTGATATCATTGAAGGTTATGAAATGAAAGTTAAAGAATAATGGAAAGATATAAACATTTAGAAAGTATCATCTATAAAAATATTACGGAAATAATCCAGTTTTCTTTAACTAATCCTCGCGTTGGTTTTGTGACGATTAATGAAGTTATTTTAGCTAAAGATTTATCAAAAGCGCGCGTTTATGTTACCTTTTTAGGCACGAATGAGCCAAGGCACAATTTAAATGAACTCAATAAATGCAAAGGTTTTATTCGTCATGAATTAGCCCAGAAAATGGCGACGCGAAAAATTCCTGAACTGCAATTTATTCTCGATGAAACGCATGAAAAATCTTCACGCATTGATGAATTATTACAAAAAGAAGAAAATCAATTAGCAAACATGAAGAAAAATAAATAATTATTTTCTCTTAATTAGATAACTAGAATAATTTTTATTTAGATAATCATCATAATAGGCCATAACATCATCTTGATATTTCTTGATGGTAGGTCGTAAAAATGGTCGCTTAGTTATGATGATTTTTTCTTTTTTATTAATTATTAGATAGTAAGCGCCCTGCAAGGCGTTTCGTTTATTATAGATACCATAATAAGCAATAATATCACCTTTAAATGGCAATTTACCAAGATGATTTTTTTGGTAAAAGTTTTGATAAGCAACCATCTCTTTCGCATAGATAATTTTTTTAATATATAGTGGGGTATTTTTAATAGCAATTCGCTTTAAATTAAACCATAGGTCTAGATGGACATCATCATTAAGCATCTTGGTAAAATTTTGTTTAGCAATTGGATAATCTAAATAAATATTTTTGAAGATATTTTTAATGTTTTCGCGCGTAGTTAATTTATCGTTTGGGCAGACACTAGTTTCGATATAAATCTTTTCTTCTTTAACTAAAGAGGCAATTTCTTGCTCTTTAACATAAATAAAGGGACGAATAAAATTAACATCATCTTTATCTAGATGCATATAGGGCGAAAAGGTCGCGATTCGTCCACCATAAATCATATTCATTAATAAAGTTTCTAAAGCATCATCAACATGATGGGCAAAGGCGATTTTTTTAATGCCATGCGCTTTAGCAAACTTATCAATCATTGATTTCTTCATTTTCGCACAGATGGAGCAAGGTAATAATCCGTGTTCACGATGTTCATCTAATATTTTATAAGCGTCGCGTTGATTAATAACATCGAGTTTATACCCTAATGAAGCAACATATTCTTGAATTTTTTCTACTTTAAAATTTGGAAAACCTAAATCAATGATCATTGGATAAATTTGAAACTTTTTCTTTGAATATTTGTTATATAAATTTAAACAATATAAGAGGGCCATTGAGTCTTTACCGCCACTAATTCCAAGGGCAATTTTTTCTCCTGGAGCAATGAGGGAATAATCTTCATCAGCCTTCTTAATTTTTCCTAAAATATGGCGAATTGTTTTCATCTTCTTTTTGATTATAATAATATATTTAGTAAATGGATACGAAAAACGGTATTTTTTTAGTTGATAAAGAAGTAGGGGTCTCTTCTCGCCAAGTTGACAATCTTTTAAAAAAGAAATTTAATTTAAAAGCGACTGGCCATTTAGGTACGCTTGATCCGTTTGCTAGTGGCTTATTAATTGTCTTTGTAAATCAAGGATCTAAATTTGCAACCTTTTTTGAAGATGGCTTCAAGACTTATCTAGCAACTTTAAAATTATTCATCGAAACCGATACCTTAGATAGTGAAGGTAGGATTGTTAGGCAAGACAATAAAAGAATTTATAAAATCGACGAAATAAATCAAGTTTTAAATAGTTTTTTAGGTGAAAGTGAACAAATTCCCCCAAAATATTCCGCTCTTAAAATAAATGGTGTGTCAGCTTATCAATTAATGCGAAATAATCAAGATTTTGCGCTTAAAAGTCGACAAATCACCATTAAAAATATTAAATTAATTTCTTATCAAGATGATGAAATTACCTTCACGGTAACTTGTTCAAAAGGAACTTATATCCGTTCATTAGGATTAGACATTGCTAAAAAATTAGGAACGGTTGGTTATTTAACTAAATTAAGAAGAGTGCAAAATGGTTACTTCTATGTTAAGGACGCTAAAGGGGTTAATGAATTAAGTATCGATGATTTAATTTCGATTAATGAATTAGGGAAAATGTTTCCACTAATTCAAATGGATGAAAATTTATATCGTAAAGTTAGTAATGGTGCACCAATCTATTTAAATCACGCGTCTGATTTAATTTCTTTATATTATCAAAATGAGCTTATTGCTATTTATCAAAGAAAATATTTAAATGAATATGTTTCAAAAAAAGGATTTTGTTATGGAAATTAAAGAAATCGATTATCATCAAATAAATGAATCACAAGAAGAAATATCTTTATTATTAGGTTATTTTGATGGACTCCATTTAGGTCATATTTCTTTAATTAAAATGGCCCATTACGAAGCAAAATATCCTTTAAATTTATTAACTTTTTCTGAGCCGATTAGTCAATACATTCATAATGGCAAAGAAAGTAAAATCTTAACTTCAAACTTTGATAAAAAACGCCTTTTATATCCTTATAATATCCAAACAATTATCTCATTAAAAATCGATGCTGATTTTATTAATTTATCACCGCTAGCGTTCATTGAAATATTAAAGAAATTAAAAGTAAAAGAAATTTTTGTCGGCGGAGATTTTCGCTACGGCTATCATCAAGAAGGTGATTTAAATTTATTAGCGGAACATTTTAAAGTTCATCAAAAATCTATTTTAAAAATTGCTAATCAAAAAATATCCACATCTATCATCAAAAAATATCTCCTTAATGGCAAGATTAAAAAAGCAAATAAAATGTTAGGTCGCTATTATGAGATTACGGGCAATATCGTGCATGGAAACGCGGTTGGTCGCGCGATGAAATATCCGACTGCTAATTTAAATTTAAAAGAAGATTATTTATTGCCAAAAAATGGTGTTTATAAAACATTATGTTATATTCATGGCATTCCTTATTTATCTTTAACGAATGTTGGAGTGCATCCAACCATCAATGAATTAAGTGAGCCTTTAGTCGAAATTCATATTAAAGATTTTAATGGGGATTTATATGGCCAAACAGTTTATCTTGCGTTCCTTGACTTTGTGCGCCCAGAAATTAAATTTGCTTCATTAGACGAACTAAAAGCGCAAATCGATCAAGATTTCTTATTTTTGGAGGCCAAAAAATGATTGAACGAATCCACCGAGTATTTTCTCAATCTTTAAATTGTTATAAGCAAATACGCATTATTTTACCGCAAAATTATTTTAAAGAATTAGATAAACGCTATCCGGTGATTTATCTCCAAGACGGCCAAAATTTGTTGCATCGTAGTCCTTTTTCTAATGCATCCTGGGGGATAAATAAAACCTTTAACGAATTAAAAATCGAGGCTATCATAATTGGAATTGATTCCGATAAAAATCGCGTGCAAGAATATTGTCCTTTTCGTCCAATTGATTTTAAAGGTAAATTTACTTCTAAAGCCTATGAATATGGACAATTTATTACCGAAGAATTAAAACCGGCTATTGATAAAAAATTACGAACTTATAGCGATTATGAGCATACTTTTATCGGTGGTAGTTCTTATGGGGCAGTGATTTCTTTATATATTTCCTCAATGTTTAAAGGTGTCTTTTCGTTAGTGATGTCTTTTTCCTTAGCAAGTTGGCCTTTTTTAATCTTGTTTAATGATTTTATTCGGCTTAATAAATTAGACGAGAACGCTAAATACCAAATTACAGTTGGGACTAAAGAAGAAGATATAAATTACGATAAAAAGACGTGTCATCAAGCTTATTTATATTGTTCAAAACTTTTAAAAGACTATTTAGATTTTAAAAATATTAAAAGTGAATTGACCATTTATCAAGATGGTCGGCATTCTGAACGCGACTGGAGCAAGCAATTTGCCGATGTTTTAGTAAAAGAAATTGCCCGCTTTAAGTAAAAATAATTCTTGAAAAGAATAATTTTATTGTTTATCATTACTAACGCGACTTAATCTATGTTTAACGGTCACTCCTTATCCGTTAGACTTGGGTTAAGCTAAGAATAGAAGAAAGGAGTAAAAGAATGGCATTAAGCAAACAACGCATTCAAGAAATTGTTAAAGAATATGGCAAAAATCCCCAAGACACTGGTTCAACCGAAGTGCAAATTGCTTTGTTAACTGCACAGATCAATGATTTAAGTGCGCATTTAAAAAGCAATAAAAAAGATGCTTCAGCCCGTCGAGGATTATTTGTTTTAGTTGGTAAAAGACGCGGTTTATTAGATTATCTTAATCGCACGGATCGCGATGGATATATTAAGCTATTACGCGCCTTAAATATTCGTAAATAAACAATTATCAATTATCAAGAGAGCCTTCGGGCTCTTTTTTTAATAAAATAAAATAAATTTTATATTTATTCCTGCGCTTTTATGTTAAGATTTAAATAGTTTTTGAAAGGTAAAAGAAAAGTATATGAAAAAAGTATTCGAGCTAGATTTCGATGGAAGAAAAATCGTTGTTGAAGCGGGTGAACTCGCTAAACAAACAGCGTCAGCGGTTTTGGTTCGTTATGGTGAAACCGTTGTTTTATCAAATGTGACGATGTCGCCACACACGGTTGATTGGGACTTTTTCCCACTCACGGTTGAATATCAAGAAAGAATGTATGCGGCAGGTAAAATTCCTGGCTCATTCCTTCGTCGCGAATCGCGACCTACTACCCACGCTATTTTAGCTGGTCGCTTAACTGACCGTACGATGCGTCCTATGTTTCCTGAAGGTTTCCGCAATGAAGTCCAAGTTGTCTCACAAGTTTTAAGTGTTGATTATGATAATTCGCCAGAAATGACCGCGATGCTTGCATCTTCATTATGCGTATCTATTTCTGATATCCCTTTTAATGGTCCAATCGCTGGTGTTTATGTCGGTCGCGTTGATGGGAAATTAATCATCAACCCAACCGTTGAAGAAAGAAAAAAATCTGATATCGATTTAGCGGTGGCTGGAACTATTGATGCGATTAATATGGTCGAAGCTGGTGCACAAGAAGTTAGCGATGAAGAAATGCTTGAAGCTTTAATGTTTGGCCATGAAGCCGTCAAGAAATTATGCCGCTTTGAACAACAAATTATTGCTGAAATTGGTCTACCTAAACGCGAAGTCCAATTAAAAACTATTCCAGAAGATTTAAAGAATGAAGTAACTGCTTTAAGCGATAGTCGATTACGCAAAGCGGTTTCAATTTTTGATAAACTCGAACGTCAACACGCGATCGATGAAATTGAACAAGAAATAGAAGCGGAATATGCTGCAAAAGAATATCCGACCGAAAAAGATAAAAATACCACCGTTAGCAATGTTCATAACATTATGGAAGATATCGTTCATAATGAAGTTCGCCGTCTTATCACGGAAG
>CASFQR010000023.1 GCA_949297275.1 uncultured bacterium | reverse complement strand
AGTGGCAAATATGAACTACAGGTACACAGCATATAGAAATTATAGCCTAGAAAGGAGAAGTTATTCAGTCATCAAACTAGGCTTAACTGAATAATACGAAAATTATGAACGAAAAGGATTGTTTGTTTTGTAAAATTATTCGCGGTGAAATACCATCAAGTAAAGTTTATGAAGATGATGATGTCTATGCTTTTTTAGATATTTCCCAAGTGACCCCTGGTCACACTTTAGTGGTTAGCAAAAAGCATTATGATAATTTTCTAGCTACTCCTAAAGATATAATGCATAAAGTAATGGATGTCGCTCAAAGAATCGGCCAAGCTGATATTTTAATGCTCGGTGCGCGAGGCGTTAATATCTTAACAAATATAAATAAAGAAGCCGGGCAATCAATCTTTCATTTTCATGTCCACGTCATTCCTCGCTATCAAAGCGATGGCTTTATTATCGAAATGAAAACAAATAAAGATTTAGAAAATCTCAATTTACCAGCAATTGCAAGTGAAATTAAAAAGGGGTTATAAATTATTTTTGATTTCTTTTAAAGGGCTTATATAACATCACATCGTCTAACGCCCATTGCCGAGGAGTAAATTCACCTTCATTAATGCCATCAAGCGCTTTATTAATAATCATGACGCGCGAATCAAGTAAATCAATCATCGATAATAAGGTTGCTTCCATGGTCATGGGTAAAACCGGTGAGCCAAATTCTAATTTACCATGATGGGCTAAAATCATATGCCCTAGTAATAACGGAACTTCGGATTGAATATTTAAACTATCGACAATCTTGCGATATTCTGCATAAAAAATGGAAATATGGCCGATGAGTCGACCTTCTTTAGTGATGATTGGAGTCATCGGTTTTTCATATTCAATAACTTTACCCATATCATGGAGTAAAGCGCCTGCTACTAAAATATCGCGGTCAACATTGGGGTAGGCTTTAGCAATAAAATCCGCTAAGTCGGCCATCATAATTGAATGGTGGAGAATCCCACTACCAAATTCATGATGAACTCTTACAGCAGCGGGATAAGTTACATATTTATCATAAAAATGATTAATGACCGTTTTGGTGATTAAAGCAACATCTTGATCAACAAAAGAATCTAGATATTTATTTAAGCGTGCGATTAATTCATCGTAAGGAATAGGCGAAAGACGATAAAAACGTTTCTTTTCTTCCTCACTTAATTCAGCAATTTTATGAGCAGAAACAACTTTTAGTTGTAAATTATTTTTATAAGTCGAAATAACTCCACCGATGGAAACAATTTCGCCAGGAACGATAACTTCTAAATCTTCAGGATTCACATCCCACTTTTTTGCTTCAAGGGTGCCGCTAAGATCTTGAAAAACAATACTTAAATATTCGCGACCACTATCAGTCACCCCTTTAGTGACACTATTAACAAGTAATGGGCCATTAATGACATCCCCACTAACTAAATCTTTAATCAATTGCATTTATAACCTCCATAATATCTAAATAAGAATAACCTTTTAACATTAAATATTTTAGCACTTTTTCTTTGAGGGCTTGATGAGAAAACTTTTTACTATATAACCTTAAAGCTTTTTGATAATCTTTCTTTAAAGAAATTAAGATATCTTGTCGCTGATTGCTAGGAAGATGATTTAAAGCGCGTTTAATTACATCTAATTTAAAACCTTGTCGCAATAAAGATTGCCTTAAATGTTCAGATAATTTTTGATTGTTATCATAGCGATATTTTTTAATCAACAAAGGTAAAAGATTATTTATTTTGCTTAATTCTAAATCTTCATCATAAATAATTGTTTTAATTAAGGCGTCTGAAAAACCTTTCGTCACTAAATTATTAATAATATAGTGATAGCCTTTATTATTTAAATTATAAGAATCCATTAAATCATTTAGATGATCTTTTTCATCATAAAGATGATAGGCAATTAATTGTTCGATGATCGCTTGAGAAACTTTCTTATCTAAGCCTCTTTCCATTAATTTAAATAAAAATTTATCATAAGAGATATTGTGGTTTAAACAATAATTTTTAGCGTACATAAAATCTTTGATTAAAGCATTATTAGCTAAAAGATTTTGATATTCATCTTCGGATATTTCTTTATTTAGATAAAAAGATTTTTCAACATAAACATCGGGATGAAGAGCTATTTTTTCCCCATTAGTAAAATGTAAAACAATCTTCTTTTTGCCGTATTGGATTCTACCAATTTTTCTTAATGGCACGACGATAAACCTCCATGATATTAAGGTAAAATGTTTCAATCGAATAGCGATCAATCCCTTTAATGGCGTTATCTAAAACATCTTCATTATGGCTTAGAAGTAATTGTCTTATTTTTTCTAATTTAGTTACAAATTCATCGTTACTTTCAAAATAAAAGCCAGTCTTTTCTTCTTGAATGACATCTAATAAATTAAAATCATAACGGGCTAAAACATAGAGGCGCGAACCCATTGCTTCCATATAAGTTAATCCTTGGGTTTCCGTAACGGAGGCACTGACAAAGACATTCGCTGCGTTATAGAAAAATTGCACTTCACTTGGATCACTAGGCCCACAAAATATGATGTAATCATTCGCCTTTAATTCATTTACTAATTTTTGTAATTCACTGACCCCTGGACCTTTACCAACAATTAATAATTTAATTTTGACATTAGGATAATTTTTATGATATTCATAAACGCCATTAATAATCATATCAACCGATTTTTCTTTTGCTATTCTCCCTAAGGATAATAAAACAAAATCATCATCCTTAATCCCAAATTTCTTGCGGATTTCATTGACCCTTTTCTTTGAAACATTTGTCGGGTTAAATTTGGAAAAATCAATGCCGGTAGGAATGATATTAATATAATCGTCCGCACCGACTAGACGAATATAATCTTGGGTTTTTAAAGAAGGAGAAATAAATTCAGTGGCATTTTCCACTTGTGATTTAGTAAATTTTCGTAAAATTGAACGCACAATCCGGTCAAAGTGGCCTTTAGTAATATAATAGGAATAATCTTCATACATTGTATGATAAGTATAGACGAGTGGCTTATGCATCCTTCTAGCGTAGATTCTTCCTAAAACCCCAATCGCGGCTTCTTGTTGAACATGAATAATATCGGGGGCGAAAGTATAGATATATTTAGAAATATTATGGGTTAAGATATTAGCAAAGCGATAATTATAAATCTTTTTTAATTCTAAGCCCGGGATTCTTAAAACATCATCTTCTAGCATAATCTTCTTGGTATAGGGATTAGTAGTAATCACTAAAACATCATGACCATGCCTTTTTAAAATCGTTTTTAAAGTAAAAGACGAAGTTGCTACACCATTAATTTCTGGTGGATAAGTTTCCGTAAAAATTGCAACTCGCATATTAATCTCCTAATTTAAGCGAATCGTATTCAGTATTATCTTCTACCTTAGTTTCAACCTGCGCTTCTTTCTTTGGTTTAATATTTTTAGAAGAAGTTTTTTTAATTGGTTTTTGCGGGGTTTTTGTTTTAGAAGTTGAATTATTTTTTTCTTTTTTCTTTTTGCCTAAGGCCTTCAAACGACTTTGAATTTCTTTCCTAGATAATTGAGCAGTGTGATATAAAGAATCACTGGTGGCTTTTCTTAGTTCATAAGTTTGGAATTGCAAAGTAACAAAGGTTTTACGGCTAGCTTTTTCAATTTGACCTTTAGGTGAAGATCGATATGTCGCGGCGATAATACCAGACACTAATAAAATAATGTGGAAGGTCATAAATCGCCAAATAATTTGGGCAGCAGTCGCCATTTGTAAACTAGTAAAATAATTAGCAAAGCAAGTATTAAAGAAATATTCACTGACTCCCGCACTGCCTGGAAGCGGCAATAAACCAGTTGTCATTTGGTGGTAGGCACTTAAAAAGGTTGCTTCAAAGAAACTATTAACATTTAATTGGCCGGTGGAATAAACGGCTTGTCCTAGTTCATTGAGGACTAATAAACCATTCCCGTCAATTCGCGGACCATAAGCATTTAAGGCAATACCAACAAAAAATGGTAAAGAGAATTTTAAAATTAGATTAAAGAGATGCAATAAGAAAACTAAAATAAAAACAGGAATATTAGAGATTAAACGACGAAGTTCAATTTTAAAGTTTTCAACTTGTACCCTTAAGAATTCTCTAGTTTCATCAGGCTTCTTTAATATTTTAATTTTGCCTAAAAAAGTAATGCATTGATTGAGGATAAAATTATGGAATTTATGCGAATAAGACATGGCAAACAAAATTAAAATAACCATGATATTTATAACGAAACCAAAGACTGTTAATGGCACGATAGGGATTGATAAACCGAAGATATTAATATCACCCATCGACATAATTAAGTCCCACTTAAAGATGACGGCGACTGCCCCTAAAATAATTAAAGCACTTTGA
The DNA here is from genome assembly GCA_949297275.1 of uncultured bacterium. Taxonomy (GTDB): domain Bacteria; phylum Bacillota_I; class Bacilli_A; order RFN20; family CAG-826; genus CASFSG01. The sequence continues at coordinate 31,292 of CASFQR010000023.1, read as the reverse complement.
TAAACAATATAAGACATAATCATAATTGAAGCGCCATGCGATGCTTCAACGCCTTGCTTATTCATCGTATAAATTTGCATGATTTGACCGCCACTACTACCAGGGGTAACTGAACTATAAAAAGCTCCGACCATCGATACTGCAACCGATTGATGAAATTTGTATTTACGGGTATATAGTCTAACAAAGATAAAGATAATTAAACCATCAATTGAGTAATATAAAGCTAACAATGCAACAATAAGCAAAAGAATCCGCCAGTCAGCGGATAAAATGGCGTTCATGATACCATCAAAATCTTGATATAAAGATAAGAATAACGCTAAAGCAGTAACAACAAGTAAAACAACAATATAGATAATATGTTTAGCTTTTGAAGAAATTTTATTCTTTTTCTTCTCATCTTTATTTGGTTCTTCGATTTTCAGAGTAGAAATATCTTCAACAGAAGTTTTTTCCATCTTGAGATCTTCTTTAATTTTATTCGTCATAATTTTTACGCGCTTTATTTTATCATAGATAAATAAAAATAATACTATTCGTTGTTATTTTTTAAAGTAATGAAATTAACTTCTAGACGCGTTCCAGCTCGAATTGGCAAATAGGTCGAAGTTCCTAAACCTTCCGAAACTAGTAAAGTTGCATTATCTTTTTGGTAAAGACCACTACGATATTTATATAAATAGTTATTGAAAATAAAATTAATTTGACCACCATGCGTATGACCGCTAAGTTGTAAAGAGGCATATTGGGAATATACATCAAAAGTATCGGGATTATGTGCTAAAAAGAGATTGAATTCACTTGGATTAAAAAGAGCATCATCAATCTCTTGAATCGCTAATAAAGCATATTCTTCTTGTTTTAAACCACCATAAAAAGCAGCATCATCCATCCCGATGATATTAATATAAGATTGATTCGAGCGAGAATATAATCGCATGATTTCGTTTCTTAAAAAGTGAATATTTTCATATTTAGCAATAAGCGAATAGTATTCTTCTTGCCCTCTAGCGTCATATTCATGATTACCATTAATTAAAAAGACAGGAAATTCTTTCATAGCTTCAAATAAGATCTGAATATCATTGAGATCACTTTTAGTTGTGCCATCATCAATAAAATCGCCTGTTAAGCAAATAATATCGGGGTTATTTTCTAAAATTACATCGATTAAGTTATCATCTTCATACCTTAAACCATGTGAATGATAATCGCTCAGTTGAGCTATTTTTAATTCACCCATTTCTTGAGGAAATTTAGGGTTAATAATCTCGTAATTATTGACATATAAGGAAGGATCATTATTCCCAATAATAATAAAACCAGACACACCAAGTAAAATAAGAAGAACGCTAATAATGTATAAAAGTTTTTTCATCGAACATCTTTATTATAAAACAAAAACTTCTAAAAATTATTTTTATATGGAAAAACGATAAACTTTGTAGTTAAATAATAAAGCGTGCCGTCTTGGCTCAATGGTAGAGCAATCGCCTTGTAAGCGATAGGTTGTAGGTTCAAGTCCTATAGACGGCACCATTTTTTAACGGGGATATGGCGGAATGGCAGACGCGCTGGACTTAGAATCCAGTGAAGAAATTCGTGCAAGTTCAAGTCTTGTTATCCCCACCACACTTTAAACTATCGCTATGATACAAACAAATGGTGTCAAGATAAATATATTTGCTCGAGAAATCGAGCATTTTTTAATTTTGAGCGTTTTGCTAGTAGATAAAAACTGGTTCAAACCGACGGATTTTTAAATTTTGTTTCCACTAGAAAAATGAAAGCCTACTAAATAAACGTTTCTCTACTAGAAAAATGATACCTTTATTTATTGTCATCTTTATATATTCTTACAACAATTACTATTTGAGCAAAAATAATTATAGTTTCGGTGATAAAAATGCGGTGACATTAGGAGTGACAAATGCAGTGACATTTGTTACAATATTCCTAGGAGGATGCAGAATGAATTTTGGCAAAGAAAGTGAAATCTTAGAATTTAAAGAATCAACTTCTGAATTGCATCAAGCGATTGAATCGATTGGCGCAATTTTGAATAAGCATGGCTATGGAAAAGTATTATTTGGAGTTTTCGATAATGGTGAATTGAAGGGACAAGTAATTTCAGACTCGACTATTAGAAATCTTACTGATTCAATCTTAAGAGATATCGAACCAAGAATTATTCCGACAGTTGAACGAATTGTATATGAAAGCAAAGAAATTATAGAAGTTTCTTTCTATGGGAATCATAGACCCTATTCTGCTTTTGGCAGGTTTTTAATTCGAGTTGGAACTCAAAATAGACATATGACAAGAAATGAACTTATAAAATTAATCAAAGAGGAGGATTATTCAAATAGTTGGGAAAAAGAAAAATCATCCATTGCGATTGAAGATATCGATGATGATGCTTTAAAAGAATATTATGGCGAAGCTGTTAATTGTGGAAGACTTGCACTTGATAAATATGATAAAGAGCAATTGTTAACAATTTTAGATTTATTTCACAATGGAGTTATAAATAACGCCGCAAATATTCTTTTTGGAAAAAAAGCAAATATCTCACTTAAATTAGCTTGTTTTGCAACAGATAGTAAAATTACTTTTACTGATTTAAAAGTGATTAAAGGAAATATTTATAATTTGATTCGTGAAGGCATGATTTATATTCTTAACCATATTAACTGGGATATTGAAATAGGTTTAGTTAGAAAAGAAACTCCAGAAATTCCGCTAAGGGCAATAAGAGAAATTTTAATAAACGCTTTTGCTCATGCAATCTATAATCCAACTCCAGAAATTGAAATAAATATTCACCCAAATAAATTAACAATATTTAATCCTGGTTCTTTTCCTGACGGATTAACACCAAATGATTTTATTGAGAAGGATCTTTCCTCGATTAAAAGAAACCCAATTATTTTAGATGTTTTATATAGATGTAAAGATGTTGAAAAATCTGGAACTGGTTTCAAAAGAATGAATGATTCATGTTCTGAAAAGAATATTAGTTGGTCTAGCGAAAATACTGCCTATGGTTTTTATTTTACTTTTAACAGAAAAACGAATGTCACTGCATTTGTCACTCCTAATGTCACTGCTTTTTCTTCACTTAATAAAATTGAACAAGAAGTATTTGATTTAATAGAAAATAATCCAAAGATTACTAGAAAAGAAATTGCTATGAAAATAAACAAAACGATAAGAACTGTTCAAAGAATTACTGATAAACTTGTTGATAAAAAGATGCTAATAAGGGTTGGCAGCAATCAATACGGATATTGGGAAGTTATTAAAAAAACAAGGAGTTAATATGTTAAATATCGATGATTTAGTTAATATATTTAATAAAGATTACACAATTATAAAACTTTTAGGGCATGGTAAAGGCGGATATTCATATTTAGTAAAATATAATGACCAAGAATATGTATTAAAACAAATCCATCATGAACCTTGTTCTTATTATCAATTTGGTAATAAAATCGAATCCGAATTATATGACTATGAGCGTCTTCTTAAAACTGATATTAGAATTCCTAAATTAATTGCAGTTGATAAAGATAAAGAAATAATCATTAAAGAATATATTGAAGGACCAGTCTTATCTGATTTAATTAAATCGAAAAAAGATATAACGATTTATATTAAGCAAATGAGAGACATGCTTCCTAATATTTATAATGCAAGACTTAATATTGACTATTACCCAACAAACTTTATCGTTAATAAAAAGGACAACTTAATTTATTACATTGATTACGAATGCAATTTATACGATGCAAAATGGGATTTTGATAATTGGGGAATTAAGTACTGGAATGGTGATGAAGAAATAATTTAAGAATGAAAATGGTATCGTTTATCTAGTAAGGGTTTCATTTTGCTAGTAGGGGTCGCGTTTTGTATCAATGCGATAGCGCAAAGACATCTTATAACTATCACTTTGATACAAAGTAAAGGAATCGAAGTGAATGATATTTGCTCGAGAAATCGGGCATTTTTTAATTTTCAGCGTTTTGCTAGTAGAGAAAAATTGATTTGAACCAACGGATTTTAAGAAATTGGTTCTACTAGAAAAATGAAATCCTACTAAATAAACGTTTCTCTACTAGAAAAATGATACCCCATACAAAATCTTAACTTTATCGAAATAAATGCCTTTTGAAGTTCTAAAGATTTTGAGAGGTGTTTATAAATGAACAAGGTTATAGAGCTTTTTGCGGCTATAGGAAGCCAAAGAGAAGCATTAAAAAGAACTGATATAGAACATGAAATAGTGGCGATTAGTGAAAACGACAAATACGCAAGTAGAGCTAATGAGTTACTTAATGGTCCGACTAACAATCTAGGTGATATAAGAGAGATAGAAAGATTACCAAAAACTGATTTATGGACCTATTATTTCCTTGCACTGATATTTCTCTAGCAGGAAAAATGAAAGGATTTGACAAAGGCAGTAATACCCATTCATCACTTTTATGGAAAGTTCAGAGATTGCTTGAAGTAGTAAAAGAAAATGACGAACTTCCTAAATATTTATTGATAGAAAACGTGAAGGACATGGTATCGAAGAAATTCATGCTATTGTTCCAAGTGTGGTCGGATTATCTATGAGGCTGTAGTATAAGATTTTTGTAGTATCCTCAGCGGCAAGAAATATGACACACTCAAAATCTCGAGCACTGCATCTCGATTTTAATTATGGATAAGGATGTCAATTATGAGTTGTCGAAGCTTATTAATTTGTGCAAAATGCTTATTAACTTATTAGTAAGGTGTCTGCTCTTTCCGCTGTTGAAATTCATTGCATTGCAAATAAAATACATATAATTATTATGTAATATGATTGTTAAATCATTCGTTTTGCTGTATAATGTAGAAGTAATTCGAATAGGAGGTGTTTTTATGGCTAACATTAATGTTACAATCCGCATGGATGAAGAGCTTAAAGCCCAAGCTGATGAATTGTTTAGCGATCTCGGACTTTCTTTAAGCGCTGCCATTACCATGTTTGCGAAGCAAGCTGTTCGGGAACAACGTATTCCTTTTGAGATTAAGCGCACAGGAACTAAGATGCAAATGGCAACAGATAGTTCCGTAGAAAAACTCTCCAAGCAATTTATTGAAAAAAATCGTACAGCTTATGAGGAATTGGCGAAGTGATTGTCCTTTCCAAACAACAAATCATCGCTATGCACCATGCTTTGGTAATGGAAACGGGAGGTTTGGATGGTTTGCGGGATGAGGGACTTTTAGATTCGGCTATCGCTGCTCCGTTCCAAACCTTTGATTCAACCGAATTATTTCAATCCGTGTATCAGAAAGCGGCGCGTCTAGCCTGCGGGTTGGTGCAAAATCACCCTTTCTTAGATGGCAACAAGCGAATCGGTGCACACGCAATGCTCGTGTTTCTTGCATTAAACGGAGTTTCGCTTTTCTATACGCAAGAAGAACTGGCTTCGGTTTTTTTAAACGTAGCAGCCGGTGAAATTGATTATGACGGCCTTTTGCAATGGGTAATTGACCATGGAAAAAGCGATGAGGACTGATCACCTGTTTTTCGGGTCTCTTAATTCTTGTGTGGCCACTTTTGTAACTTGGACCACTTTTTAGTAAAAGTATCATTTCAACAGTAACGGCATCTTTTGTATTAAAGCGATAGCGAAGAGACAATTCTAATAAGCACCTATGATGTTACATCATTATATGTCCTTTTTTAAAAGTAAACCTTACTAATATACGCTTATATATCAATAAATTTTTAAGTCTTATCTTGCCCATCAAAATAGTAAAAATATTTAAAAAACTCGCACTACCATAGTGCGAATGCCTCATAATGCTTTTATACAAATAAGGTATGAAGAAAGAGATAGCTTTCAAAAAAATAAATAACTAGCAGAAAAATTTAAATGTTATCGATAATTTTTTGCTAGTTTCTAATTAGTAATTACATCAATTGAAATTATAAATGCTAATAATCATATCGTTAAAATCCTCAGTTCTAAGAAAAAAATATATGTATGTTTGCATTTTTCCCTCGAAAAAATTATAATGATGTCGATAAAATCCTCAGTTCTAAGAAAAAAGGAGGCATTATGTTTAATAGAGACATATATTTAAAAAAATTAATCGATAGTCAAAACAATAAATTAGTGAAAGTAATTACAGGTGTGAGAAGATGTGGTAAATCCTTTTTGCTAAATGATATTTTTTACAATTATTTGATTAGAGAAAATGATGTTGATCCTAAACATATAATTAGATTTGCTTTCGATAATGAAAAAGACATCATGAAATTAGATTCATATTTGCCTAATAAACTAACGACAAAAAAAGTTAAAGGCCAATTTTTAATCGATAGCAGGAAGTTTTTATCTTATATCGATGATAACACTAAAAAAGATGGTTTTTATTATCTTTTATTAGATGAAATTCAAAACTTAGAAAATTTTGTTAGAGTTTTAAATTCCTTTTTATATAAAGATAATTTAGATGTTTATGTTACGGGCAGTAATTCTAGATTTTTATCTAGTGAAGTTGACACTGAATTTGGTGGAAGAGGATATAGGATTCATTTACTGCCATTATCTTTTAATGAATATTTAAAAGGGGTAAACATCGATAAAAGAGATGCATTAGATGAATATATTCGTTATGGAGGGATCCCACTAGTGCAATTACAAACTAGTGATGCAAATAAGGTAAATCATGCTATTTCAATCGTCAAAGAAACTTATTTTAAAGATTTAATGCAAAGGCATCCTACCGCCAACAAGAATAATCTTGAGGAAACTTTACGGGTTATTGCCTCGATGATTTCTACGCCTATAAATCCTACTAGAATAGAAAACACATTTAAAAGCAACTACCATCTTAGTGTTATGGATGATACTATCAAGGACTATATAAAATGGTTTGAAGAAGCTTATTTAACAAATAGAGTTTTAAAATACGATGTAAAAGGTAGAACTTATATTGGCACCCCTTTTAAGATATATTTTGAAGATGTAGGTATAAGAAATGCCATTTTAAATTTTAGAGATGTTGATGAAACTGATTTAATGGAAAATATCGTCTATAACGAACTTAGATATCGTGGTTTTAGTGTCGATGTTGGAGCAGTTAAATTTCACTCTAAAACTGATAGATTAGATAAAAACAATAAACCAATTTACATCGAAAAAGAAACTGAAGTAGATTTTGTAGCCACAAAAGGTAGCAAAAAATACTATATCCAAGTTACATTAGAAATAAATGATGAGGAGAAAAAAGAACAAGAATATCGTTCGTTAAGAAATATTAATGATTCTTTTAAGAAAGTTATTATTGTAAAAAATGATTATAAACCATTTTATACAAGCGAAGGTTTTTTAAGAATCAATCTCCTAGATTTTTTAATAGACATTAATTCACTTGATTTATAAAATTTTTAAAAACACTTTATGTATCATTTATGTAACTTCTATTGTCACTGCTTTTTCTTCGCACAGCAAAACTGAGCAGTGAGCTTAAATCCATTTAGTTCATCAAAAATGTATCAAATAAATTGCGATTGATAGAAATTGGAATTTTCGGGATTAATTACCTGGAAATTCCAAAGTTTTCAGGATAAATTGCCTTGAAATTCTTGACTAATTGTAAAAACTTATTTGTATTGTATGCATGGAACTAACTAGAAAAATTGAAAAACAATTGTATTTTTTAATTTTGTTTGGGCGTTATTTTGAGGTCATTTTAGGAATCACTTTAAACATCAATCAAGAGTATCAATTGGGTTCAAACTATACTAAACAAACATGAAATAGCTCTTGCTGACATAGATTCTATATTAGGTGCTCATTTTTGGATTGTAGCATTTTTTAGTAACTGTTAGTTGTGAATCACTAATCTATGCAATTAGCAATGATTCCTTTATATCCTTATTTATAATTTGCGAATATTCTAACCTGAAGCACTACTTCGGTATGCGTACATCGGTGGTTTAAACTTTTAGAGATGTTTTTGACCATTTTTGATAGCTATAATCTTAAGGACGCAACATGGTCAAAGAGAATTGGTAATTTTTCGATAGAAAAGTATTCCAAACCTCAGAAAGTGAAGCAGGAGCAATTTATACTGTTAAATTATTTTCTCATATTAGAACTGCAATTATTAATGGTTTAGATCCATATCGATATTTAAAATATGTTCTCACAAATGTAAAAACTAAACCTATAGATGAATTATTACCTTATTCAAAAGATATTACTAAATTAGTTTAAATTCCGTGATTTTCTGTGATTGGGGATTTAAACCCGTAGTATGGAATTAAGCTATATTTGATAATTTTTTCATCATTCAACTTTATTTATTCGTTAACGGGTGTTAATTAACGACGTATACCACTGAACTTTATTTCTTCTTTAATGAGTGTTAATTAACGACATTTATGTAAAAAACCTATAATGCTCAAACATTATAGGCGTTGATACAAAAATGGTGGGCACTATAGGGGTCGAACCTACGGCCTCTTCCGTGTGAAGGAAGCGCTCTCCCACTGAGCTAAGTGCCCTTTTAAAAATGCCCATAGCGATGGGCATAATTAATCACTAATGGTGGATCTTAATAGACTTGAACTATCGACCTCACCCTTATCAGGGGTGCGCTCTAACCAACTGAGCTAAAGATCCATTTTTTAGCGCCTAATTAATATACACTAGGCGCTAAAATTTTGCAATATGAGAATTTCTCAAACAAAGAAAGGAGAGATTTGAGGAAATTAACGTTTAGAGAATTGAGGCGCTCTTCGAGCAGCTTTAAGACCGTATTTTTTACGTTCTTTCGCACGGCTATCTCTAGTCAATAAACCAGCATTTTTTAAATTCGCGCGGTTATCGCCAGCCTCAAGCAAAGCGCGAGCAATACCTAAGCGAATCGCACCAGCTTGACCAGTAAAGCCACCACCTTTAACAGTAGCGATGACATCAAATTTATCCGCATTATCAGTAACCGTAAGAGGTTGGCTTAAATCCATGACCAAGGTCGCATGTGGCATATATTCATTGACATCGCGACCATTAACAGTAATTTTACCTTTACCGCTTTTTAAATAAACGCGGGCGATCGAAGATTTTCTTCGACCAGTACCATAATATGTTTTAACTTCTTTAGCCATAATTTTTACCACCTATTACTTTAATTCAATTGGTTGTTGGGCGCTATGAGGATGTGATTCACATTCATAAACAAATAATTTTTTATAAATTTGACGGCCCAAACGACCTTTAGGTAACATCCCCCAGACGGCCCTTTCAACCATCTCACAAGGATATTTTTCAAGCATTTCACCAGCCGTGCGGGTTCTTAATCCACCAGCGTAGCCAGAGACATTATAATATTTTTTGTTTTGTAATTTGTTCGCACCACTTAAAGCGACTTTTTTTGCATTCACAATAATGACATAATCTCCACAATCAACATTGGGAGTATAGAGGGGTTTATTTTTACCCATTAAAATAACTGCCACTTTACTAGCTAAGCGGCCAAGTGGTTGATCACTAGCATCAATGACGAACCAACTTCTTTTAATTTTGCTTTTCTTAGCGTTTGTTGTTTGACGTTGCATTAACGTTCCTCCTTAGATAATTCTTGTCTTACCGGGACTAACTATCTATGTGCTTGTAAATTATATTTATTTTATATAAATAAAGTCAATCAGTATTTATTTACTTTTATGCTTATAGTTTCACTGAACAAGTTTGTTACAATATTAGTGAAATCAACCCTACTAAAATTAAATAAAATTCACCCAAAATTAAAGTTACTTCAATGTCTACTTCAATGTTACTTCAATGTTTCTTTGAAGTGATTTCTAGTTAAGTTAATCAGTGAAAATGTTCGTATTTATCGAATAAATTCAATTTATCTAGATCATTAAATATTAAAATAGTCTTGATGATTTTTAAAATATTGTTTGATTAAAAAGACAATGGTCGGGGCTAAAATAATATTAATCGCTAATTCAATTGCAAAATTAATTAATAAGAAGATAGTAACAATCGCTCCAAATAATTCATTAAAGCCAATTAGACAAAATAAAACAAAGAGCCCAGTGTTGATAAAAGGAACGCTCAAGGAAGAAACAACAATCGCAACCTTAAAATTCTTTCGATTAATTAATTTAAATAACAAACCAGCAATGACACCACCTAAACCCGTTTTTAATAAACAAGTAAAGATAGTTAAAACTGGATTAATTGCAAAAAAGGCACTCGTGCCGGGGGCCACTAATACTAAGCCACCATTAATTAAACCAATAAATAGGCCATACCAAGGACCATAAAGGATACTTGCTAAGGCAATTGGAATTAAAGATAAATTTATTTCAATATTCCCAATGCGAATTTGGTTTGAGATAAATGTTAAAATAATCGTTAGGGCTGCTAAAAGCGCCGTGCCAACAATTTTACGAATTAACAATGTATTTTTGTTCATAAAGACATAAAAAGCCTTGTATAAACAAGACTAAATAATAAGTTATTAATTATAAATTAACATTATGGAAAACATTACTCACATCTTCGAGTTCATTTAAACCATCAATGATATCATTAATTTTTTGTTTAGTTTCTTCATCATCAACATCGATTGTATCATTGGGAAGCATTTCAATTTCCGCTTCATCAAATTCGCTGATTCCTAAACCATTTAAGACATCGCGCGCTTTGGAGAAATCGCTTGGATTAACATAAACCACTACGACATCATCTTCTTGATTAACTTCCCTCACATCAACATCGCCTAGAATTAAAGCTTCTTCTACCTCATCGCGGTTTTGTCCTTTAAAGACAAAGACACCAGTTTCGGTAAAATTAAACATGACATTACCCATATGTCCGCCTTTACGCACAATGATAGTTCTAACTTCCACTAAAGCGCGATTCGCGTTATCAGTCAAAGTGTCAATGACAAACATCGAATTACCAGGACCAATCGCAAACATCGCGAGGCACTGATTTGCCGCGAAATTTTTCCATGGCGGCTCTTAAAGCTAAATTGCTATTAGGATCGGTGCTACCACCGCTTTTAGCGGCCATATATACTTCTCTAGAGGCGCGCGCGTATAACGCTGATTTAATTTTACCAGTCTTAGCCATCGCCGCAGCTCTTACTTCATGATGTCTGCCCATAAATAAAACTCCTTATCAAAATTATCGCTCATATTTTAGCACCATTTTTAAATAAATAAATACCGATACTCAATATTTAACATCAAATAAATATAGTCCTAAGCTTGGGGCTTTATAATTCGATGGTAAATTTTCTTCGTGGTCTAAACGCTTTTGAATTTCTGAAATCTCAAGACGATTAGAAGCGACCTCTAAAACATTCATTACTAATGTGCGGACCATATATCGCATAAAGCCTTCGCCCTCGAAAATAAGAGCAATTAAATTATCTTTAATTTGTTTAATTTCTACGCGGAAAATAGTGCGCACAAAATTATTTTCATCTTCTTCTTTAGCGGTAAAATTCTTAAAATTATGTTTTCCTAAAAATAAATTTAAAGCTTCATTTAATTTATGAAAATCGAGTGAATAATGGTAGAAAAAGGCATTATTCTTTGCAAAAACATCATATTTTTCATAATTTACTATATAAACATAAGTCTTACTAAGAGCGTTAAAACGCGCATGGAAAGATGATGAAACTTCCTTACATGATTTAAAGAAGATATTTGGTGAGACTAAGGCATTTAACGAATAAAGAAATTTATTAACATCAGCAATTTGACTAGAATAATCAAAATGAGCGTATTGATTAAGCGCATGCACGCCTTTATCCGTGCGGCCAGAGGCATAAATAATAATATTTTCTTTTAATAAAATTTTTAAAGCATCTTGAATTTTATCTTGAATCGTATCGTGACTTAATTGCGTTTGATAACCATTAAAGGTGGAACCATCATAAGCAAAATTTAATAAGTAACGCATCAGGCTTTTCTCTCCTCTAATTTCGCATCAATCAGACCACTTAGTATCATGATAAAGATAATGCCATATAGGCAAATAAAGAACCACGCTAAAAAGGTGGGAGTTTCAATCGTCAAATTAAAATAAGAAACGCAGATAACACCCGCCATCATTGAGGAAGATAATAAAAAAACAAATAAATCACTAAGGCGGAAATGGAGTTTACGATATCTAGTTCTTTTCGCGTGTGGATTATAGCCACGCGCGCTCATCGCGTCCGCTAATTCATCACTGCGTTTAAAAGAAGAAATAAATAAGGGAACAATTAAGGAAATGATTGCTTTGATTTTCATTTTGAGCCCACCGCGTTTAAAATCTACCCCGCGACTCGCTTGAGCTTTCATAATATCTTCGGTTTCTAATAATAAAGTCGGAATTAGCCTTAAAGCTAAAGAAATAATCATTGCAATAATATGAGCGGGAAATTTAATAATCTTTAAGGGAGTTAAATACCATTCTAAAGCATAAGTTAAATCAAGGGGCTTAGTGGTAGCAGTTAAAACCATCGTCAGTGATAGCATCATAATAAGGCGAAGAATGATCCTTAAAGATTGAAATATAGCGTCATAATAAATTGGTAAAGAGCCTAAATAAAAGGCTACTGGGCCATCTTTAGAGATCGGCACTAGACAATTAACAATTAATAAAAAAATAATTAGGAGCCACATGGCTTTTAACGAAGAAAATAATTTACGAAAAGACACATGACTAATAATCATTAAAACTAAAATAAAAGCAAATAGTGTGCCGCCCATTAAAAAAGTCATTTCCCAAGTTGAATAAGAATAAAAAATTGCCACCATTAAAACGATGAGACAAAAGATTTTATTCCTAGCATCAAGGCGATGGATAAAAGAATTATAAGGAAGATATTGACCCAAGGCAAAATTTTTCATTGCCCTTTTACCCTCCTAATTTCATCGACTAAAGTAGGTAGATTTTTTATCGCATCCTCGTTAAGAGATGGATAATGTTTCTTTAAAGCTTGAACAAGATGAACGATTTTTGGCAATTCTAAAAAATCGAATTTTTCTTGACCGTAAAATAAATCGTGAACATTGCCGTTAAGCACAATCTCACCATGGTTGAGCACTAAAACTTTTTGAGCATATTCGAGCACTAATTCCATATCGTGAGTGACGATAATGATGCTTTTACCATCTAAGTATAGTTGTTTAAATAACGCCATCATTTCTTTTTTACTTTGGTTATCTAAACCAGAGGTTGGTTCATCAAGAACTAAAATGTCAGGATTTAAGGCTAAGATCCCGGCAATCGCTACTTTCTTTTTTTCTCCCCCGCTTAGTTCAAAAGGTGATCGCTTATCATAACTTGCGTCTAAACCAACATTACGCAAGGCTTGATGGGCAATTTTATACGCCTCTTCTTCTTTGATTTTAAAATTTAACGGTCCAAAAGCGACATCTTTTTCGACACTATCTTGGAATAATTGTTTTTCCGAAAATTGGAAGACGACACCAACTTTTTTTCTTAATGGTAAAATCTTTTTAGTCGCTTTTTTGCGATTAGTAGTTAAACAATATTCATCAACTTGCACTTCTCCTTTAGTCGGAATTAATAAACCATTGAGATGTTGAATCAAAGTAGATTTACCTGAACCAGTTTCGCCAACTATAAAAAGAAATTCGTGGTTAGATATAGAAAAATTAATATTTTGAAGCGCTAAACATTCATAAGGAGATTTCGGAGAATAGATATAACTAACTTGACGAAAATCAATCATAATTGACGAATAATCTCCTCGTAATCATCGCAATAATTAATTTGGAAACCATTTTGATTTAGTTCTTCAACTAAGGCGTAATTAAATGGTAATTCTAAACCAAATGAAGCATATTCTTTTTTGTATTTATCAAGATCTTGACTAGCAATAAATAAGGCGGCTTGGCCTTCATGTAACACTAAAATTTTATCACTAAGCGTCACTTCTTCTTTTTCGTGGGTAATCGTGATAATAGTTAAATGAGGATTTTCTTTCTTTAAAGATTGTAAAGTTTGTTGGAAATCTTTTTTACCTTCTGGATCAAGCATCGAAGTAGCTTCATCAAAAATAATGATATTCGCATTCAGGGCTAAAACGCCGGCAATTGCAACCCTTTGCTTTTGACCACCACTAAGATTTTCAGGCGCGCGGTCTAAATAATTTTCCATCCCCACCATCTTAGCGTATTTAATGACTAAATCGTGCATCTTAGAAGGCTCGACACAATAATTTTCTAAGCCAAAAGCAATATCATCTTCAACGCTAGAAGCAATAAATTGATTATCAGGATTTTGAAAAACGATTGCTAGATGATAAGTTGACGCTAAATCTTTTTTAGGATCAACTTCTTGTTCATTGATTTTAATTTTGCCGCTTTTAAAGGGTAATAAACCAACTAGAATCTTTGCTAAAGTTGATTTACCTGAACCATTTTTACCAACAATTGTTAAAGATTCGCCTTGATTAAGGGCGAAACTCAAATCGCGAATAATCGGCGAATTTTCTTCATAATTAAAAGATAAATGCTCAACTTCTAACGCCTTCATTAGATGGTAATTTCTGGTATTCTCCCCGTGTACTTTGTTAATTTAATGCCCGCTAATTCGAGCATTTTTCTTGACGCTAATGTTGTAACTTGATTTTCATATTTATTATCTAAATAAATGATTTCTTTAATGCCAACTTGTATGATAGCTTTCGCGCATTCATTGCAAGGAAAGAGGGTAACATAGAGAATGCAACCTTTTAAGGCCGCGCCATTACGGGTATTTAAAATCGCATTGAATTCAGCGTGACAAACATAGAGATATTTACTATCTAGTCCTTCACCTTTATTCCAAGAAATTTTCGTTTCATCAATGCCGATTGGCATCCCATTATAACCAATCGAAACAACTTTATGTTCATTATCGACGATGCACGCCCCGACTTTCGTATTAGGATCTTTACTTCTTAAACTCGATAAAATGGCTAAACCCATAAAATATTCATCCCAAGAAATATTATTCACCGATTTTCCCTCCTTAAAGCGAAAGTAATTATATATGAAATTTTATAAAAATTACATATAAATATCATTGATATTTCATTTTTAAAGAGTTTAAAATAAATTATGGCCAAAAAAGTTAATATCTTATTCTTCCTCTTACCAAAAAATAATGTTGAATATGTTTATGATAATTATTCGATTCGCCAAGTCTTAGAGAAGATGGATTTTCATCGTTATTCTGCTATTCCAATCATCTCAAAAGATGGTAAATATGTTGGAACAATCTCCGAAGGCGATATTTTAATGTTTATTAAACATCAGCCAGATACTTTTGATAAATTAGCAAACATTAATATCTTATCTGTACCAAGATATCGCGATACCGCTTCAATTAAAATTGATAAAAATATGGATGATTTAGTCACGTTAATTTATCAACAAAATTTCGTGCCAGTGGTTGATGATTATGGCTCATTTATCGGCATTATAACTCGTAAAAAAGTAATTGAATATTTAATTAGTAAAATAAATAATAACGATCAAAATGATGATGATTTAACTTATTAAAAAGTGATTTTTTAACGCTTTTTAATTGCAAAAACCCAATATTTTATTGATGATTAGTGTTCACCACTATCGCCATAAAGGGCTCAAGATAATCTAATTGTTCAAGGCTAGCAATATCATAATTACTTAGAAGAATTTCTCCTTGCTCAAAATAAGGATTTTTAATTCTTTTTTTACTTAAATTAATGATAACAAAAATCGCCTGGTGATTAGCTAATTTACGATAAAAACATAAGACATTTTTATTGCTAGGTAAAAATTCAATCGTCCCATAACTTAGGGGTAAATGTTTTTTACGAATTTGAATTAAAGATTGGTAATAATGGAAAATGGAATTAGGATTATCTAAATTATTTTGAACATTAATTTCTTGATAAAAAGGGGCTTCTTTAATCCACGGTTTAGCAGTGCTAAAACCAGCATGTAAGGAAGCATCCCAACACATTGGGGTGCGTGAATGATCGCGGTTATTAGTGTCCACTAAATCTAAAACTTTTTTCTCACTTAAAAAGGGCAATAATTTTTTAATTGTTTGATAGACCCGATGGGCGCTCACATCTTGAATATCATTTAAACTATCATAATGATTATCAAGCATGCCAATTTCTTCCCCTTGATAAATAAAGGGTGTTCCTCTTAATGTTAAAATGATTGTCGCTAACATCTTCGCGCTTTCTAAATAATACTTTTTAGCGTCCCCATAACGCTCAATCGAACGATGTTGATCATGATTTTCAAAGAAATTCGTATTCCAATCGACCTCTTTTTGCCATTTAATCAAAACATTTTTTAAATTGGAAGGATGATATTTTTTCTTAAAGACTGGAATGGAACGCTTATCTAAATTTAGATGCTCGAAAGAAAAGCACATCGTTAGTTCATTATCCATAAATTTGATCGCCTCTTTAGGCGAAACACCGAAAGTTTCTCCGACCGTCATTGCATCATAATTTTTAAAGACATCTTGGTAGAATCTTTTTAAAATTAAATGGTTGCCTTCTTGATTAAGATAATGTTCTTTCCCGGTCATAAATAAATTTTTGCGACCATTTTTTAACGAAGTTTTATAAATCTGATTAATGACATCGCAGCGGAAGCCATAAATTCCCTTATCTAACCAGAATTTTAAAATCTTTTCGACTTCCAAAATGACATCTTCATTATGGTAATTTAAATCAACTTGTTTTTTAGAATATAAATGGAGATACCATAAATTATTATCCTCATCATATTCCCAAGCACTGCCTGAAAACATCGAATCCCAGTTATTAGGTGGCTTTTTATTATTTTTTCGACCTGTTCGCCAATAATAGTAATCATGGTATTTAGAATTAACATCTTTGCTTTGGAGGAACCATTCGTGTTCATCAGATGTATGATTAATTACTAAATCCATTAAGATTTTTATATTGCGTTTTTTGGCTTCTTTAATTAATTCTTCCATATCCCTCATCGTGCCATAATCAGGATGTATTTCATAATAGGAAGCAACATCATAACCCATATCATCTAAGGGTGATTTATAGATAGGTGAGAGCCAAATGATTCCCACTCCTAAATCTTTTAAATAATCTAATTTAGAGATGATGCCTTGAAGATCACCAATCCCATCACCATTAGAATCGCAAAAGGAACGCGGATAGATTTGATAAACGATATTTTCTTGATAATATTTTCTTTCCATAAATAAATTATAAACGCATGATGATAATTGATAAAACAATTATGGCAATAATTAAAACGATAATGAAAATACCTAAACCCATCATAAAGGAGAATTTAGGTTTTTTCGTTTCTTGAGGATTAATCTCTTCCTCTTCTAAAAAACGATTCGCTGGATCAGGATCTTCACCAAGATATTTGGGATCAATATGAGGTTTAGAAGGATTCTCTTCCTCTTTAACTTCTGCGGGTTGTTTTTTTATTTCGTCATCCATTGCTATTCGTACTTCCTATATATATGATGCACCAAAAGGAATAAATATGGTATTAAAAAAACGCTGATGAGGATATCAAAAACAAACATCAACGCTTGAGTAAAAAAGATAATAAGAAAATTAACATCAAAGAAAAAAGTCTTAATTAATGAATTGAGACCTAGCATCCACACCAGGTTATTAATAATAGCAATAAAGGCAAATTTATTGATATTAAATTGGTAATTATTATTGTCTTTTTTCTGGTAATAGCGACCAATGAAATAAATTGCTAAGGCTAGCATAATGGCGATAAAAAAAGCCAGGACACTAATAAGAATCCTAAGCCATAAAGCTAAATTATAAGTTACACCATAAAGGACAAATTCGTCGTTTAAAAAGATAAATAAGGTAATAAATAAAGCGACTAAAAATAAAATTAGACAATTGATAAGATAAAGAATCTTTTCCTTTTTAAGGCGTTTCACTAACCAATATAAAAAGGGTGGAGTTAAACCAAATAACAGATACACTAAGGTGAATAAAGGATTAATCGCATAAGCATTCGGAAACATAACAATGCCTAAAATATCAGACAATCCCCCAATTAACGCCCCATAAATTGGTCCAAGTAATAAAGAAGAAAAAATAATTAAAGAAGGCCCAAGCGAAATTCTTAAAAAAGGAATCGCTGGTAAATTATTTAAAGCGATGACGCGCGTAAAAAGAATAATTAGCACTAACATAATCGCAGCCAGGGGAATTTTATGGATAGTCTTTAATTTAAAGATAGTCAAGCTAAATAATCCTCCATTAAATAAGCAAAATATAATGAACCAGTAATTAAAATTAAATCATCGGGATATTGTTCTCTTAAGGCGCGGTAAGCTTGGTAACAATCTTCAGCGAAAGGATAGTCACCTAAATATAAAAAATAATCTTCTTCCTTTCGCGCGCGTCGATGCGGGAAAGTGGTAATGGTAAGCGAACTAGAAACGCTGCTTAATAAAGGTAAAATAGCATCGACATTTTTATCTAAAAAAGCCGCAAACAAAGTATGGATAGGTTTAGTAACATCTTTAGTTAATGAAGCAACTAAATTTTCAATGGCTTCTTTATTATGCGCGCCATCAATCAAGGTATGTTCATCGATATATTCATAGCGACCTTTAAAAAGGGGAAGGGCTAAACCTTGACGAATCTGATCTAGATTCACCGGAAATGCTTTCGCAATAATTCGCATTGCTTCTAAGGCTAAACAAGCATTTTTAATTTGATAATAGGCGCGCGTTTTAATTTGGAGATCGTGATAAGGTAAATAATCAAAGGCAAGACCATCTTTTAGATATTGCACATGGTGAAAATCGTCGACAAGATATAATTTTGAATGACATTCTTTAATTCTTTGATAAATTGGGGTTAGAGCCTCTTCGGGTAATTTACCAATTAAGGTTGGAACATATTCTTTAATAATACCAGCTTTATTATATGCAATTTCCGATAAGCTATAACCTAAATAAGATGTGTGTTCAAGTGAAACGCTGGTGATGATTGCTAAAAGCGGAGTAATAATATTTGTAGCGTCAATTAATCCACCCATCCCCACTTCAATAATGACAAGATCTAATTTTAATTCTTCAAAAATTTTATAGGCGAGAAAAGTTTGCATCTCAAAAGCGGTGAGATGATATTTTTCAAAATAGCTTTGATATTGATTAAAGAATTTTAAATATAAAGAAGCGGATATCATCTCATCATTAATTAAAATCATCTCTAAGACATTTTTATAAAAAGGGGAATGATATAAACCCACCCGATAATTCGCGGCTTTTAAAATGTGACTAAGAAATAAGGCAGTTGAACCTTTGCCATTCGTCCCGGTGAGATGAATGGAAGGAAAATTAAATTTTTCAGGATGTAAGGCTCGCAGAAATTTATCGTAATTTGAACGCGAATATTCGCTAGATTCGTGGTCAAGAAAATATTTATTTAAAGCTAAAATATTATCAATCATCGTCGATTATTAAAATCCTTCTTCATTTTTAAAAGATCTCTTTGGAGGTCGCGTTCTTTGATTGTTTGACGCTTATCAAATAATTTTTTACCTCTACTTAAAGCAATTTCAATCTTCACATGACTACCTTTAAAATATGCTTTAGTGGGTATAATCGTTAAAGACTTTTCTTCGGCTTTCTTTTTTAATTTAAAGATTTCCTTTTTATGTAGTAATAATTTACGCGTGCGTTTAGGTTCATGGTTAAAAATGTTTGCTTCATGATATTGAGCAATATGAGCGTTTAATAAAAAAACTTCCGCATTTTTAAAAGTGACATAACTTTCATCTAAAGAAAGACCACTTTGACGAATCGCTTTAATTTCACTACCAGTTAAAACAATCCCAGCTTCATAAGTTTCTAAGATGAAGTAGTTATAATAAGCTTTATTGTTTTTAGAAATAATTTTGACACTCTTGCTCATATTTAGAAACCTATTATACTCATTTTTAATCATAGATTAATCATTTTTATCTAAAATTGTTAATATTTCTAAATATTCGTCCTCTTTTTGCTTGATGAGTGAATTAATTTCGTTATATCTCGCGTAAGCTTTGTCACTAAGCGCTTCGTGTTCGATTTCTAAATTTTTAATTTCGTTTTCTAGTTCTAACATTTTATTTAAACAAGCCTTACGGCGATTATGCGATAAAGTAGATTTTGTATTAATAGATTCTTTCTTTGTAAGAATGTTATCAACTTTCGCCTCTTTAAATGAAATTAGATCTTTTAAATCATCATAGCTCCCTTCATTTAAGATGGTTTTTGTTTTTGATAAAGATAAAGAATGGGTCGCTAAAGAGTTAATAAAATAACGGTCATGACTAATAAAGATAATCGCTCCGCGATATTTTTTTAAAGCATCTAATAAACATTCTTTGGTAATAAGATCTAAATGATTCGTCGGTTCATCAAGGAGTAAGAGATCATAACTAGTAAGTGTCAGGCCCGCTAAATATAGGCGCATTCTTTCGCCATTAGATAAAGATTTAACATTTTTATAGACATCGTCTTGTTCAAATAAAAAAGCTCCTAAGGCGTGTCGAATCTCTTGGTCAAAGCGAAAAGGATAAAGATTTTTTAAATAGCTAAAAAGCGTGCCATCAATCACTTCATGATTATTTTGTTTAATATAACCAATAGATAATTTTCTTTTATAATTAATCTCCCCACTCAAAGGTCTAATTTCACCAAAAATTGTTTTAATTAAAGTGGTTTTACCAACCCCGTTTTGGCCAATAATTGCTAGGCGATCGCTAGAAAACATTAAAAAAGAAAAAGGAGCAATTAAGGGGGTTTCATAACCCATAACCACATCTTTAAATTCAATAATTTGTTTATTTTTTAACGAATTATCTGCTAACGATAAATGAATTTTTTCGTTATTTTTAATGGGTTTTTGCATACTTTTTTCTAATTTTGCGAGCTTATGGACGCGGTCTTTAGCCCGACTAGCAAAGCGAGGTTTAGGCATAAAGTAGGTAATAAATTTTTCTAAGCGTGCTTTCTTAGCTAAATCTTTTTCATATTGCTTTAAAGCATTTTGATAACGCGTTTGTTTCTCTAATAAATAATCATCGTAACTAAGATGATAAGTGGTGACTTTCTTATTTTCTAAATCAAAAATCTTATTAGCGACCGCATTTAAAAAATAGCGGTCATGCGAAACAAATAAAAGCGTGCGATCATCAGCTTTTAAATAATCTTCTAACCATTCAATCGAAGCAATATCTAAATGATTGGTTGGTTCATCAAGTAATAAAACATCATAATCATTTAATAATATTTTAATGAAAGCAATTTTCATTTGTTCACCACCACTTAAGGTCGATATTTGTCGGTTTAAATAACTTAAAGGGAGATGAAATTGCTTGAAGAAATTATTAATTTTCTTATCGAGATTAAAGGCATCCAAATTCACTAAATTAGTTAGTAAATTATTGAGGTGAATGATTTCTTCTTCCGTTAAATTGGGGCGGTTCACTAATGAATTATATTCATTTAATTGAACAAAAATATCTTGATAAGCATCATATAATTCTTCGCGTGCACTCAAAGAGGGATTTTTAATAATATTTTGATCTAAATAAGCGATTTTTAAATTATTTAAGATAGCGATTTCCCCACTATTATTTTCTTTAGGCATTAATGAGGGCTTAATCTCTCCTAAGATTAATTTAAGAATTGTTGTCTTACCTTCACCATTTTTGCCCACTAAGGCGATTTTTTCTCCCCGATTAATTTGGAGAGAAATATGATCAAGAATCAATTCATTACCATATAATTTAGAGACATTATTGAGGGTAATTAATGACATAACGCCTTCCATTATAGCAAGATATTTGCTCTATGAGCAACGCGCGGGCGAATATTGGTTTAAAAATAGGTAGAAAAATGCTAAGATAATTTTGAGGAGAAAAAAGAATGAAAAAAATATCACGTTTATCATTTATCTTAGGTTTAGTCGGCGGTCTAATTTGTTTAGTGATTGGGGCTATTCAATATTTCGCGTGCTTTTCAATGCAAAATGAATTAATTGTTGCTATCTTTGCGATGTGCACTGCGGTTATTGGAGGTATTGTTGCAATTATCTCTAGTGCTTTAACGCGTGCGATTCCCTTTATCAGTGCGATTTTAAAAACCGTTGCTGCTATTTTATTTTTAGTAATTGTCGTTGCTTTACCAATCATTGTGAATGTTGATACAAGAGTGTCATTTGAACTCGCCTTTAGTTTCTATCCATTCTACGCGGTGAGTTTTGTTTTATTAACTTTCTCGGCAATTTTAGGCTATATTTTCGTCTTTAAAAAATTTCCAGAAGAAAATAAATAAAAATTATTCATCAAGGTAATAAGGTCTTTCATAAGAAATATTTAAAACAATATCTTCATGGTGAAGACCTTTTAATTTTCCTAAGATTAAAGAAGTAATAACTTCTTCTTTTCTTTTTTCGCTATAAGGATAAAGTAATTCAAAAGAAATCATTAATTGATGGCCGCTTCTAGTTAAAGAAAATTCATGTAGTTTTAAATCAGGATTAATCGTTAGTAAAATATTAATAATTTCTTTTTCAACTTTCACCATGAATTCATCGCTTAAATCTAAAGGATCCATATGAATTAATAATTCCACATTGAATTCTTTCTTAATGTCTTTTTCAATTTTGTCAATTAAGCGATGCAAAGAAAAGACATCTTGATGACCATCGACTTCTAAATGGACACTCATAAAGATTTTATCGCGGCCATAAGAATGGGTTAAAATATCATGGAGACCTATTACACCAGGGTAATTCTTAATTTTAGCGATAATTTGATCAACATCTTCTTTTTTTAAAGCTTCCCCGATTAAAGGCGATGCCGTTTCTTTCACTAATTTAATGCCATTAATAGCAATAAAGATCGCAATAGCAATTCCCAAATAACCATCTAAGGAAAGATCAAAATAATAAGCGATAAGAGCCCCGATTAAAAGGATAGCAGTTGCTAAGATATCACCTAAAGAATCAATCGCAGTGGCTTTTAAGGCAACACTATGAATGATTTTAGCAAAGGAAAAATAAATCGCGAATTGCAAGATTTTCAATAGAATCGAAATCCCTAAAATAATAAAGGTCCAAAGATTATATTCACTGATGGAGGAGGCAATAATTCTTTCAATCGAAGTAGTTAATAGGCTAACCGCTAAGGCAATAACGATAATTGAAACAATTAGCCCAGCAATATATTCAATGCGACGATGACCAAAAGGATGTTCCCTATCAGCGGGTTTAGACGCTAAGCGGAAACCAATTAAAGTTACTAAACTACTTGAAACATCACTTAAATTATTTATCGCATCACCAATTAAAGCAATCGAATTAGCAATGATACCAAATGTTAATTTTAAACTAACTAATATAGCGTTAATAATAATGCCAAAGATCGAAGCAACTTTGCCGTGGTTAAGGCGCACTATTTCTTGGTCGACATCGCGATAATTTTTAATAAATAATTTACGAATTAAAGTAATCATTATTTCTTAGATAATAAATAGATAATAGCAATGAGAGTAACACCAAAAATCACAATTAAGACGACCGAGGCGCTTAAGAAGGAATAATCATTAATTAAATATAGATAATTAATTAATCTCATCAAAAAATTATTATAAACAATTATTAGTTAAGATAAAGATAATTATTCAACCGATTTAAGCGATTCGGCCATATTGATATGACGAATTTTCGGATAGAAGCAAAAGCCAATTAAAACGACGAAGGCAATGGTAATTAATGAGGCGTAAATATAACTTGTCCAATGAATTTGGGTGGAGAATAATAAACCCACCGAAGCAATATTACTTAAAATAAACCAGTTGAGGAACACTCCAATGCCGATACCTAGGATTGCCCCAACTAGGCCCATCACAAAAACTTCTCTAAGAATATACATTAAAACCTCACTTCGCCGATAACCTAAGACGCGTAAGGTCGCAATTTCTCTAATTCGTTCATTGATATTAATATCAGTTAAATTATAAATGACAATCGCGGCTAAAAAGCCACTTAGGGCAATAATTAAGATAACTAAAGAAGATAAATTATTAATGATATTTTTATAACTATCAATTGTGACCGAGCTGCGAGTAAAGGAGGCAACATTTTCATTGGTTAAAATACGTTCATAAGTAGCTTCCACATCACTAGCAACACCATTAGCCTTAATAATAAAAGCATTATAAGATTGATCGTAATTTTGTCCAAAATAATTTTCATAAGCTTGATAGCCTAAATAAAGATAATTATTGACATAATTTTCCGCAATTGCAGTAATATTAATTGACATCGCTCCAATATCAGTATTAAGGCGGAGGCTATCACCAATTTGCAGATCAAAATCATTAGCAATTTGTTGTGAAATGATGACGGAATCTGGATTAAATTCCATCTTTTGGTGATTAAGATTAAAGAGGGTAATATAAGGACTAATATCATCTTTAATGGCAATTAATTCGATGGAATAAGCACTATCATCTAATAAGGTGATGCGGTTATTAACAATTGGTGAATAAATGACTGGATCATTTTCTAAAAAGATTTCATCGCTAGGTAAAGCGTTTTCATTTAAAGAGGCAATCGCATCATAAAGGACAATTTCATTAAATTGGGTATTAGTTAAAGTGTAAAAAGCATCTTGAATGCCAAAGCCAGTTAAAAGCATTCCACTACAACCACCAACACCAATAATCATCATTAAGAGATTCTTTTTATAACGGAAGATATTGCGAAACATTGATTTATATTTAAAGGAGAGCGGTTTCCATAAAGGTTTAATTCTTTCTAATAAAATCTTTTTACCAGGTTTAGGTGCTTTTGCCCCCATCATTAAGGTCGCACTTGATTCGCGCAAAGTGCCTAAAATTGTTCCTAAGACTACTAAAAGAATTAGGCCAATCATTAAACCACCAAAACCAAAGACATAACCAGCAGTAAATAAATAAGTAATATTGGCAAGATGATAGACACTTTGATAAATGCTCATTAAGACATAGGGGAATAAGAATAAACCAATCATCACTCCAATAATGACACCTAAAAGGGATGATAAAGCCCCATAAACAAGATATTTTGTTGATATTTTTCTTTTGGAATACCCTAAAGCTTTAAAGGTGCCAATAATGCCGCGATCTTTAGAAATAATACGGTTAATACTTGATAAAGTTACTAACATAGCAATTAGGAAAAAGAATGGTGGAAAAATTAAAGAAATAGTATTGACTTTTTCCGAATCAACTTTAAATAAATAAGCGCTAGGAACGGTGTCGCGGTTAAGGATATACCAAGAAGGTGATAGAGTTTCAATTACACTATCAAGGGCAGTTTCAACTGCGGTATTTACTTGATTATTAAAGTCATCGGTTGCGACAACAATTGCCATAATGGTTGGAGCAATTTGGCGCGCGCTTTCCTCGCTTTGCCCTAAATTCATTAAATAATTAACGATTTGTTCTAGAGTAGTATTATAGGCTTCTTGATAAACAATATCATAAATTGTTTGATAATTTTCCGTTCTAATTTCTTCAATTCTAAGATTAATTAATTCATCACTAAGGGCCTCAATTTCATCGGCTTTTTCACTAATATAATTTTCATATTCTCCAGAAAAACTATTCATTCTTTTAGCCCTAGTAAAATTGACATAAAGGATGCTATAAGGTAAATCAGGATAATCATTAATATCTAAATATAAAATAGCTTCTAAAGCATTACCGGTTGTTAAAGAAGTTTCGCTTTGATAAGTAATATAATTAGGATCATCAACTTTCCCAACAATTTTAACTTCTTCGTTATTAATAATTACCGTATCATTTAAAGAATATTCTTCTAATGAAGAATTATTAGCGTTATTTAAAGCGACACATTCACTCGCGTTATTTGGCATTCGCCCTTCAACAATTTCTAAAGTATTAATATCGTTATTAGTTAAATCGCGATAAGAGATATGGGCGTAGGCCCGGCGATCATTCATTGTAATAAATTGGTCAGATTCATGCGCGAGACTAGCGAGCGAGACATCGCTAATATTGCTTAAAATATATTCATCCGTATCGCTAGAAAAACCGATGGTTGAACGAATGACTAAATCATTAAAATTCGTCTCATCATAATAAGAATCCATCGAAGCTTCTAAATCAGGTGAGGTTGATAATAAGCCAACTAAAAACCCCATCCCTAAAGCGGTGATAGCTGTAATAGTTAATAATCTTACTAAATCATTTTTGATTGATCTTAGTAAATATTTAAAATAAGTTCTTTTCTTTTTTTGCATTATCTTACCATTCGATTTCTTCAATTGGGGTGGGATGTTCGTTATATTCTTCGGCAACTACTTCCCCGTTTCGTAAATGAATAACATGATCCGCCATGCTAGTTAGAGCAGAGTTATGGGTAATAATAATCACGGTCTTATGATTATTTTTACAAACATCAAATAATAATCTTAAAATTAATTTACCAGTTTGATAATCAAGCGCTCCGGTGGGTTCATCACATAATAATAATTTAGGATTCTTAGCAATTGCACGCGCAATGGAGACTCTTTGTTGTTCGCCGCCCGAAAGTTGGCTAGGGAAATTATGTATACGATCACCTAGCCCTACTTCATTTAAAACTTCTTTACTATCTAAAGGGCTAGAACAGATTTCAGAAGAAATATCAACATTATCTAACGCAGTTAAATTTGGCATTAAATTATAAAATTGGAAAACAAAACCTACCGAATCGCGACGATATAAAGTTAATTTTTTATCATTGAATAAAGAGATATCTTCATTATCAACAATAATATGACCACTAGTAAGTTTATCCATGCCACCTAAAAGGTTTAAAGTGGTTGTCTTACCTGAACCACTTGGCCCAACAATTACGCAGAATTCACCTTCTAATATTTTAAAAGATAAATTCTTATTAGCGTATATCTTGGTGCCACCTAATTCATATATTTTGTTAACGTTTTCAAAGATTACTAATTCTTTATTCATCGCCTTAACCTCAATAATAATTAATTATATTAATTTATATAAAAATCAAGTATTTTTAAACTTAATTTAATAGAAAACAGAATAGGAAAATAAATGCTTATTCTTCAAGTGAATGCTTATTCATTAATTAACTAAAAAGAAAGGAAGTATTTATGAGAAAAAATAATTTCTTAAAAGTAGGCTTAGTTGGCTTATTCTCTTTAATGCTTACGATTGGAGTTAATAAAGGCATTGAAGTTAAAGAAGTTAAGGCAGAAGATTTAGTGGAAAGTTTTGTTATTTCAGAAATAGCAAATCAATACGGATGGAATGATGCCGAAGTATCTGGTCAAGCCCCCGGAATTACACAAGGAGTGGTAACAATTGTAGGATCTGGCACTGGACATAACTGCAAATATTATGCTAAGAATAGTTCGTGGCGCTTTTACAAAACGGGCTCTGGTAAAATTACTATATCAGTAGAGGAAAATTTTTATTTAAAAGAGGTTAAATTAACAGCTGATGGAAGCGTGACTATGAACAGTGTATCCGAAGGATGGACGCAAAATAATTCTGTGTATACAACAGATTTAACAGATTGTACAAGCGTTGAAATTAGTAATCCAGCGGCCACAAACCAAATCACAAAAATCGATGTAACATATTGCTCAACAATTTCGGAAGATGCTGTTTTGACTGGAATCAGTTTAGATGATTCAACAATGCCAACCGAAGTTTATGCAGGCGGTCAATGGGATACATCAGGCATTAAAGTTACTGCGACATACGACGAAGGCTCCACTAGCGATGTAACTTCACAATGCACAATAAACTTTAATCCGGAAACAGTGCCTTCAACCATTGGCATGATGGTGTTAACGATCAACGCTTCTTATAAAGATAAAACTGCTAGTAAAACTTTTAATATAAATGTTCTTAATGAACCTTTAATTGCAGAATATAAAATCACAACTACAAGTGCTGTCGATACATTAGGAAATCCGCCAGAAAATTCATCAGCGACATTCAAAAATACTTATAATACCCTTTATCAAATGACAAAAGGTCATTCATCAACTCTCACTTTACAAGGATATGATGGCTATCAAATTAAGAATGTAACATTATCAATGAAATCAAATAAAAGTGCAGGTTCAGGAAGCATTAATATAACTGCTGGTTCAACTACATTATATTTTTTGTCAGCAACAACATTTGCTAATTTCCCTGGTTCAACTGGATATTCATCAAATTTCATTGATATCACACCAAAAATTGAAACGAAATATACAATTCAAACTGGTGAAAGTGTAGTAATCGAAGTTGCTGCAACTGTTAATTCGTTATACCTAAATTCAATAACTGTTGAATATCAAGATGCCTCATCTCCAATAGTTACTATTGAAAGCAGCGTTACAGAAGTTGATGTTAATGAAACAATCAAACTTTATGCATCGGTTTTAAATGCCCCTGATGTAACAGTTGTTTGGAGTAGTGAAAACGATAAGATTGCAACCGTAACTCAAGATGGTATAGTAACTGGTATTTCTAGTGGTATAGCGAAAATTACTGCCTCAATAACTGTCAACGATGTAATCTATTCTGATTTTGTTAATATAACTGTTTTATTTGCTGAACCAGATCCAATTGATATTGAAGTTGCAGATATTTTAAATACTGAAGCTAATAACACAGTTATTTATCGTGTAACTGGACGTATTAGCATCTTAGGCCAATATGATGACAGCACTGATCCAACTAAATATGGTAATATTCATATTGCCGACTTTGTCGATAGTAGCAAATCAATTTTGGTCTTTGGTTCGACAGTCACTACATCAGCCTTAAAATTCGATAACAAAACTGGTGAATATGTATTTAATAATCCTCAAGATTTCTTAACTAACTCAACGACTAATTCATTAGTAGTTGGTGATGTTATTGAAATGCTTGTTTTTAGACTAGATTTTGGAACTACAAAAGAATTAAATGGGGTTATTACGAAAGTTTATAGTGATGTAGATGTACTCGACAAATTTGTTGATAGAGTAATGCATACCGAAGTTAGCTATGAAGAAGCAGGTACTGGTTTATGTATCACTGAAGGTTGGTATGATTTAGCTAAACAAGCATATGCTTTATTAACCGACACCCAACGAGTGACATTTGTTAGTGATGAAAAATATGCTCAACCGTACGCTAGATTACGTGCTTGGGCAAGTGCTAACGGTGATACATTTGATGAAAATAATCAAATCGTCAGTGCGAGTAATGCATTAAATTTAGTTAACAACAATAACAATATTATCATTATTACTGTTGTTACTTCAGCCTTGCTTTTACTAGCCGCCTTAGTGTTCATTGTCATGCGCAAACGCAAAACAAATTAATAAAAATATTTAGGTTTTACATAAAAATGGTGGCAAATTGCCACCATTTTTAAATGAATAGAATTTTAATTAATTGCCTTTTCTTTTTCTAATAACTAAGCCAATACTTAGAATCATTAAGCTAGAAATTGCCACCATAACTATCGCGATTGGAATAATATTATTAGAATTCATTGGTTGAAGCACTGGACTTGTTGCTACATTATTATATCTTTGTAAACAAAGGTTATATTTACTCATAAAGTCGGTCACAAAAGTCTTCGGGCCAGTATAATCAGTTTTTTCTGATTCGTAGTCATAAATTTTTACGCCACTTAAAACATTGCTATGTTCTTCAATGGTGGTTTGATGACTATTTAGGAAAGTACCAAACGATTCATCTTGAGCTTGAATTTCGCAAGTCTTAAATTGGCTTAAAGCATTGACGATAGGCATTAATAAGGTGCCAGTTTCATCAACGTTTGCATATACCTCAAAACCTTTGATATACATTGCTGCTGGATCGTTTGATTTATCTTCTAAAACAATTTTAATTTGCCCCATTAACGGTTCATTTGTTTCAAAAGAATACATTGTAGAGGCACTACTAGATATTGTTTTGGTTTCACCAATCTTAACATCATTTACATAAACACTTAATTCTACACCGCCATCATTTCTTGAGGCATTTGATGCTTCAACATTAATGCGATGAATTGATGTTTCACCACTTTCTGGAGCAATGAAAGCATCTGATATTAATTGTACCTTTCCACATGGGTTATCGTTTGTGCCAAAATGTAAACCTTTTGTATTATCAAAATTAGATATTTTACCTGCATCCATATAATAAGCCCAATTTATTCCATTCGCGTCAAATGGATTAGATGATACATCTTCAGTAAAATCCACATCATAAACCGGTGCTTCTATCACATTAACGGTAAATTGTTTACTAGCAGTAAATGTCTCATAGGATGCAGTAACAGTTACAGTTGTTTCACCAGTAGTTAGAGGTGCTACTTCAGGGTTTAAAGTAATTTCGCTAAAGGTAGTAACATTTGCGGTACTATTATCATCATAACTAGCAGTTACAATAATACCAG
Organism: uncultured bacterium; assembly: GCA_949297275.1. Classification (GTDB taxonomy): domain Bacteria; phylum Bacillota_I; class Bacilli_A; order RFN20; family CAG-826; genus CASFSG01. The sequence goes on along the minus strand of CASFQR010000023.1, from coordinate 761 downwards.
ATGTATCCCATTGACTTCCTGTATAAACTTCGGTCGGCATTGTTGATGCATCTAAATTAATGCCAGTAACTGTGCCTTCTTGTTCATACAATTCTGAATATAAAGTAACAGTAATATAATCCAATCTAAAATTACCCGAACTCCCAGTATCTTTAAAAATAATAGCAAAATAAGAGGCATCAGTTATTGGTTCAAAATCCATTTCATATATTGTATTGGTGGCGTTTGCTTCCATTCCTTGCGTGCCGCTAGTTAATGAAACAGGTATGTAGTTAGTGCCATCATTCGAATAATTTAAGTAAAGCAGAGCTCCTGAATAACTACCTCCGGTATATTGAACGGTTACACGACTAATATTTTCATAGGAACTTTTTGTTGCTAAGGCAAAGGCGGTATCGGATGTTGTCACATTTGTTCCATCAGCGTACTTTACACTATTGCCGGTTAATTTGCATTTACTACGGTTTTTAGAATTTGTGCCGCCCGATTGATTGTTTCCGCCAAAAGTTAAAACCCAGTTATCATCATTATAGGTTGAATAAGAGGAGTCTGTAACAATTGTTTCAGTTTTACCTATAAGCGCAACTTCATCAGCGGCTTTAACTTCTTTTACTTCAATGCCTTTATTAACTCCAATTGTAAGCATTAAAGAAAATAAGCCGACTAAGCCTACTTTTAAGAAATTATTTTTTCTCATAAATACTTCCTTTCTTTTTAGTTAATTAATGAATAAGCATTCACTTGAAGAATAAGCATTTATT
>CASFQR010000022.1 GCA_949297275.1 uncultured bacterium | reverse complement strand
GGAAGAAGAAATGGATGCTTTAATGCCTTGGAATTTAGAAAAATAACTCGGACGTTCGCTAGTTCGAGTTTTTGTTACCTGTAAAACATTAACGCTTACGAAAGATTGGTTCGAACGTATGGATTTTAAGATTTTAGTCCTACTAGAAAAACGATACCCTTACTGGAGAAACGTTAGGCTACTAGTAAAACGAAACCCTACTAGATAAATGACACCCCTATAAAAATGCTAATTTAGCCGTGTAAATGTGGAATTCAATCTAAGATATGGAGTAAAAGACAATGAAGCAGCAAAGAATATGCTTTTAAGTAACGCTATCCAAGACGCTATGAAAAAAAGCTTCAATTACCGCAAAGGCTGCCGGTGTAAAATTGGGCGAAATCATCTATATAAACTATAGTTGGGTTGATTTTAAATTTCATACTAGATCGTACGATATAGAGGATGGTGAATTCTGTAAGTGCTGTGCTGCTCCAGAAACAGGTTCTCGCTACGACATTGACATTGAGCCTGAAGATATCGATAGAAGTGATAATGTGACAATTGTCTATTCGCTAAAATAAGTTTTGGAAAACAGATTTTTTTGATAAAATAAAAAGCTGATGAAGTTTTTGGAGCAACGTTATGGCATCTAATAATAAATACGAAGATATGAGTGCGTTTGATGCACTAAAATTGATTAAAGACGAGCATATGTTTTTACCTGACATTCAAAGAGAATATGAATGGGAACCTTATGAAATCGAGAATCTGTTTGAATCAATAGTGGATGACTATCCAATTGGCTCATGTATCTTTTGGAAAACAAATAAGAATATTCTTAACGAAGAAAATCCTAATCTTTATTATTTCTTGAAAAGATGCAGAAGAAACAAAAATGAAGTTACCAAAAACGAAAAACACATTAGTTTATTCCATGAAGAAGGCGATTATTTTATTGTCCTAGATGGTCAACAAAGACTTACTTCTTTGAACATTGCTCTCTATGGCGAATATACAACTCTACCTAAATGGAAGCAAAAGAATTATGTTACAAGGGAACTCTATTACAATTTAGACTTCCATACCCAAAAAGAAGAAGATGATGAGAATCCAAAGAAAAGATTTATCTTTTTGAGCAAAGAAGAAGCTGAAAAAGGGAATTACTATTTGGTAAAAAATCTTGTTCAATATGGAAGTGTTAGAGAATGTATCAAAGGATTAAGTCAACTTGATATGGATGATGAAAGCTTAGATGATCTTTCTCGCTTATTTGATAGACTTAGCGATGATACTAATAGGGGTTTAATTCATTATTATTGTATTACTAAAGACAATTACGATGACGCATTAAGCATCTTTGTTCGTGTTAACTCTACTGGTAGAAAGCTTTCAAAGACAGACTTGTTGTTCTCAACTTTAATTGATGGTTGGAAAGATGGAAAAGACTCAATTGAAAAGATTTTAGAAGAAGTTAATGCTAAGGGATTTGATTTCAGCAGAGATTATTTGATGAGGTTTTGTCTCGTAATGGAGGATGCTGATACCAACCTTAAGATTGAAAATCTAAACAACAAAGTGGTCGAAGGCATTAGAAATGACTGGAAACGTATCAGCGAAGCTTTTAAGAAAATGTCTGACTTATTGTTTGAAATAGGTATTACAGATGAATATTTAATCTCGTATAACGCAACAATGCCCTTGGCATATTACATTTTCAAAGGTGGGAAATTTAATAGCAAAGACTCCAAAACAGAAGCCAAAAAATTCTTATCTATTTCTTTTGCAAAAAGATTGTTTGGTATCGCCAGCAATAGTGCGTTAATCAATACCAGAGCTGCATTAAAAGATATTGAATGCAATAAGAATCAATTCTCCATGAGTTTATTCAAAGAAACAGTTTTAACTGGTGGAAGAGACTTTATTGTTAGAAATGAAGACTTGGAATTCTGGCTAAATAAATACGAAAAAGGTTCAAACACTTTGGTTTTGTTACTTCTTTTATATCCAAATTTAAAAGTCGATAAGCACGTATTCCATCAAGACCATGTCCACCCATATGCACTTTTTGAAAATAAAAACATCAAAGATGTTATAAGCGATAAAGATTTAATAATTAAATGGCAAAAGCAGAGAAACCTACTTCCAAATCTTCAGCTTTTAGAAGGTAAAGAAAACGAAGAAAAGAATAAAACTCCATTAGCTAAATGGGTAGAAGAAGGAAACGACTTCGATTATCGCCCTGAACACATTTCTTTAGATATTAAAGATTTTGATACTTTCTTCGCTGAGAGAAGAAAACTAATCAAAGCTGAATTAGCAAGAATTTTTGATGTAATTGTTCCTCCTGAAAACAACGAAGAATAATAAAAGTTCCTTTTGGGAGCTAGTTACTTCGACATTAAATCAGTAATTTCACTGTTAATCAAATTATTAGTGTTGAAAGTATCGAAGATAAAATAAAAGAAGTCAACGAAGAATTAGAACAAGTAGTTCAGGATGTTGAAATCTTAATTCATTCTTCTAAAGAAGAGGATATGATAAAACAAAAAAGACTCGAATTAAAATATGATGATTTAATAAAAGAGCCAAAAGACTTAGAACATCAAAAAGACGAAGTGATGGATGAAAAAAACAAAATAAATACCTTCATTTCTAATCTTAAAAATAGATCAGATTCAATAACCGATTTTGATGAAGAGCTATTCAACATCATGGTCGATAAAGCGGTTGTTCATCGAGATAAAAGTATAGAGTTTATATTTAACTCAGGATATAAAGTAAAAGTAGAGGCTAGGAAGTAAGTGAATCCTAGTCTTTTTTAATAGCCTCATAAAACGTTTACGTTTGCCTTTTGTTGCGTCCATTTCTTTAAGTTGAATTTATATTCAATAAACAAACATTTTCAAACGTAAGCAAAAGCGCGGCATTAAACATTAATTAAGGGGTTTTGTTTGTCTAGTAAGGGTGTCGTTTTGCTAGTAGGGGTGTCATTTTGTATTAAAGCGATGGAAAAAAGACATCTATAAAAAACGCCTATAATGTCAAACCATTATGGGTTATTTTTTATAAAATCTTATTTATGGTTTTGAATTTAAAAACTATATTGGAGATAACTTGAATATCCATGATGTCCATGAAAAATCACTGGGTGTCCATGAAAATGTCCACGAAAAATCTACACAAGACATTATTCCAACAATCATTGGCGCCATTAGGCTTAATCCTAAAATTTCACTTGAAGAGTTGGCAGGATTGATAGGTAAATCTAAAAGAACGATTCAAAGAATTGTAAAGAACAATGATCAAATAAAGGGAATTTGTCCTGATAAAGGTGGGCATTAGGAAATTGGCGATAAAAAGGAAAATTAGATATGTTTCCCCGAACATTAAAGGCGTTTACTTTCCAATTTGGAGAGAATCTTGAGTGATTTCCGAATACACTTTTAATAAATACTCTACTAGACTGTTATATATCGTTAATCAACAAACAAATGAAGTTCAGTGATGAAATACATTATCCAATATAGTCTAATTTTATATCACAGTTTTAATTTCTAGCGTTATGAAAAAAGAATTAAGATTACTCAAGTAGATATGTTTGAAAAAATAATCTTTCATTTATTCAATAATAATTTTTGATTTTTAATTAGATATAAAATAGGTAATTCGCGTTGCCTAACTAACGCACCCACTAATTCGTTTTGCATATGTTCATATTTAGCGATCGCGTCATCTATAGAATAGAATTTTCGCGATTTAATCATTTTTTGTTCAAATAAAGTTTCGTGCTTATGACCATCACCAATAACTTTAGCTAAATAATAATAATTATAATTCTCACGATAAATAAGATTATAGTTATCTATAACAAGGCCAAGCTCGCCTAGAACTTCAATTTTTAAACCTAATTCTTCCTCAATTTCGCGTTTTAATCCCGCAATTAAACTTTCACCTTCTTCGACCCCGCCGCCAGGCGTTTCATAATAATCGCGATGACCAAAAGCATCGTCACCATAAAGATGTTCTAAGCAAATTTCGTTTCGTTCATTTAATAAGATTGCCCTAACAACGAGGCGCTTTTCTTTAATCCCATTAAATGGATATTGATTATCGCTAAGAACTTGTAATAACTTCACAGCAAAATTTTAACAAAAAGATCAAAGCTTTGTTATAATTTTTAGGAAATGAAGACTAAAAAGCATCATTTTAAAAAGACATTCATTAATATCCTTAAAGTATTCTTAGAATTCTTTAAACTTGGACTAATTTCCTTCGGTGGCGGGATGGCAATGGTTTCGATGTTAGAAGAAGAATTAGTTGAAAAGAAAAAATGGGTTAAAAAAGATGAGTTAGTTGATATGATTGCGATCTCGGAATCAACCCCTGGTCCAGTAGCAATTAATATGGCCACTTATGTCGGATTTAATATGGCGGGTGTCTTTGGATCGATTTTTGCAACTTTAGGCGTCGTGCTACCCTCATTTATTATCATTTTTGTCATATCATTATTCTTTGAACAATTTCTTTCATTAACCTTTGTGCAATATGCTTTTGAAGGTATCCAAGTGGCAATTGTTTTTATTATATTTAAGGCGGGTATAAATCTATTAAAAAATATCAATAAAGACCCAGTAGCTATTACAACATTTATTTTAACAATGCTAATAGAAATTGTTATCACGATATTTGCTTTTGAATTCTCTTCAATTTATTTAATTTTAGCTGGTGGAATTATTGGAATAATTTATTATGGTCTCATTAAAGGGAGAAAGTTAAAAAAAGTTAAAAAGAAAGATGAAGAAAAATGATTTATTGGACACTCTTTTATGAATTCTTTTTAATTGGCTTATTCACCTTCGGAGGCGGATACGCGATGATTCCTTTAGTCCGCGATTTAGTCGTCACTAAATATGCGTGGTTAACCGCGGATGAATTCATTAATTTTCTAGCGGTGGCGGAATCAACTCCTGGTCCAATTGCAATTAATATGGCTACTTATGTTGGCTCAATTAATGGTGGAATATTAGGAGCGATGTTAAGTACTTTTGGGGTTGTTTTACCTTCATTTATTATTATTCTATTAATTGCTTTATTACTAAAACGCTTCATGAACAATCGTTTTATAAAAGGATTCTTTAGTGGCGTTAAACCAATTGTTTTTGCCTTAATCTTATCGAGCGCATTAGTGTTATTAAACGATGTATTTTTTGCTTTTTCTTATGATGTAAGCACTAATACGGTGAATTATTCACTTTCATATGAACCATTTTTAATTGCCTTAATTTTACTTATTGCTATCATTTTCACTAAACAGGCCTTTAAAAAGAAAGTTAATGTCATCTATATTATCGTCTTAGCGGCAATTATTGGGATTGTGGTAAATTATACTTTTGAAAGTGTTGAGGAATTAAACTTGATTGGTGAAACAATATCAAGCAACTCTCAATCATTAATCAGTTTAACTTCCCGACTATTATTTTGAAGAATTGAAACTAAATAAGCTTTAATAGGTAAACTAGAGATCTTCTTTAAATAAGAGGCATATACATTTAATTGATAATCATAAGAAGGATCATCAATGTTTGAAGTTTTAAAATCAATGATGTTGATTTCATTATTTTTAACAATTAATAAGTCGATGATACCATAAACATCGTTTTCAGTATCATAAAAAGGGAATTCATGATAAATCTTTACCTTTTCTAAATTGATAAATAAAGGATTTTTTAAGAATTTATCAATAATTTTTCGATCAGAATCTAACTTAATAAATGCGGTATCTTTCTTAATAAAATCAATGCGTTCAAGGTAATGGTGAAATTTATTACCAATATAGATAGCGTCTTCATTTATTGTATCATCTTCTTCCTTAGAAGCGCGTCTACGCTGATTAATTTCTAAATTATTAATAAAAGGATCAAATATATGAACATCAATATTTTTCGTTAAATGATCGGCGGAGTTAATTTGTTTAATTTCTTTGTTATCAATTTTTAAATCCTGTGAGCGATAAAGCGAAAGATAATCACCATAAATTAAGAAATCTTTATAACCTAATTTACTAGCAACTTTTAAAGAAGTGACCGCCCGATTTTTTCCTTCTTGATAACGATCGATAATAATTATCTTTTCGTGCGCACGGGTTAAAGTAACATAAAACAATCGTAACTTTTCTAAATTAGTTTCAAATAAAGTATTATCATCAATCAAATATTTATTTAGCGTAAAGCCAGATAATTTTTTATTCTTTTCTTCTCGTTTAAATGAAAGGTTATTTAGGGCTAAACCACCATCTAAAGAGAAACGATAAATATCGCTACTAACATAACGGGTAATGCGGTTATCAATTAAAGGTAGGTAGGTAATTGAATATTGTAAACCCTTTGATTTATGTGAATTAATTAAAGTAACAGCATCGTTAATATCACTTGCAAACGGAATCTTTAAATCGATTTTAAATTCTTCTAAATCTAACATTAAGAGATATAAATCTTCTAAAGAATAACCAACTTTTGCAAGGTTTTTGCTCAATTTGTAGAGATATTCGATGACCGATTTATATTCGTTAAAATTAGTTACGGTTTCTAATTTATTAATAAAATCTAATTGGAAGATAATTTTTTCAACCGCTTTAAATAAGGGCAAGTCTTTAATTTCACGATATAGATTTTTAAATGTCTGATAAATTTCTAATTCCTTAAAACGGTCGTTTAAAATAATGTCATAAAGTTCTTCATCACTTAAACGATATAAATAAGAACGCAAGACACTCATTAAAGAGTGCTTATAAGCACCATATTTATTTTCATCGAAAAAATAAAGGAGAAGATAAAGGACGTTACGAAAAATCTTAAAAACATTATTTTCTAGCACTGAGATATCACTAATGATTTTAAGAGGTAATTTGTATTGACGGAAAATCGGAATAAATTCATTAAATTTACTTGCCCGATCAACAATGATAGCAAAATCTTCATTGGTCGCCTTTTTTAATTTTCCTTGATGATAAACCTCGAAACCATTCTTTATTTTATTAGCGATATCTTGAGCAATAAAAGTAATTTCGGTTTCTAAATTTTTGCGCGCATAGGTGCTTGGATAGCGGTAAATTTCGGTAGCGTAATCATAATTAAGCATTTTATTTTTACGATAATCTTCATTACCGAAAAGCATCTGGTGCTCTTTAAGATAATCGATGCCAGTTTCTTCTAAATTCATTACGCGACTAAATAACTTATTATTTGAAGTAATAACTTCTTCCCGTGAACGATAATTATTAAATAAGATGATGCGTTGGCCACCTTTAGCTAAACCATAATTATTATAGCGATTTAAGAAAATTCGCGGATTCGCATCCCTAAAGCCATAGATTGATTGTTTAATATCCCCCACCATAAACAAATTATTATTCGCTAAACGGTTAATCAAAAGATCTTGCATATCATTCGTATCTTGATATTCATCGACCATGATAAAGGAGATTTTGTGTTTGATTTCATCTAAAACCTTCTCATCGTCAAGGATTTTTAAAGCAAAACGGGCAATATCGATAAAATCGAAGGTATTATAATGTTTCATATATTCAAACATTTTATCATCGAGTTCCTTCGCTAAAGAAAGGAGATATATAGCTGTCTTTTTTGTTGATAAAAAATTATTTAAAATAAATTCTTTTTTACCATAAGTTTTAACGATATTTTTAATTTTATCTAATTGATCTTTAGCCTGATTATAAATTTCTCGATCAAATTGTTCTAATTTCGCTACGCCTGAAAAGCGATAATCGCTCGTAAATAAATCGTATAATTCATCGAGTGATTTCATAAAAGCAACTTGGTTAATGTAATTTTCATTACGCGATAAAAAATCATCATCATTAATACGCGAAATAGTTTGATACCATTCTTTAATTAGATTATTAATTGAGTAAATATAATTTTGAATAAATTTAAGATAGGCGGGCTTAGAAAGGAAATTTTCTTCAAAATTTTGATAATATTTTGCCACATCATAAACTCGATTATGAATCGTCACTGAGATATCATAAATCATATCTAAAATTTGCATATAATTAAATAAGCAAAAGTTAAAGATTAATTTAGACATTAAGGGATTTTTATCTAAGATTTCTCGCTCAATAATTTCTTTTAAAAATCGCTTCTTAGTAATTTCGATCACTACTCCATCTAAAATGGAAAGATTAAGACCTAAATTTATTTTATAACCATAGCGTTTTACTATGTCCAAAAAGAAAGCATCAAAAGTCATAATATAAGCATTATCAACATCGTTAGCCTCATCAATTAATCCTTCTAAAAATAAAGTCTCACGAATGCGATTCCGCATCTCACTAGCAGCTGCTTCCCCGAAAGTTAAAATGACTAAAGAGGAAACAGGAACTTTCTCATGTTGAACTAGATAAGTCGCGCGCGCAGAAATGACTGATGTCTTGCCACTACCAGCTGAGGCACTAACTAAGCAATTACCTTTAGTAAAAGTAATTGCCTCTTTTTGTTCAGGATTAAATTTTGATAAATCAATCATCGTCTTCGTCCTCATCTTCAAATTTTAAATTTATATCTTCATAAACGCTTAGATCCTTAAAGCAGATATCACTAAAGTTACAATAACTACAGCCATAATCTTCGCCATCAAAGCGTAAAGAACTAATACTAAAATCATTATTATAAATTCGATGGCCGATGGAACGATAGATGTCACTAGTAATTTCTTGTATCTCTGCAAAATAATCAGCGTCTTTAAAAGCCTTATCGCGTTTATTTAAATAAGATTTAGGAAAATAATTACTTTGATGGTTAATAATCTTTTGATTATCATCAAGACTAGCAAGAAAATTTTTATCGCTAAGGAATAAACCGCGAAAGATTAAAGATTTTAAATAACTATCTAAATCATAGGAAGCAAGATTACATTTATCATTTAATAAATTAAGATAGGCTAAACCCCCAATTTGTTTATCAAGAAAACGCTTATCAAATTGAGTTAATAATGAATAAGTTGGTAATTGTAAACAATCGCCATATTTTAAACGATCAGAATTAACGCTATAAGAAGCAGTTGAAGTTTTATAATCAACAAAAAGAAGATAATTATTTTGTTCAAAAATTAAATCAATTTTGCCATTTAAAACAACAAGTTCATCTAGCGGAAACGAAAAAACATATTCGTGCTTAAAATCATCTTGACTAAAACGCTCAAAATAAATTTTAAATTTATCATAAGTCGCCTTTAAATCGGAATTTAAGCGTGGAATAAAGCACTTCTCTAGGTCAGAATATATATTAGCGTTTTCCCCTTTTTGAAATAATCCATCAAAAGTAAATGGTTCGCAAATTTTTTCAAAGATAGCGTGAACGAAGGTACCAATTTTTTGATTAAAAGATTCTTCGTAAGCATCAATTTTTAAAACATTTGCTAAGTAATATCGAAACGGACAACGCACATAATTAGAGGCGGATGAATAAGATAATTCGACTCTATGATATTCTTTAATTTTATTATTAATCTTAAAATGAAGATCATATGTATTGTAATTACTTTGATGACCGATTTGCTTAAATAACGAATCATAATAAGGCGTTTTCTTTAAATAGGTATACAAATTATCTTTAGCAATTGATAGTTGGTTTTTAGATTCTAAAGTGGAATAAATATTCAATTTAGTTTCGGTTTCATTAACAATATTTAATTCGTTAATTGAAGAAGATTCGTATTGTTCTTTGCCGTCTAAAAAACGACAAAAAGTTAAATAAATATGGTCGTTCTGCGTTATTTTTACTTTAAATTCCTCTTTTTTAATAAGATTTTCTTCTTGAGTTGATAATAGATTTAGAATCGCTTTTTCTTCATCAACTAAAAGAGAATTATCTTTAATTTTAGGCGGATAATTTTTACTTGAAAAATTTAAGATAAATAAATAATCATCTTCATTTAATAAATTATTATCATTGACAAAAATACCTTCGGTAAAGAAAGGAGGATTTAATTTTGAAAGATTAAAAATTTCTTGGTAAATTTTAGCAATTTCTTGAGGAGGTAGAGTTTTAAAATTAAAACGCTTAAGAAGCAATTTTAAGGCATGAATAATTTCTTCGTCTTGAGGATATTCAACTAAAAGAAATTTTAAATAATCATCAAGAGGAGGATCATTTTTTTCTTCATAAAAATAATCAATTATCTTTTTGCTGACTTGATAATCACCTAAACTTAATTCGCGCTGATAATTAAGATTGATATGATAATTTCTAGCAAGTGAATTAATCGATAATAAATAAGTATCATCAACGCCTAAAAGATGAATTTTTCGTGGCGATACTCCTTGTGAGATTAGTTCACCAATCTTAGAAAAGACAAATAAAATTTCGTCATTTAAATTATTGAATTTAAAATAATGAGGTTTAAATATCTCATGTTCTATATAAATATATTTTGCAGAGATTTCATCTAAAATTTCATTTAATTTTCGATCATAATAATAGTAATGTATCTCAACATTTTGCTTACTTAGAAGCATCAATGTTGTTTCATCATAACTAAAATAATTCTCAGCAATTAATTCCTTAAGATATTGTTGATAGCGATTAAGGCGTTCATTATGATAAGTTTGATTAACATCAATATATGGTAAAATTTTGGCAATTTCTTGAGCAACGAAATATTGTAAATGATATTTTTCGATGAGATAAATTAATCCTTCATCACTTATTAAACCATATTTTGAGCGAAAAAGGTCTTCTTTACTAAAGAAATGAATATCTAAAAAAGGATCTTCTTTTCTTAATTTAGTTAAAATTATTTTACGATAACTAAGTGGACAAATGATAAATTTTGACATCAAATTTAATTATACAAATAATTAAAATTAATCGCCACTACGAAGCGCATTAACTGGATCTTTGCGAGCGGCAATTCGCGAAGGAATTAAACCACTAATCAAGGTTAAAATAACCGAAATAGCAATTAATAAAAGCGCCCAATACCACGCTAGGAAGGCTAAATTATACATTCCTGAAAGTGAACCAACAATTAAATTAATTGGGATAATTAAAATCAAGGAAATAATGACACCAACCGCCCCTGAAGTTAAACCAATGATCAGCGTTTCCGCATTAAAGACATTGGAAATATCATTTTTCGAGGCACCTAAACTTCGCAAAATGCCAATTTCTTTTGTTCTTTCAATAACAGATACATAAGTAATAACACCAATCATAATTGAAGAGACAACTAATGAAATCGAGACAAAGCAAATCAAAACAATTGTTACAGCATCAATAATCGTTGAAATCCCATCCATCAAAATACCAACAGTGTCAGTATAATGCAGAACTTGGGCTTCACTCACCGTGTTATTATAAGCATCAATCATTAAGATAATTTGTTCCTTATCATCAAAGGAATTAGGGTATAAATAAATGGCGGAAGGATTAGCTTCATCACAAACACCTAAATAAGTTAAGGTTAAATCATAAGTTAATTCAATCGTAGTAGAGCCATTAGGGAAAGTGACAGGAAATTCTTGATTCATATAAATGACGCAATTATTAGGATTGGCCATTTGTTCAATTACAACATCAGCTTCTAAAGTTTTATCGATTAATTTTTGCGATAAATCGCTAAGATAATAAACACCAGGATTTAGGGCTCCACCAGTTTTATTATCTTCTTTTACACGCATAATGCCGCTTATTTTTACTTCGATTGCGTCATCAACACTATCTTGAATTAATTGTTCTTGATTAAGAATTAAACTATTATCAAGCCGCACATCAACCCAAGTATTAATTAAAGGGATTTCATGATAAAAACTTGCCCCTACTGGTAATTTGAAACTCAGATTTAAAATATCATCGAAAGTGCCTTCCCAAGGTGCGACTTCTTCACCATTAATTATTTGAACTAATTCGTGCGGATCTTTTAAACCTAAAGCATATAAAACATAATCAGGAATCGAATTATAGGAATCGACTACTAAGACCATTTCGTTTGCATTCATCGGGTAATGCCCAGCAATGACATCGTATTGAGATAATAATAAATCTTGGTTATCAATTAATTCGTTATAGACTTGATAAGATGACATCATTGACGACATACCACCGGCAAACATTGTGCCAAGTAATTCGCTAACTTCACTATCTAAGAAAGAATAATCAATGGGGTAAAGTTGTTCACTAATTGCCCCATTTGCAATATCTTCTGCATTTAAAGCTTGATAAACCGCAAAATCTAAATCGTAAACATATTGAATAGCGTTAACATATTCACTATAATGCGTCGAAAAATCTTCGCTTTCTAAATAAGTTTTAAAGGAGGCGAGATCATTGACAACTTGCGAGGCAGAAAAACCACTAAAGAAAGAAGAAAAAACATTGCTTTGACCTAAATTATCCGAAGTAGTAAATTCTTCTTTTTCTTGACTACCAGCTGACCCAAGCGCTCCAACAAGCATCGATTCCATCGACATTTCCGTGCGATTAATAGTAATTGGATATTGCGATAAGGTATTCACTTGAACCGTATCAATATAAGTATTAAAACCATCCGACATCGCTAAGACTAAAGCGATACCAATAATGCCAATCGAACCAGCAAAAGTCATTAAGATGGTTCGGGCTTTTTTAGACCATAAATTTTTAAAGGAAAGCGAAAAAGCTGTCCAAAAAGACATCGAAGAATATTTCTTTTTCCCTTTAAAAATTATTTGCTTTTCATCAGTCTTTTCTTTAGAAAGTTCCTCGCTAGAACAAGGATTACTATCGGAGGTAATTTCACCATCACTTAAAGTTACAATTCGCGTCGCATAGCGATTAGCTAAATCGGGATTATGCGTCACCATAATAACGAGTCGATCACTCGCGATTTCTTTTAATAAATCCATGATTTGTAGGGATGTTTCACTATCTAATGCCCCGGTAGGTTCATCAGCAAGTAAAATCTCAGGATTATTAATTAAGGACCGCGCGATAGCTACTCTTTGCATTTGGCCGCCAGATAATTGATTGGGATATTTATAGATAGCCTCTTTTAGACCAACTTTTTCTAATAAGGCTTTCGCCCTTTCTTGCCGTTCTTTTTTCTTCACACCAGAAATTGTTAAGGCAAGTTCTACATTACTTAGTATCGTTTGGTGAGAAATTAAATTATAGGATTGAAAGACAAAACCAATCGAATGATTGCGATAAGTATCCCAGTCGCGGTCACGATATTCTTTGGTTGATTTGCCTTCGATGATTAAATCACCAGAAGTATAACGATCTAAACCACCAACAATATTTAATAAAGTTGTTTTTCCACAACCACTAGGTCCTAAAATAGCAACAAATTCCGATTTACGGAAATTAATACTGATACCCTTTAAGGCATGCGTTACTAGCGAAGGAGTAACATAATCTTTAACAATATTTTTTAATTCAAGCATTTATTTAACCTCCTCTTTATTAGTGATTAGGTTCGATTTAAGTTCCATGGTCGTAAATAATTTAGTTAAAATTCGGATGAAATGTTTACAATCCTCTTCCCCAATTGAGGAAATAATATCGGAAACAACATTTTCAAAATGAACATTGAAAGCTTTTAAAATTTCATAACCTTTTTCGGTAATGACATATTGGACGCGACGATGTTCTTCTTTATTGCGAAGCGTTTCAATAATCCCTTTTTCGCGTAGGTGCTTAGTTGCACGCGAAAGCGATTCTGGCGAAAGATTTAAATTTTCGGCAAGAAATTCATTACTGACATGATTATTTTTATAATGAAAATAATTGATGGCCTTTAAAACATAAGCTTCTTGACTAGTCAAAGTCTTTTCTTGACGAAAATTAAAAGAATATTTTCTTAAACGCATAATTGAATTAAATAATTCTTCCGCTAATTCGTTTTTTTCGAGATTATCCATTGTTTATCCTCCTAGTTTATTTAACTAAGTTAAATATTAACTAAGTTAATTATAAACTTAAAAAGATAATTAACAATGTTAATTTAAAATTTTTGAATAATTAATAAAGATAATCTTCTAAAGAAATATTATGGGCATCTAAAAGTTTCTTTTCTTTTAAATAATATTTTTTAAAGAGTTTAAAATATCCTTTTTTATTATCTTCAATAAAGGAAATAGGTAAATTTTCATCCTTAATTAATTTTTGGTATTTAAAGCCACCAAAATTAACTCGCCAGGGATTTAAAACACCCATAAAGAAAGCGTCAGTTGGGCAAGAAAAAGCACAATTCATACAAATCGCACAGGAAGTTTTTACTTTAATTTTGCCTTTTTTATTTAAATAAAGAGCGTTTGTTGGACATGAAGATAAACATTTGCCGCATTGAATACAACGCTTTTCTTTTACAAATGTTAATTTGGAATTGATAGGTCCTGCTAACCATTCAATCCGTAAAAAGAATGAAAATATTTTAAAGAATGTTCGATGTTTAATATTAAAAATATGATGATTATCAACAATCTCATCACTAAATAATTTTGCCATCGCGTGGCAATAAACATACATTTCCTTCATTAATAATGTCGGATAATGGAACATGATATTGTAAGGTAATAAAAAATGATGTTCTAACCCTAAAGAATAACCTTTTTTCTTTAATAATGAACACATTAAACTAGAAGAGGCACTATTAAAAACAAAAGGCTCGCCAGAATTTTTCGCAATAAAATATTCTTTATGTCCATTAGAAGGCGGAAGCATTTTAATTAATTCGATAAATGGCTTTGGTGCATTAAAGCCATGGATAGGATAAGAAAATCCTACATAATCATAATCATTCGGTGAAGGTATTTGTTCTTTAACTAGAGGTAAGGTGATGCGATATACATTAGTGACAACACCTTTCTTATCTAAAAATTCTTTTAAAAAATTAGCTAAAAGCAAAGAATTACCAGTACCTGAAAAGGTATATATAATACACGTCGCCATTTATCGAAAATTAATTTATCAATTATTTAAAAGGTTCATTGCGATAGCAAGCTTTAGCGGTCTTTTTAATCGCTTCTTCAAGGCCACCAGTAGTCATATGAAGTTCATCGCGAGTTT
The DNA here is from genome assembly GCA_949297275.1 of uncultured bacterium. Taxonomy (GTDB): domain Bacteria; phylum Bacillota_I; class Bacilli_A; order RFN20; family CAG-826; genus CASFSG01. The sequence goes on along the minus strand of CASFQR010000022.1, from coordinate 3,938 downwards.
TCTTCATATCTTCTTCTGAAATAAATAATTCACGCGAAAGAATATCTTTCATTACTAATGGCATATTTAAGCCAGCTTCATTCCCGTGCTTAAATTCGTTTTTGCGCATCATTTTACCGCCAAGGACTAACATCCATCGAGCAGGATGCCAAATTTTTCTCTTCTTGCCTAAAAGTTCAACCATCATCGTATCAAGGAAGAAATCAAAGGGGCGATTTTCTTCCCCAACAGGATAGCGTTCGCCGTGTTTACCATACATTAAAGCACCAACACCAGCTTCACCAACATGCTCAACCGCAATCATTGTCGTCGCGCCTTTAGGGAATAAAATCTTCTTCTTCCCGTTAGCAAAGCGATCCAAGAAAGTATCTTTCCATAAAGGAGTTCTTTCGGGCATTGAACCAAAAATATAAGGTAATTCAAGAATCATCACATCCATTGTCTTAGCTTGTTCGATACATAATTTAGCTTGTTCGACTCGCGTTTTAATATAAGGATGATTATCTGCAAAATGTTTATCAGGATAGACGCGATCAAAATAAGCGAAATAAGAATTATAAACGACGCAGCGTTTAACACCCGCTCTTTCGGCCGCGCGACATACTTTCGCGCAATGCTCCACTAAGCGCTCATGAAAAAAATCGTAACTCGGAGCAGGCGGGGTAATCCGGTCATCTGGTCCTACTGAATAGACCATCGCATCATAACCCTTAAAATAAGAGACGAGTTCATCTTCACTTAGTTCAAAAACATCGCCATAATTAACAGCAACTTCTTTTGGATACCAACCTTCTAAATTAACATCGTTCAACGCTAAAGAACCGACTTCGTGTCCTTTCTTTAAAGCATCAAGCGCGGTGTAATAACCAAGAAAGCCAGTTCCACCAACAATCATGATTTTCATAAAAATAATTCCTCCAACGCTATAATTTTACTATAAAAATAAAATATCGCTACGAAAAAATGTATTTTAATCAACACTTTTGCGTTAAATGTCTATTATCTACTATTATCTAAATAACTTATTAATTGTGAAAAATCAGAAAATTTAGTCGCGTTTTGCATCCTTTTTGTTGCATAATCGCCATATCCATATGTAAAAATAACGACATCTACCCCACTATTTTTAGCAAAATCTAGATCGACGAGTGAATCGCCAAGATATAAAATTTCTTCTTTTAATAAATGAAATTTTTCAATAACATAATTAAAAAGATCGGGTGAAGGTTTTTCATCAAATTGCTCTTGCTTGCCACTAATAAAATCAAAGATATCTTTATCTAATTTTTGTTCAACAATAATCTTAGCTAAATGGTCAGGTTTATTAGATAAGATATAAAGATGATAGCCCTTATTCTTTAAAGCTCTTAAACCATCAAGAACACCACGAAATGGTTTAGTATCATCGCATTGATATTTTTGATAATTAATTAAAAATGTTTGATAAAATAATTCGCGTTCTTTTTGACTAATTTTAAAAGGAGCTAAAGCGCGCTTAGCCATTATTTTTGCCCCATTACCAATTAAGCGTTTACCGCCTTCATAATCATATTGATAATCAATACTAATAGCTTTTAAAGAAAGATTAATAGCTTTAACAATATCTAACAAGGTATCTAATAAGGTGCCATCTAAATCAAAAAATAAATGTTTTTTCATTCTGACAAATGATCTTTAATTAAAGAAACGATTTTATTTAAATCGCGATATTCAAAATTATTTACATTATTATCAATAATGAGATTCGCGTGCATTTTATTAGGTAAAACATGGATAAGTTCCATCGGATGAACAAATTTATCCCATTGTTTTTTAATTGATTCGGCCGAGCGACCTCTTTCTAATTGATCGCGATATAAGCGACGCGAAAAACGCGTCTCTTTTTTGGCGTCAAGATAGATAACGTAATCAATTTGTTTAGCTAAAGTAGGATAATTTAAAGGAAATAGACCTTCAATTAAAATAATTTTTTTCGGATTAACTAATTGCGTTTCTTCTTTACGAGAATGGGTTACAAAATCATATAAAGGCATATAAATGGGATGATTTTGTTTTAATTGTTCAATATCTTTAGCTAAATAATCACCTTCATAACTTGCTGGTTCATCATAATTTAACGAAGCAAAATCATTCGTGATTTTAGAGAAATCTTTACAATAATTATCAAAGCCCATCACTAATAAATCATCAGGGAAAAGCTCTTTGATTTTTTTAGCAAAATAAGTTTTACCAGAACCACTAGGTCCAGTTAAGGCGATGACAAAATTGTTCTTGTCTTTCATTAAGTTAATAATAGCAAATTTTTAAAGTTTATAAAACGAATAAATAGATGGAGAGGAATTGTAAGATGATACCAAATAAAACAAAGAAATGGAAAACGGTGTGAAACCAAATTGATCGTTTCTTACCTAAACCATATAAGATTGAGCCGATGACATAACTACCACCACCCGCTAAACATAAGGCGAAACCACTTGGCCCTAGGGCGTGATAAATTGAAACTGGATCAAGTAAGATTGATAAACCCGCAACCAGATACATCACCATCGAAACAATTTCAAATTTAAACATATTAACGGAACTTAAAGACACTCCCACCGCTACGCAGATATAACAAATGGCTAATTGGACATAACCAGCAAAATTAGCACCTGCTATTCCCCATAAAGGTGCTTCTCTTAAAGCGATTAAACAAAACGGCGCATAACTTCCGGCAATTAATAGATAAACCATCGCGTGGTCAATTACTCGTAAGACGCGCTTACCGTTATTTTTCGCTAAGGAATGATAAATGCAAGAAATAGTCATGCAAACAATGATACTAAAAGCATAAAATGAACAAGCGACGATTGAAATAATATAATTAACTTGATCAAGAGGTGGTAAATCATTTGGGTAAACTCTGGTAATTTTAAGCAACATTAAAATCCAGGCAACAATACCGAATAAGCCACCTAAACCATGACTAATAGCGTTCCATAATTCTTGCGATAATTTATAATTAGCTAATTGGATTTTTTTGACTTTCATTTTTGCTCCTTGTTAACGCAAAAACAATTGTATCGATAAGACACTTGTCCGACAAGAAATATTTATTAAAGTTGAAAATAATTTTTCAAGAAATAGGCCACACCATCTTCTTCATTAGAAAGGGTATGGATTTTAATGTTTTCGAGTACGGATGGTTTGGAATTAGCCATTGCTACTCCAATATCTGCGTCTAATAGCATCTTTAAATCACCAACATCATCACCAAAAACAATCGTTTTTAAATCAGGAATATTTAAATATTCTTTGAGTTTAAGATTACCAATTTCTTTATTCGCATTTTTAGGACCAAAACGCGAGAATGGTCCACCTAAATAATTTTGAAAAGTTAATTGATATTTCTTAGCCATTTCCTCTAAATAAGATAGATTACTAGATTTAGTCATTAATTTATAACAATCGCCATCATAACCATCATCCATTGATAAATAAATAGCGTTTTGTTTTGTATAACAAGGATTATTCGTATAAAAATAATCGCGAGTTTGAATAGATAAACTAGCTACATGTTGAACAATTTCTCGACTAAAGGCTTTAGTAATATCGCGCGGAATGATAACTTCACTAATAATTTGACCCTGCTTATCAACAATGGTCGCTCCACCATTATAGATACCAAAATCTGGATGAATTAAATTGATGACAGTCATTGAATTTTGATAACTTCTTGAAGTATTAATTGCAATCAGATGACCTAATTTTTGAATTTTAGCGAGGATATCGATAGTAAAGGTTGAGATGGTGCGATCGTTTCTAAGCAAAGTATCATCTAAATCAAATATAATTAAGTACATACAACTATTATCTTATAAATTTTTACAAAAAGATACGACAAAAAGAAGCAAAAGCTTTGCTTTTAAAAAACTAGAGATTTTAGCTTCAATTAATCT
>CASFQR010000021.1 GCA_949297275.1 uncultured bacterium | reverse complement strand
AAGGCGACATTAGATAAAATTATTGCCGAAGAAATTCCTAATCAAAAAGAAGCAATTATTAAATTTGTTAATGATAATTTTAAAAGCATTTAAGTCTTAATTTGACGATTAAATTTTAGAATTTTAATATTGAAAAAATATTAGAAACGCTAATAAGAAATAAGACATAATTAATAAAATATTATTAGAAAATTTTTAACAATATTTTTAATGTAAATGCGCTCTTTTTTTATCAAGGACTTGCGACAAAATATTAGTGTTTAAAATGTCTAAATCTAATCGCTTGATTAATTTTATAAAAAAAATCTTTGCCTTCCATGATCTTACTAATGGTCGCCCCTTTAAAGTTATTTTAATCTTTGCGATTCCAATTTTTATTTCTTCTTTATTAAATAATTCTTTATCTTTATTAAATTCCTTAGTGCTTCGTTCTACGGTTGGGGGCGTCGGAGTAACAGCTATAAATCAAACCGGGAGCCTTTCTTCAATTCTCTTCCAATTTGCCTTTGGGGCTTCAAGCGGTTTTGCTATTTTAGCGAGTCAAAGAAAAGGAAATAATGATGAAGAGGGGATTAAAAAAGTTTTCTTTTCCTCAATTTTCCTCTCAATCATTATCGCTTTAGTAATTACAACGATTGGAATTTTTGTTTTAAAACCATTGCTTCGTTTATTAAATGTTGGCGATATTTATTTTGAATATTCTTATATTTATTTTCTCGTCTTATTGGTTGGTTTTGTCATAACTTTAATTAATAATTTCTTTGGAAACTTTTTAAGAGCTTTAGGTAATTCGACTTTTCCCTTATTTGTTTCTTTGGGTACAACATTATTACATATTTTATTTGTTTATTTATTTACTGCTCCTTACCTATTAGCATTAAACACCTTAGGTTGTGGGGTTGCTGTGATCCTTACCAATTTAATTTCTTTATTAATTAATTATTTTTACATTATAAAAAAATATCCTTCGTTAAAAGGAATTAAAGGTTTATGGCAATTCGATAAAAAGATTTATGGTGGTTTAATTAAATTTGGTTTACCCCTTGGTTTACAATGGTCAATTTTATTTATTGGGTCATTCGTCCAAAATAGTCAAGTGAATCTCTTTGGAGATGATGCGAGTAAGGCGATGGCCTGTTACAGTAATTTTGAAGGTTATGTCACAATGCCTTTTTCCGCCTTGTCAAGCGCGATTACGACTTTTGTTGGACAAAATTATGGTGCGAAGCTATATCGTCGCATAAAACTCGGCTTACGCGATGGTTTATTTATTACTTTAATCATTTATGTTGTTATTTTATGCATCGCGCTCCCTTTAACGCGTTATGTACCTTATATATATTTAAATGTGGAAGAAATTAATGAGGATGTCATTTATTACACCTCTACCTATTTAATAATCGTGATTAGCAGTTTAATTTTACAAGGAACTTTAATGTTATCGCGCGCTGCGCTTCAAGGAACAAAACATGCTTTAATCCCCTTTTTAGCAGGGGTTGGTGAACTAGGAGCTAGAATTTTAGTTAGCTTATTTATTCCTGGTCTCATTGATCCTAATTTTGCTAGCACCCATTCTCCTTTAGCCTATCTAGGTTTATCGTTTTCTAACACTAGTGCGTGGTTAGTCTCTTTTTTAGTCATGGGAATAGCAACCTTAGTGTTAATTATCTTTAATAAAAATTATCAATTCGACATTAGAACGAATGTTGTAACACCAGAAAAAAATGATTCTATTTAATTATTTTTTAATGATATTTAAGAAAAAACATCGATAAAATCTTACTTTAATTTCATTAATTAATGGCGTGTTTTTACATTATTTATAATGTTAGTAAATCATTTTGAGACTTCTTAACATAATAAGTGTAAACGCTTACATTTTCTTAAATTCGTTTGGAAATTAATGAAGAAAAGCGTAATTAAAGGAGGATCGAAAGGAGAATTTATGAAAAAAAGATTACCTTTAAGTATCTTGTCTATCGCTCTAGCTTCCGTGATGATGCTGACTAGTTGCCCTGGTGAAACTGGTGGCAGTAATTCAGATTCTACTGGTGGCGGTGGCGGTGAATCAAGCGATACTACCCCTAGCGTTGTTATTAATTCGGTTGACATCAAGGATGCGGATGGTTATGAAATCACCGAACTTGATATTCTTGATAACAATGTTTATGAATTAACGGCGGAGGTTGATACTGATAGTTCCCAATCTTCAGCCCGTCGTGTTGATTGGTCAGTTAGTGATGACACAATTGCTCAAATCGATAATGGCTACTTAACAGTTGGCAATGTCTTAGAAGCAGATAAGACTTTAACTGTCACTGCGACTAGCCGCGCGGATGCCACTAAATCTGATAGTGTGACTTTCACTCTTCATCATTCACCAATTGATTTAGTTAATTCGCGACCTCTTACTAGTATTGAAACCTATGATTTCATCGAAGAAGGCGTGATGGCCCAAACCGATGATTTAAGCGATACTAGCATGATTTTTGCTGGTGTTTATTCAACAAAATGGTATGTTCAAGCCGACATTCGTATTACTTCCTTAAATGAATCGGACAATTATCCAAAATTTGGTTTAATGACTGGGACAAATGAATATGGTGTTTGGCAAGATGGCATGAACCCCTTCTCGATGTTCTTTATCGATTCGCAAAGATTACAATCTAGCTGGAATTCCCTTGGCTGGGTTAATAGTAATGATGCGATGACTGACTGGAACTGGGGCGGTGCGAAATATAATAGCGTTTCCCCAGCCGTTGAAATGCGTCAATGGTTCCGCTTAGGCTTACTTAGAGATGGCACAACTTATTCAGTGTTCTTTGGTCATTCTAGCGATGAATACGCTACTTACAAACGTGTAGCTACTTATACTTGGACTGGTGTAAGCGCTGATCAACCATCTTATGCTTGGATTGGTGGCTTTAAAGCAGCCGTTGAAATTCAAAATGCGAACGCCTTTGTTGATGAAGATGTTAACACTTGCTTTAATGAGCCGACTACTCTTACCTTTGCTGCTCCAACAATGATTATGCAACCTAGCGAAACTTATCAAGTTAGTTTCAATTATGATACTGACTATCTTGATATGAGCAAAATTACCTTTGCTAGTAGTAATCCAGATGTCGTAACGGTTTCGGAAACTGGTTTAATTACTGTTAATAGCGAATATAGTGGCACGACTGATGTCACAGTTACCGCTACTTACGATAAAACTGAAGGTGAAGATTTAGTTGCTACGATGGTAATTACTGCGACCGATGATCAAGCAATGTTTATCGTTGTTGATGGTGAAATGAGTGATGCCGGCTATGAAAAGACCGCTCATAATTCCTTTACCTTAAGAAAAGATCCTAATAACTGGATTACCTTCTATGTTGCCCGTAATGTCAACGGTATCTATCTATTCGCTGATTACAATGTTAATGCTGTCAAGCATAATAATGACAATGATTGGTGGGAAAATGATAACTTTGAATTCTATTTAGGCACTGATGGTAATACTAATATGACCACGCAAATTTGGGCTTCGGTTTTAGGTGTTGGTGGTAGTTCAAATGCTGATGATCATTATGTTACTGAATTAACTCAAAATACCGATACTGGTTTATATCACGCTAATTTTGAGCTTTATGTCTCTTATGCTCGTATTGGCGAAGGCATTGATAATAATACATTATTAACTTTCTGTGCAGGTTCTAACCCAGCGGCTGGTTGGTATAATACTGGTGCTTTCTGGGCTCCAGAAGCTGGTGCTGATTCATTCCATGCTGACGCTAATAACTTCATCCGCATTGGCGATAATGGTTTTGAATGGTTAGCCCCTGAAGATATTAATGTCGTTTGTGACGGACATGAATTTGTTGAAGGTGTCTGCACTAAATGTGGTGAAACTATTGAAACTCCAGTTAATAGTGGCGATTTAAGTAGCATCAAATTTGATGTTGTGCGTCGTGAAGTTGATATGGCAGAAAACTTTGAAGTCGTCGTTAAGATGAATTCGGTTGTGACCGAAGGCGATCATAGTGGCTGCAATATGCTCGACCACACTTGGGTTGGTGAAATTACTTCAACCGATGGTGAAGGCACTGTTAACACTGATGGTTGCTGGTCATTTAGAGGTGACTGGTGGAGCTGGGGTACATGGTCTCCAACTGGTGGCGATTCTTCTGCTGGTAGAGAATTTGGTAACTTCCCTGATCGCAATGCTGCCTTTAAAGATTTAGATATTACTTTATTAATGCGTTGGGATGCTGAAAGTGGTTATTTCACCGTTAAAGGTCAATATCACTCGAATGTTGAAGGTCAAGACGGCAGTGTTTACCAATGCATTAATTACAAATCTGGTCATATCGATTATCGTGGACTAGCATTCATTAATGTTGGTGGTAATCAACACACGAATGTCACAATTAATAGTTTAATTATCCGTTAATTATTAATCTTTGATAACAAAAGATGGCTAGCGATAGCCATCTTTTTATTATTTTATATAATAACGGTTTCAAACGAATTTTTCTTCTTTTCAAAGAAGATAAATTGTGTTTAATTTTATATTATGAGTTTACTTAAACCAGTTGGATTAAAAGAAATTGCCTATGAATTAGGGGTCTCGGTTAATACTGTCTCACGCGCTTTAAGAGATTGCGATGATATCTCTAGTGAGATGAAAAAGAAAGTGCGTTCAAAGGCGATTGAGATGGGTTATTCACCGAACGCTGTTGAAGAATTTGTCAAAAAGGATTATAAGAAAAATATCGCCTTTTTAGGACCAAATTTTGATAATTTATATTTCACGATCATGTGCAACGAGTTTTTAAAATATTTAGATACTGATAAATATGATTTTACTGTGGTAGTAACAAATGGTAATCAACTCGATGAAGAAGGTGTTAAAAGATGCATTTTACAACGCGTCGATGCGATTATTTCTTTTATTGAACCTTTGCCAGAAGCCATTAACTTAACTAAATTATATAAGATTCCAATGCTTTTAGTTGGTCGCAGGGTTGAAAACGCTGATATTGACCAAATCTATACAGATGACCGTCGGGGGGGGGCACTTGCCGGCGAATATCTAATTGAAAAACATCAATGTAAGAAACTTTGTTTCTTATCATTTAAAGATATCGAATGTGCAGAAAGAAGATATCTTGGCTTTAATAGTGTTGCGAAAGAACATTCTTTACATGTTGATAAGATTTATGTCTCAAATATTAACGAAGTGAACGCTGATTATTTTATTAAGCAAGGGTATGATGGCATTTTCTGTTTTAATGATGAGTTAGCTTATTATCTTTTATATAATGCTTCAACTAGTAAAGATGAAATCGATATTAAATTTAAAGATGTTCATATTGTTGGCTATGATGCCTTAGCCCATCGCATCCGCGGCTTAAAGCGCATTACCTCGATTAATTCTAATTATCATGAAATTGCTAAAGAGGCGATTGATTTAATTATTCGCCGCCTCGAAAGTAAGGATAGTGGATTGTCTTTTGCGAATGTGACTTTCCCAGTAGTTTTATATTTACGCATTCATTAATTTTGATTATTATTTAAATATTTTTTCGATAAAATCTAATATTTTATAGCGTTATTTTTAATGTAAAAATCTATTAGCGAAAGCGCTTACAATAAAAAATGTAAATAAGGAGGTTTTTTCTTATGAATATTAAACCACTGGCTTTAGCTGGCTTATCGTTATTCCTACTAGGTAGTTGCGATGATCCCACTAGTGAATCAACTTCTTCTGAAGAGAGCTCCACTAGTATTGTTCAATCAATTCCAGAAGATGATAAAGTTCATTTAATAATTTTAGCCGGCGCCTCGAATGCGCGCGGCAAAGCGCTTAATAGTGATTTAAGCGCAGCTGACAAAGCGGAAAATGAATTAGTGCAAATCCTTAATGATGGTTATCGTATGGAAAATTTAGGTTTTGTGGGTGATGAACCTAATAATGTGCGTTTACAAAATGTTACTTCCTCGCTTGGTGATGGGACAACGGAATTTGGTCCAGAAGTAGGGATGGCAAAGGTGATGGGTAAAAGATATGGTTTAACCGAATATGATGAACCGCGTTCAGCGATTGTTAAATATTCGGCTTGTGGCTCGACATTTTATGACCATTGGATGAGCGAAACTAGCGTGCAAGATGCTTCTTTAAATCTCAATTTAGATGATGTAAGAACTAACCCTAAATTAAACCAGGAAGTTGGTCCTTTAACGAATAATTATTATCAATTAATCGATCAAGCAATCGATGATTATAGTGCTTTAGGTTATGATGTAGTCATTGATGGCGTCGTTTTCCTCCATGGCGAACAAGACGCTAAATTTAGTGCTAACATGGAAGACTATGAAACCGTCTTTACTAACTTTATTAGTGATACTAGAAATTATCTTAACGATGAAGATTTACCATTTGTCATCGTTGAATCTTTAACTAATAGTGCGCGTTATGGTAATGAACTTAGGGCGATTCAAAAGCGCGTAGCTGAGGCGACTAATTCAATCTTTGTTGAAACTAGTGATTTGCATGTCAATAATTTTGAACCTTGGCATTTTGATGCAGCGAGCACTTTAGAATTAGGTAAACGCGTGGCGAGTGAATTAATTGCTTTAAAAGATAATCGCAAAATTACTGAAGTGACTGAAGAAACAATTGAAATCACTGTTGGTGGGGCCACTAATTTACCATCTTATCTCCAAGTAATGTTTGAAGATGGGGAAGAAGAAATTGTTCCAGTTTCTTCTTATGAAGAATTTGATGACACCACTAGTGGCTTAAAGACTACTAAAGTCAATTTTGATTATAATGGTCATCATTATGATTTCGATGTTGAAATTAATGTAAAAGAAACGCCTTTTGTTGATGGCGATTTATCCGAAGTTGCTTATAGTGATATTCAGTCATTTAAGATTGGGGAAAAAGTCGATGTCAAATTAGTTAGTGGCGATGATGGTTTATATGTCGCTGCTGAGGTAAAAGATGACGATATTTCTACCGATGGCGAAGATTGGCATAACAATGATTTAGGTCAAATGAATGTCAACGATGATTTAGAAATATATTTAACAGACGGCGATGTTAGTGATCGTTATTCGATTATGCTATCGAGCGCGAATCTTTTAAGAGTGTATGATCGCGGTTATGATACCACTAATGTTACTTCTAGCATGCCTAATAATAATCTAGTTATTTCAGATGAAGCTACTAACTTCTTACATCAAGTAAAAACTAGCGGTGAAATGAATGATGGGATTTCGATTGGCATGGCAATGGAATTATTTATCTCTTATGAAGATTTAGGCATTACTAATACCGATAATTTAAAAGTTTTATTTGAATATAATGATGTCTCATTAGAAGGGACAACTAAAACTAATTCATCATCTTATTATGGGGCTTCTACCATTAATGATAGCCATGAATTAGATCTTGCTAATTATATTAGCGTCACAGAATTACTTTAATCTCCTAGCGAGATTTAAAGATAAATAGGAGGAAAATATGAAAACCAAATTATTATGTAGTTTATTAGGATTATTTACTCTAACTTTTGGCTTAGTAGGGTGTGATGATCCAACGACTTCTAGTGGTGGCACTAGTGAAGGTCCAAACACTTCCGAAAGTGGCGGTGGTTCCTCTACAGAAGAACCTTCAACCATTCAATCAATTACCATTACTGAAGAATATCAAAATTATCAAGTAGGGGTTGGTGAAATCATTTATATTTCTAATGCGATGTATGAGATTCATCCTAGTGGTTTACCTTCTTCCCAAAGACGCGTTGAATTATCACTAGTGGATGGGGAAGAATATTTTGAAGCTAACGATGATGAATTCACCGCGATTGCACCTGGTGTTGGCACCTTTAGAATTACAAGTCGCGTGAACGAAGAAATTTACGCTGACTTTAATGTGACGGTTATCGAAACTTTCTTTGCCCGTACAGATGGTTTTGCAAGCGTTGATTTAACGCACGAAAACGATGAAAACAACCCTTATGTCACGACCCGTGGTGTAACGACTGATTTAATGGTCGCGGGCATTGATAGCACCAAATGGTATGCCGAAACAACCATCAATATTCAAGAAGTTACTTCCAGTGAAAAATTCCCGAAAGTCGGTATTTTCTCGCGAGCGAGTGATGGCTCATTAAACCGCACTTTCTTCTTTATGAATGCTGAAATTGGCGATAGCGGCAATGATCAATGGCAAAATTTTGGTGTTTGTGAAGTCCAAGGTCAAGATGGTTGGGCGTGGAATCCAGGCATTAGTAATGATGAAGCCCGCCATGTTGATAATTGCTATGTCCATGATAGTGTTTTAACTTACAATACTGAATTTAAGATGGGTTTAGCCCGTTCTGGTTTAAGATATTATATGTATGTTAATGATGTCTATGTTGGTGAATTTGATATCTTACCAACCTTAATTGGAGCTGATCAAAATAGCAATATTGGTTTCTTCCAATTCAATTCAACGGTTGTCTTCTCAAATTATAGTGCAACCGATGATGCTGCGGAAGTTGATGCGCGTATTGACGCTATTAGTGAACATAAAGTAGTTGAATCTTGGGCTGCTGATTAATTAATGTTATATTTAAGGGGCTATAGGTCGCTATAGCCCTTTTTATCAACTAAAATGCAATTATTGAAGTCGCGGATTGATTTATATAAAGATAAGGGCGATGCCTCCTTAACTAAGCGCCTAATTTCTTTAATCATCGACTTCTTTTTGTTATTAGCGACTACCTTATTGCTTTATTTAGGTACGCATCAAATTGTCATCAATAACTCCACTTATCAATCTTCGGAAGCGAAAGTTAAAGATGAAATTGCATATTATAATCAGTTATTAAGTGAAACGCATCTTATCGATTTTAGCGACGAAGAATTAACGATTCGTTATGATCTTGATTCAATGGCCCTAAAATTACTTAGTCTTCACATTTCTTTATCTTATCAAGAGGACGCTAATCACGATTTTACCGTGGAACCTAAAGAGTGCTTAGAGGTAGGCACTGCCTCTACTAGCGACGATTTTTTATCATATTTTTATACTATCTATATTCCAGAGCATAATACCAATAATGCTTTTGTTGATTTTGGTAGTTTAACCCCTTTAAATTATTATAAAAATTTGATGAAAGGTTATGCTGGTAGTCAATTTGATAATTATTTTATTAGTGGAGATGAAGGTGAATTATTTTATCTTAGGCCCTATGTAGCTAATCGCATTTATCATTATTATTTCTTAGAAGAAGATATTGGCGAAGCCGAATATCAATATATCTCGCAATTATTTTATTACGCGATTGAAGAAGCAGAATTAACATTGATCAATTCTTCGCCTTATTATGAGGAACATTATCTCCCATATCGCGAAGCTTATGCCTTACAAGGTAATATTATCAATCTAGCGTTTTTATTAACTAGTTATGTTGCTTATCTAATAATTATTGCTTTACCACAATTATTTTTAAATGATTCGGTTACTTTAGGTAAATTATTAATGGGTTTAGCGGTTATTTCAAGAAGACGTCAGAGCTTAAAATGGTATTTTAAATTAATTCGTCTATTAGCTGGCTTAATTATTGCCCCCTTAGTGACTATTCTCATCCCAGTTTTACCAATGTTTAATTTCAATTTTACGACCTTTAATTTGCCGATATTAGGCTCAAGCTTTACTTATGCTTGGTTCTTAGTTATCCTTGCTGGATTATTGATAATTAATGGTCTAGTTGCCCTCTTTAATCATCGCCATTTTACTTTGCTGGATTATTTAACTAGATCGATGATTATCGATAAAAATAAAAGGCAAGAATATGCAGAATAAATATCGATAAAATCTAGGGTTTTGCCTCATTATTTTTAATGTTAAACAAGCGTAGATTTTTCTTTTAATATAATTTTGTAAGCGTTTACATATTTTATGGACGCATAAGGAGGAAATATGAAAATTAATAAAAGTTATCCTATTGCCTTAGGCGCGTTGCTTGTTGCTGGAGCATGCGCTTTAACTAGTTGCCCAGGTGCGACAAGCGAAAGTGGTAGCACCGGGGGTGGCGGTGGTGGCACCGATATTGACACCATAGTTAACGATGTTGAAATGGAAGATGGCGAAGTAATTTTTGCTGGCGAAGAAATTTATGTTTGGACCATCGTTGGTGATCCCGATCTAGCCGGTCAAAAACTTCTTTTTGAAGAATTTAACCGTGAATATCGTGGGGAAATTACTTTATCTTATCGCAATGTTGGCCACTATGACTTCTATAATACCTTAGAAGATACTTGGGCTAATGATCCTGAATCTTTCCCAGATTTAATCATCATGCATAATGAAAAGACCGCGCAATACGCTCATCAAGGGATGATTCGTCAAATCGATTCCGTCTTAGAGAATCCAGAATGGTCATCTTATTATGATTATGATTTCTCTCAAGTCTATGAGAATATTGATCGTTCCCAGTTCTATAATGGTCATCGTTATGGTATCCCAATGGATGCGCATGGTTTCTTAACGCATTTCCGTCAAGACATTATTAAGAAAAACAATTTAGGTTTTGATAATAATACTCGCTTTATTCCTGAATCACGCGCGGAATATCAACAATTACTTGAAGCTTTACGTCAAAAAGCTGATTCTAGTGAAGGTCTTTTAGTTCGTAATCTTAATAAAGGTCAAAATCATGCTTGGCGAAAAGTTGATGCGAGTGTCTTCCTTCCTGAATTTAATCAATCTACTGATCCCGATGGTTTAGGTGCAATTTATGCGAATGGTGGCCGTTTAGCTAGTGATGATGGTTTAACAATTGAATTCCATCAAAATCAAGGTTTCCAAACTTATTTAACCGATTTAGTCGCTCGTTGGAATAATCGCTTAATGGGTGAACCCGGGACAAACACTGAAGCTTTCTCACAAGGAAATACCGTCATGTTCTCGGAAGGTCCATGGTGGACCTATGGTCAATATGATAATGATATGAATAATGATGAATTAAAGACGGCGAATAGCGCTTTAGGTGTGAGTGAAGAAGATGCGAGTGATCCAATTTACTCTAATCCGATGGTCGCTGTTAATTCGGCTGGTTTCTGGACGCTTGATGAAAATCTTGCGAGTGAAAATGGTCAAAAATGGTACGCGAATGGTCATGCCTTTAGCATCTCTTCTCGCGTTACTTCCTTAACGAAGATTTACGCTTGCTTAGAATTCATTAATTGGTATACCCAAGGTCAAGAAGAAGATGGCTCATACCGTTTAGCGGAATGGTGCCGCTATGGCCATATGCCTGCCTATAAGAATGTTTATGAATCGCAAGGCTATCAAGATTTAATGGCTGAAAATCTTACTGTTCGTGGGCTAGGTTCACCAGAAGATGTCATTTCCATGGAACCTTTACCATATCAAGTGACAATCTTTGATTGCGTCGCTAACTGCGTTAATAATGTCATTATGGGCTTAAAGGGTGGCACGATTACGGATACTGCCGGTGCTTTACAAGCGATGAATGAAACCGTCACCAGCGCCCAAACAATGCTCGATTTAATGTCTAGTGGCATTTTCTAAAAATTAGTTATTAATTTAAAAACAAAGGAGAAGCAAATTATGGGGAGCAAGGCAGTTGTTTTAGAAGAATATTCCAAAAAACATTCTAAATTCATTTCATTATTAAAGAAATATGGTTTAGTAATTCTCTTCCTTTCTCCCTTTATGATTTGCTTTTTAATCTTCTTTGTTTATCCTTTGTTTTATGGTATTTATATTTCATTAACTAATTACAAATTATCTTCTCCCGGGGCGGAAACTTTAAATGATTTCTTGTGGTATAAAATTATCTTTGGGACGACTGGTAATAAAGCCTATGGCTTAATTAGTGAAGCTTTCTGGCGATCGTTCTTACACACTATCATCTTTGCAATTATTATGGTGCCGGTCGCTGTTATTGTCCCAACTTTATTAGCGATTTTAGTTAATTCTAAACCAATTGGTTATAAAGTATTTCGCTGTTTAATTTATATGCCTTCAATCGTCCCTTTAACCGCGGCTGGGACAGTCTTTGTTTTGTTATTTTTACCGCCACAAACGCATGGTTTACTCGCAACTTGGTTCCCCGGCGTTGGACCAACCGAGTGGTTCCTAGAATCGTGGTTTACTTTCTCAATTGGTGATATCACTTTTGATGTTGCTTATGCTTGGATTCCGATTTTCTTAATGTGCTTCTGGGGTGGCTGGGGTTCAAACTTCATCATCATCTCAGCTGGTTTACAAAATATTCCCAAGTCTTTATATGAGGCCGCTAGTATTGATGGTTGCGGGGCCTTTAAGAAAATGATGAAAGTAACGATTCCCGGAATTAAGGGTCAATTAGTTTTGTGTTTATTTACGACAATTATTGGTTATATGGGCTTATATGGTCAAAACTATGTTTTATCTAGTGGTGGTCCTGATTTTACTTGGTTAGCAGCTTTACCCGCTGGTGGTAAAACTTCAACCATTATCTATTTTATTCAAGATATTGTCGCGAATAATTCTAATTTCCGCACAAATCTATATGGTTTAGGGGCGGCAGCTAGTATTATCTTTGCGATTTCGGTAGCAATTATTACCGGTATTCAAATGTATTTCACCCGCGATAAAAAAAGTGGCACGGTCTTAAAGAAGGAGTTTTTACGATGGAAGGAAGTAGCGTAGTTCAATATTTTGCCTTACCTATTAGAGATAATCGTAAGGCTCCTAAATTAAAAGTTAATTATAGTAAAATCATTTCTTTTATTTTTTTAACTTTATTTTGTCTTTTATGGATTTCACCATTTATCATTATGATCTTTGGTTCTTTAAGAGGCCATTATGATACGACTTATTATCCTGGTGAACTCTTTCCGCCGCATAGTGGTTTTACTTTAGAAAACTATAAGATGATTTTGTTAGGAATTTATCCTGAAGATGTCGTCCATAATACCTCTCAAGATGCGCAAATTGGTTATTGGTTTTTAAATAGTTGTTATTCCGCGATTGGTGGCACTTTACTTTATTTACTGATCGCTTCATTAACTGCTTATGTCTTCGTCTTTGTCGATTTTAAATATCGTAAAGTTTTATTCGCTATTTTAATTGCTAGTATGGTCGTCCCTGGTACAGCGACAAGTATTGGTAACCAAACTACCATCTTCCACACTGGATTAAATACCTCAATGTTAGGTTTAATTATTCCTTCTTTATGTGGTGTTTACGGGATGTATTTAATTAAGACTTTCTTTGAAGGGATTCCGAAAGAATTAGTGGAATCCGCTAAGATGGATGGTTGCTCTAATATTGAAATTTTTGTGAAGATTATTCTTCCTTTAGGAAAGACCGTTTTATATGTCCAAGGTTTATTTGGCTTTATGGGTGGTTGGAATGATCTAGTTTGGCCACAAATGTTATTTGGCACCCAAGATTCCAAACTTTGGACCTTACAAGTAGGAATTTCTTATATTATTAATAATTCGCGAACTTCCGACTTAATTGGTAGTGCGCTCGCTAGTGGTGTCATCTGCTTATTACCAGTTTTAGTCGTTTATTTAATTGCTCAAAATAAGATTATAGAAGGGATGTCTAGTGCAGGCATAAAGAGGTAAATATATGCGTAATGAATATCCGCGTCCTTTAAAAAGAAGAGATTCTTTTATCTCATTAAACCAAGAGTGGGAATTTGCTTTTGATGATCAAAATGTTGGTCATCAAGAAAAATGGTTTCTTAATCATCACTTTGATAAAAAGATTAATGTACCATTTTGCTTTCAAGCTAAACTTAGTGGTATTGGCGATACCTCTTTTCATGACCATGTTTGGTATAAAATTAAACTTGATTGTCCTATCTTAAAGCAAGATGAACGCCTTTTAATTAATTTTATGGGTGTTGATTATTACTCCGAAGTTTATCTTAATGGCATGATGATTAAAACCCATTATGGGTCAGCGGGGATGTTTTACGCTGATCTAACGGATTATTTATCAGATGATGAAAATATCTTAGTAGTTTATTGTTATGATCCTAGCATAGATAAATCAATTCCACGCGGTAAGCAAGATTGGGAATTAAATGGTCATGCGATTTGGTATACTCGGACAACTGGCATCTATAAACCAGTTTTCTTAGAGGTAGTGAACGCTAAACATTTAGAAAATTTTTATCTTAAGACCGATATTGATAATTTTGAAATCAGTGTTGATTTAGAAGTTAGTTTTCCTAATGGTTATGTTAATTTCGTCGTTAGTGATAATGAAAATTCACTTAATTACGAATTACCAATTAATAAAAATAAAGATTTCTACAAATTTAAATTAGATAAAAATTTTGTGAAGGGACGATTATATTCATATCGTCATCCCTTCTTATTCGATTTAAAAATTGAATTATATGATGAAAGTCATCAATTAAAAGATGTCGTCTATTCTTATTTTGGTTTACGCAAAATCGAGACGCGCAATCAAAAAGTCTATATCAATAATGAATATGTTTATCAAAAGCTTGTCTTAAATCAAGGCTATAACATTGAAGGTATTTTAACTTATCCTTCCACTCAAATGATGGAACAAGATATTCGTTATATGATGGAGATGGGTTTTAATGGTTGCCGTATTCACCAAAAAGTCGAAGACCAATATTTCTTATATTTATGTGATAAGATGGGCTTTATTGTTTGGCAAGAACAAGGCAGTGCTTATGGTTATACTTCTTTAAATCCTCGTCGCATGCTCAATGAATGGATTGATATTGTTAAAGAAAATTATAACCATCCCTCAATTATTGCCTATACCCCATTAAATGAATCATGGGGAGTTGAAGGGATACCTAATTCAAAAATTATTCAAGCTCATGCTTTAAGCTTATATTATTTAATTAAATCGCTTGATGATACACGGTTAGTTATTTCTAATGATGGTTGGGAACACTGTAAAACTGATTTAATTACCATCCATAATTATGATCACGGGGCGAAAGATGAAATAGCTAAACAAGAACGTTTTCTAGATTTATTATCAACGCGCGAAAAGATCTTACGCAAAGAGAATATTAATCGCTATATCCTTTTACCTGGTTATCTAGATGAAGGTCAACCGATTTTATTAACAGAATTTGGCGGAGTCGCTTATCGCGTCCAGGCCTATAACGGCAAAGATTGGGGCTATACAACTTCTGCTAATCTAGATGAATATAAAACCGATTTAAAGCGTATTTATGTAGCAATTAAAAAATCGAAATGTATCGAAGGTATTTGTTATACCCAATTCAGCGATGTCGAACAAGAAATTAATGGTTTAATGACTTATGACCGACAATATAAAGTCGATCCTAAATTCATTAAAGAATTAAACGATTCATTAGGAGGAAATGAAAATGGCAACTGAAATTCGTGGTGATATGGTCGTTTCAAAAAAAGAAGCCCGTCGCATTTTAAAGGAAAATGAACATCGCATTCAAGATTCAAATGTAACCTCATTTGTGTCTTTAAAGGATATTAATAAGATTTACCCTAATGGTGTCCAAGCAGTTTATGATTTTAATCTTGATATTGATAAACACGATTTTGTTGTTTTGGTTGGCCCTAGTGGTTGTGGAAAGTCAACTACTTTAAGAATGATTGCTGGTTTAGAAGATATCACTAGTGGTTATTTATATATCGATAAAGTTTTAAGTAATTATTTAGAAAGTAAAAACCGCGATATTTCAATGGTCTTCCAAAGCTACGCGCTTTATCCTCAAATGACCGTTTATGATAATATCGCCTTCCCCTTAAAGGTTAGAAAATATCCTAAAGTTCTTGTCGACTATAAATTAAAATATAGTCACGATTTAATTAATATTTTAAATAATATCGATGAGGCGCGTATCGCGATTATTAATTCTTTAAATTTAGATGATAAAAAGATTAATAAAATTCGCTATTTAGCTAAAGCCCTAAAAGTTGATTTTAAAGTTGGCAAAGAATTATTAGGCTTTGCTAAACAAGTGATTGATGAATTATCACTTAATCGTAATCATCTAATCGCCTTAACGAAAGAAAAAATCGAAAAAGAAGAAGCGAATTTAAGAAAAAATAATACGATTTGGAACGAAAAATTTGAAATCATTTATGATGGCTCTAAGCACGGTTCACTCGATGTGACTTTACTCCGTAATCACGAATTAAATTATCTTTTTGAAAAGCGTTATGAAGATATTTTAGATGCTTTAGATGATGCCTACGATCCCAAAGTTAAAGTTCACGATAAAGCTGCTTTTATTGCTAAAAAATTAAAAATAAATCTTAATTCTGCACGCTTTATTTGTGAAAATCGCGTTATTTTAATTAAAAACAATGAGAAGGATATCGAAGCTTTAATTAGTGAATTAAATGAAGAAATTGCTAAGAGAGAACAAGAAGTTTTAGCGAGCGGTAAATTTATCAACGACCATTTTGAAATTGTTGATTCTTTAGATGAAAAACATGAAATTAAAGTTAACGAAATCTTAAAAGTTAATCATGAGATTTTAGATATTTTAGAAAATCATTTCGATGAATTTAGATTAGAAGATAAAGATGCTAGTTATGAATCTTTAGCGAGTAAATATCAAGTCGAAGTTCAAACAATCAGTGAACTCCGTCATTATCGCACGCTGTCTAATAACGAAATTGCTAATAATATTGCTCAAAAAATTGATGAACTAAATAATCGCATCGCCTTAGAAGAAAAAGCTTTAGAAGAAAAAGGTATAAAAGTTAACGAAAATTATGAAATCTTAGATGATAATGATCAACCTGTTATTAAGAAAGTTAAACTTAATAAAGAAGAAATTCGCGAGAAAGTTTTTAATGCGGCAAATGTCTTAGATTTAGGTCCTTATCTTGACCGTCGACCAAAAGAACTTTCTGGTGGTCAAATGCAACGGGTTGCCTTAGGGCGCGCGATTGTTAGAAATGCAAAATTATTCTTAATGGATGAACCTCTATCAAATTTAGACGCGAAATTAAGGGTGCAAATGCGTTCAGAAATCGTTTTGCTCCATGAACGCATCGGGGCCACGACGATTTATGTTACCCATGACCAAACCGAAGCGATGACGATGGGGACCAAAATTGTCGTTATGTCTAAAGGTTGGGTGCAACAAGTAGGCACGCCACAATATGTCTATGATCATCCCACTAATTTATTTGTTGCTACCTTTATTGGTTCGCCTTCGATGAATATTTTAGAAGCTAATGTGAGTAAAAATAAACTCACTTTAAACAATGGTTATACCGTTGACTTAGGGAAAGGCTTTAAGAAGATTCATGATGAATTCTATGAGCGAAAAATCGCCGAATGCGAAAAGATGTTAATTACTTTAGATAAGACGGTAGAAGTCCAGTGCTTAAATATCTTTAATTATCTTAAAGAATTAGCCCGCGCTGACTTTATGAATCATAAAGATGAAATTATTGCTAACTTCAATTTTATGCTCGAAAAGATTAAACCATCAAAGAAGGATAGCTCCGCTAATCTATTAAAAGCGACTGAGCAGGCCAAGCGCTTTACAATTGAAGCTGATAAATTTGATGGTGATGTCGTCGAAACTTATGACATCTTAGAAAGCTTATTAAAGAATTATGAATCAATTCATAAATCTGATATTGCGAAGATTTTCTCCGCCCAAGCTTTTGAAAAAGAAAATAAAGAAAACAAAGAAGTTAAAGAATTATCTTATGATGGCCGTAAACATGAAAATGTCTTCGCTCGTCTAACAAACAAGATTAAAAATGTTCAAGTTAAACATAAATTACCAGATTTAGAAATTGGTGATCCTTATGAATATTTAACTAACCTTAAAAAGACCTATGAAGATGCTTTAAAAGGCGATCATATGATTAAAGTCGGTATCCGTCCTGAAAATATTCATTTAGCCAGTGAATATAATAAAGAAACGAAGACTGATAATTTTAAAGTCAAGATTGAAGTAGTTGAGTTAATGGGCAATGAAGCTTTAATTCATGCGCCATTTGGAGGCATTGACTTATTAGCGAAAATTGTTAATGGACGTAAGAACTTAAAAGCTCACGATGAAGTTGAATTAACTTGCAACAAAGAAAAGCTTCACATCTTTGACGCGAGTAGTGGAGAAACAATTATTTAAATAATGACGCGACTATCTATTGAACGCAACTCATTTATCTTTCATGAAGTGGGTTCCTTAGAAGTCGCTGATCCTTTTTTCTATCGCTATTTAGGTGAGTATTATCTAATCTTTACTTCGTTTAAAGGAATTCGCTGTTTTCGTAGTCCTGATTTAATTAATTATTATCCAATCGATAATAAAATAAATCCGCGCGGTTATCTTTATTATGATGATTTAGATGTATCTTATTACGCTCCAGAGATTATTTATTATAATGGCGAATATTATTTAATTACTTCACCTAATGGTGGTGGTCATATCGTTTTAAAATCATCAGAATTAATCGGGCCTTATCAAAAAGTTAGTGAGAATCTTCACGAAATGATTGATGGCTCTTATTTTATTGATAGTGATTTAAAGAAATACCTTTTACGCGCGGATGAAAACGGTATTATTATTGATCATTTAACTCAATTTAATGCTTTAACTTTTGATAAAAATGGTCAAATTGCTTCTTTTAATCTTACTAAAGCTCAAATCGGTGGGTGGAACGAAGGCCCAATGATGATTAAAAGAATGGGTCGCTATTATTTGACATTTACTGGCACTCATTTTCTTTCTAGTGCTTATCGCGTCGCTTATTTAACTAGTGATAAATTAAAAAACAACGCTTTTTCTTCTATGAAATATCTTTTATTAAACACGCGGAAAGATTTTGCTGGTTTAGGTCATTCCTCATTCTTTTTAGGTCCTGATTTAGATTCTTATTTTATCGCCTATCATCAACTTGATGAGAATAATCATCGTTATTTAAATATTTCCCGTTTAGTGTTTGCAAATGAACAAATGTATGTTAATGACTATAAAGATTTTCGCGCCTTAGATTTTCCTTTCCCGAAGCAAAAAACATCATTTATTCAAGAAGGAAAATTTCTTTATTTAACTGAAAATCTTCATGATTATTCTTTAGAAGTAACTTTTAAAAATGCTCCGAAAATTTTACTAAGTTTAGATTCGACACATTTTGTAACGATGGAATTAAATCAGACAAATCTTTCGATTTTTGAAAGAAATATTTCGGATG
This sequence comes from uncultured bacterium, assembly GCA_949297275.1. Lineage (GTDB taxonomy): Bacteria > Bacillota_I > Bacilli_A > RFN20 > CAG-826 > CASFSG01. The sequence goes on along the minus strand of CASFQR010000021.1, from coordinate 129 downwards.
AAAAAATTAGTAAATCTCAAATCATCTCAATTAACAAAGAAAAAATAAATTTGGCGGTTTTGCATACTTTAAGAGTGCAAAAACGCGATAATTTATTCAATATTTATTTAGATAATATTGAACTCGTTT
>CASFQR010000020.1 GCA_949297275.1 uncultured bacterium | reverse complement strand
GTATGAAGATACTGTATACTTATGTAAAGTGCCGCTCTTACTAAGGAAGAGATCAAACCTCAATTTATATGATAAAGAGAAAACCATTTAAAAAAAGGAGACAAGAGATATGAGAATAGTAAACAAGATATTAGTTACCTTAGGAATATTTTCTGGTGTAGTATCGTCAGTGACTCTTACTTCATGTAACCCTCAAGAAGAAGCACATACGCACGCTTTTGCTGAAGAATGGACGCATGATGATATTCATCACTGGCATGAAGCTACGTGTGAACATAGCGATGAAATAGATAGCTACGCTGAACACATATGGGATAGTGGAGTAGTTACCACTGAGGCAACTTGTACTACATCAGGAGTAATCATTTATACTTGTACAGTATGTGATGCTACAAAGACTGAACCAATTGATGCAACTGGACATAGCTACTCAGATGAATGGACTACAAATGAAACTCATCACTGGCATGAAGCTACGTGTGAGCATAGTGAAGAGGTAGCTGATTATGGAGAGCATACTTACGAAAATGGTGTTTGTACTGTTTGTGGAATGGACTATGTAAGTGCAGGACTTGAATATTCTCTTCATACAGATGAAACATGTTATGTAGTAACAGGCAGAGGTACAAACCTTGATACTGAGCTTGTCATTCCTGCCACTCACGAAGGATTACCTGTAAAAAGAATCGGCGATAGAGCATTCAAAGATACAAATATTACAAATGTTGTTTTACCTAATAGCATTACGTTCATAGGGTCGTTTGCGTTTAGTGACTGCTCAGAACTTGTTAGTATAAATTTTCCTGAAGGCTTACAAAGTATTGCTTTTGCAGCGTTTCAAAGTACCGCTCTTAAAAATATAATCATTCCTGCAAGCCTTTCAATTTTGGAGGCGGGTGCATTTGAAATGTGCTTTGATCTTGAAAGCGTAAGATTTGCAAATGGTAGCTTCATTTCAACAATAGAGACTAATACATTTAACTCGGACGCATCACTTCGAAGTGTAATCATTCCTGCAGGGGTAAACCTTATCCATAGTGGTGCATTTGGTAACTGCTACGTGTTGCAGTCAGTTTATTACGTCGGCACTCAGGAGGGATGGAACGGCATCACAATTGAGAGTGATAATGATTGTTTGACCACAGGTTCCTGGCGCTCAGCAACTATTTATTACTACAGTGAAACCCAACCAACTGATGATGGTAACTATTGGCATTATGACACAGATGGCATAACTCCTATTGTTTGGTAGATTTAAGCAATATTTCTAAGTCACAATTACCTATTTAAATACATTTAAAAAACATCGATATTAAGCCACTATTAGAGACTAGAATAGTTCTCACTCTCGTTTATTAAGTCAAAATGACGTTTACATAGAGAACGTAAGTATCCCTAAAAGATTCCCACCTAGATGTGTGCGAATATTCGATCGTCCTGTGCGAAAATTTGAACAGTTACTTTAAATATTGCTTAATTGATAGTGATTTAGGTAGTTTCTCTGACCAAGGTAAAAGATCATCAATATGTAACTTATTAATATTTTCTAAAACATATTCAATCAAGACCGGCAACATTCAATTTGTCTATTTAACGGGAAATAAATTTAAAAACATGGATATTTCATCAAATATTTATTTTAATTAACTCTTCTTTAAAAATTTGATGTGAATTTAATAAAAAACTATCAAGTATTTCATTATTAAGTGATAAAATGTTCATGGAAAGTTCTCCTCCTGTTTATTGATCATTAACATTGTAGAACTTTCCTTTTTAATTGTTACCTACAAATAGCTAACGATATCGAATAACCGCAAAAATCTAGAAATATAATTTTTTTGCGGTTATAATCTTTATGAGGAAAATGATTATGATTAAAAGAGATTTATTATTAACAAAATTAATTGATTATAAAGATAAAGATATTATTAAAATAATTACTGGAATTAGACGAGCAGGGAAGTCTTATTTATTATTTGAAATTTTTTATCAATATTTAATTGATAGCGGTGTTAATAAAGAACACATTATTTTAATTAATTTAGAATCAATTAGATTTATCTATGAAAGAAAAGTTAGTAGTGTATATCAATATATTAAAGACCACATAATTGATAATGAAAAATTTTATATTTTCATTGATGAAATACAATTAATAGATAATTTTGAAGATTTAGTTAATAGTGTAAAACTTGATTTTAATTGCGATTTATATATTACTGGCTCTAATTCTAAACTCCTCTCAAGTGAAATTAATACGAAATTAAGAGGCCGAGGCCTAGAAATAAGAGTCTTTCCATTATCTTTTAAAGAATTTTATGACTATCGCGGTGGCGATAAAAAAGAAGCATTTAATGAATATCTAACTTATGGTGGAATGCCTTATCTAGCGACTTTAGAAAAATCTTATGAAAAAATTGAATATTTAAAAATGTTAAACGCCACAATTGGTTTTAAAGATATCATCGAGAGAAATAATATCCGAAATAAAGGCTTATTTAATTCATTATTAGAATTATTATGTTCGCAAATCGGGAGTGTTGTTTCTCCTAATAAGATTACTAATACTTTAAAGACAAATAATTTTAAAATCGTTGATAATGAGACTATTTCTAATTATTTAAAATATATTTCTGATAGTTTTTTATTCTATAAAGCATTTAGATATGATATTAAAGGCAAAGAATATCTTAAAACATTAAATAAATATTATGCTTGTGATATCGGATTAAGAAACGCAAAAATCAATTTTCGTCAAATTGAGATGACGCATATTTTAGAAAATATTATCTATCTTGAATTAATTAGAAGAAATTATCTTGTTGATATTGGAAAAAATAATAATCAAGAAATTGATTTTGTCGTTAAAACTTATAACGATTTATATTACATCCAAGTATCTTTAACAATTGAAGACGCGAAAACGCGTCAAAGAGAACTTTTAGCGTTCAAGGGTCTAGACGATGGTTATAAAAAAATAGTTATAACGATGGATGATAATCCTTTAACTAGATTAGATAAAGGATATAAAATGCTAAATGTCTATGATTTTTTATTAGATGAAAATATCTTAGAAAAAATCTAACCGCAAAAATATTTATTTTAAAAACTTTTGCGGTTTCACCCCATTTATCTATCGAGATAATTGAATTATCATTACTAAGATTCAATAACCATTTGTAATTTTACTTACAACTTATTTAGTAAAATCTTAACTTTGACACTTTGACAGGATAATTTATGGTAAACCATGGTAAAACGCCTAATGAAATAGAAATAACTTTGAAGCTTGGCCAAATTGAATATTATTAAAGAAAAAAATATTAATCAATGCGTCAATAACCCTAAATATTAGTGTGAAATAATAACTAATAAAACTTCTTAATTTATCGATATCTTCTTATCATTTTATAAAAATATAACTTTTTCAAAATATCGTTCGATTTAAGAGATGGGGATTTGTTATAATAGATAAAAAAGGAAAGAGAAATAAATATATGATTAATAATCCTGAACAAATTCGTAATGTAGTCGTCTTAGGACATCAATCTGCTGGTAAGACTTCTTTAGTGGAAGCAATGCATCAAATCGCGAACAATTTAGCGGAAAAAGGCGCGATTGAAAAGAAAAATACTATCTCTGATTATTTAGCGGAAGAAACCAAGAGATTATCATCAGTATCAACTTCCGTCATCTCTTTTGAATATCTTAATCATCAAATTAATTTATTAGATATTCCTGGTAACGATGATTTTATTACTGAAGCTATCTCCTCGATTAAGATGATTAAAGGTGCGATTTTAGTCATCGATGCGAATTCTTCCGTTCAAGTAGGCACGATTCGTCATTACCAAATGCTTAAAAAGCGTAATATTCCAACGATTATTTATGTCAATAAGATGGATAAATCTAATGCTGATTTTGAACTTATTTTAGAAGATATCCGCCAAAAATTAGGCAAAGAAGCCGTGCCATTTGCCTATCCCTTAGGCCACGAAAACAAATTCGATGGCTTTGTTAATATTGTCGAACTTAAAGCCCGTGTCTTTAATGGTAAAGAATGCGAAGATGCCGAAATTTATGAAGATAAGAAATTAAAAGTTTTTGAACTCCATAACACGATTTGTGAAGCCGTTGCGACGACGGATGAAGAATTATTAGAAAAATTCTTCTCTGATGAACCATTAACGCATGAAGAAATTCTTCGCGGTTTACGCATCGGTGTGCTTAATGGCGAATTAACCCCCGTCTTAGTGGGTTCAGCCTTAAAGAATATTGGCATCCATACCTTACTAGGGATGATTATTGATTATTTACCTAAACCAACGGATTTAAAACCTTTTATTGTCACAAATGATAGAGGTGACGACGAAGAAGTTTTAACCGATGTCAATGTGCCATTTTCTGCTTATTGCTTTAAAGTAACTTACGATCAATTCTCCGGCTTTTTAGGCTATATTAAAGTTAATTCTGGCATTTTAAAAGCTGGTGACGATGTTTATATCACCCCCTTAAATAAGAAAATTAAAGTTACTACCTTATATCGCCTTAATGGGAAGAATCGCACACCGATTGAACAAGCAATTGCCGGTGATATTGTCGGAGTTGGTCGCGTGGATGATTTAAGAAACGGGATGACCTTATCCGATATTAAACACATTGTCACTTATTCACCAATCAAATTACCAACAGCGATTTATTACCAAGCGTTAGTAGTTAAAAATAAAGACGATGAAAATAAATTAATTAAGGCCTTAGAGTATTTAAAGATTGAAGATCCTTCTTTAGATATTAAACGCAATGTAGAAACTCATCAATTATTATTAGGCGCGTTATCTAATACCCATATCGAATATCTTCTTAGCCGCATTAAAGCGACATATAAGATCGATGTAGCGTTAGAAGAAGTTAAAGTTGTTTATCGCGAATCAATTTCTAAAGAAGCAACCGCGAATGGTCGCTATGTCAAACAAAGTGGTGGTTCAGGCTTTTATGGTATTGTCGATATGCGCTTTGAACCTTATGAAGGTCAAGCTTTTGATGAACAAGTTGTCGGTGGAGCGGTTCCTAAACAATATTTCCCCGCGGTTGAAAAAGGCTTCTATGAAGCCTTAGAACAAGGCCTCTTAGCGGGTTTCCCCGTCATCAATGTCAAAGCGACTTTATTAGACGGTAAATATCATGATGTCGATTCCAATGAATTAGCCTTTAAGATGGCAGCTATTTTAGCTTTTAAGAACGCTTATCCAAAATGTGGTCCAATCATTCTTGAACCAATTATCCGCATGAAAGTTTCGGTCAATAGCGAATTTGTCGGTAATGTCTTATCAGATTTAACTTCGCGAAGAGGTCGCGTCTTAACCTTTAATGAAGATGAAGGTGGCCGTCAAGAAATTGTCGCTTTAGTGCCCGAAGCGGAAATCTTAGATTATGTCTCTTCTTTAAGATCCTTAACTCAAGGTTCTGGTTTCTTTACGCGAACTTTTGAATGTTATGAACAAGTACCGGAATATTTAAAAGAGAAAGTCATCGCACAGAATTCTTTGTTAAATAAATAAGAATCTTAATTAATAACACCCCTTTTAGAAACACTCCTGGCTTAATAGGCAGGAGTTTTTTAAAAAAAGTAGTTGCAAAGTAAGAGGCAATTACTATAATAATAATTGAATGATTGAAAAGGTGTTCAAATATGAATCAAGAAGAACTGCGCTTAATTAAAAATCAAATGCCAGATGAAGAAGTGGTAGCTGATCTCGCTGACCTTTTTAAGATGTTTGGTGATTCAACCCGCACGAAAATCTTAGAATGTTTAGCGATTAAAAATCTTTATGTTTCTGAACTCGCGGAAATTTTAGAGATGTCGGTCTCGGCTATTTCCCATCAATTAAGAGTCCTTCGCAGCGCGAAGCTCGTCAAAGGCTTAAAGCAAGGCAAAGAAGTTCTTTATTCTTTAGACGATGATCATGTTAAAAAGATCTTAGAATTAGGGTTAGAGCACGCTTCCGAATAGATAAATGATCTAAGAAGAAGCGTTTTAAAATAAACAATAATTGAATAAATGCTCAAACAATCAATTATAATAGGAGGTAAAAAATGAAAAAATATTTCAAAATCACTAATATCGATTGCCCAGTCTGCGCAGCTAAAATTGAAGATGCTCTTAAAAAAATCGCTGGTGTTAATAATTGCACCCTTTCATTTCTAAGTGAAAGAATGGTGATGGATATTGCTAAGGAGGACGCTGAATTAATTAAAAAAATCACCAAAGTTTGTCATAAGATTGAACCCGATTGTCAAATTATAGAAAGATAATAATTTATGAAGTTCTACCGTCATTTGCCTAAAAAAGAACGCATTATCTTTTGGCGAATCATTGTTACATTAATCCTTTTTATCACTTTATTTATCTTAGATAAAACTATCGTCTTATCGACTATCTTTCCTTATCCTTTTACTTGGATCTTTCCTTTCTTATTATATTTAGTTATTTATTTTATCATCGGCTACGATGTTTTATTTTTAGCAGCTAGAAATATTATTCACGGCCAAATCTTTGATGAAAATTTCTTGATGTGTTTAGCGACTTTAGGCGCTTTCGCTTTAGCGATTTATCGCGGTGTTATTAAAGAAGATATTGAAGGCTTTGATGAGGCCTGTGCGGTCTTTATCTTTTATCAAATTGGTGAATTCTTTCAACGCTACGCGACTAATCGTTCCCGCAAATCAATTTCTGCTTTAATGGATATTCGCCCCGATTACGCTAATAAGAAAACCGCTGATGGTTTTATTAAGGTTAATCCCGAAGAGATTCAAATCAATGATATTATCATCGTTAATCCTGGTGAAAAAGTTCCTTTAGACGGTTTAGTGCTTAAAGGTAATTCAACATTAGATGTTAAAGCCTTAACTGGTGAATCTTTACCAAAAGATATTAGTGTTAATGATCAAATCATCAGTGGTTCAATCAATTTAACAGCTAAATTAGAAATTCAAGTGACAAAAGAATTTGATGATTCAACGGTCTATAAGATTCTTGAATTAGTCGAAAACGCTGCGAGTCAAAAATCTAAGACGGAGAATTTCATTTCCAAATTTGCTAAATTTTATACCCCAATTGTCTGCGGTATCGCTCTTTTATTAGCGATTATTCCTAGTTTAATCACTAATGATTGGTCAACTTGGTTATATCGCGCTTTATCATTTTTAGTTGTTTCTTGTCCCTGCGCCTTAGTTATCTCGATTCCGCTATCATTTTTTGCCGCGATTGGAGCATCCTCGCGACACGGTATCTTAATTAAAGGTTCATCATTTATTGAACAATTTAATCAAGCTAAAACTTTTGTCTTTGATAAAACCGGCACTTTAACGAAAGGTAATTTTGCGATTAAAGAAATTAATAGTTTAAAAAAAGATGAAATCATTAAATACGCCGCTATTGCTGAATATGGTTCTTCTCATCCTTTAGGTAAAGCTATTTTAGCGTCCTACCAAGGTGAGATCCCTACGGATTATGAAATAAATAATATAGCAGGGGAAGGCGTCATTGCTAAAAAGGGTAATGATATCATTTATGTTGGTAATGAATTAATGATGAAAAATCATCAGATTGATTATCATAGGAACAATCAGGTTGGTAGCATCATCTATGTCGCGCATAATGAGGAATTTTTAGGTTCAATTGTCATTCAAGACGAGATAAAAGACGATGCGAAAGCCTTAATTAATGAATTTAATAAAAATAATATCCGTAGTGTCATGCTTAGTGGCGATAATCATCTTATCGCTAAGGCGGTCGCTAGTGAGATTGGTGTTAGTAGCTATCAAGCGGAGTTATTGCCGCAAGATAAAGTAATTGAATTAGAAAAAATTATTCAAACGAAAGATAAAAAAGATCAAGTTTGCTTTGTGGGTGATGGGATTAATGATGCGCCTTCATTAATGCGCGCGGATATTGGGGTAGCAATGGGAGGAGTTGGTAGCGATGCAGCGATTGAGGCTAGTGATATTGTCTTAATGCACGATGATTTAAATAATCTCCTCTTGACAAAAAAGATTGCCAAGAAGACGATGCGAATCGTCTATGAAAATATCATTTTCTCTTTACTAATTAAGCTTGCTATATTAATTTTATCAGCCTTCGGTATTACTAATATGTGGGTAGCTATTTTTGGTGATGTTGGAGTAGCCATCATCGCCATTTTGAATGCTTTAAGAGTCAATAGTAAATATAAAATTAAATAAAAATAAGACCATAATTATCTAAGAAAAAAAATATTTAATTAATGATTTATTTCCCCTCTTAAATCTTTTAAAATTAATTTATGAAAAAGATTGACGAAAAGTATTTTATTAAAGAAAATAAAGTTAATTATAATCCGACTTTAGATTCAACTTTAGAAGCGGAAGAAAATATCTTATGGCGGGCAAAGCCACTTCGTAAATCCTTTCTTTTATCAGCTTTTTTCCGCTATTTTTTCATTGCGATTATTTGGTTAATTTTTGATACTTCTTTCGTCATTATGATGGTGATGCTTGGCGATGGTGTCCCCTGGTTTGTCTTTTTAATTATGGGAATTGTTTTGGTCTTTCATTTAATGCCAGTCTGGATGTGGATAAGTGCGATTGTGTCCGCTAATCGTCGACAAAAGATAGAAGAATACGCTTTTACTAATAAGCGCATCTTAGTTAAAAAAGGCTTTATTGGGGCAAATATTATGACGATTCCTTATTCTTCAATTACCAGCGTTAATCTCCGCATTGGATTAATTGAAAGAATGTGTAAAGTCGGCGATATTTATATTGTTTATGGCAATCAAAAAATTACTTTAGAAGATATTGTTGATCCGTATTTTATCTATGAAAAATTACAAGCCATCGCGAATGATATTAAGATCGATATCATTTACCCTAATGCTTTAAGACCCGAGGTTAATCCTGGTTATAAGACTTCTTATCAAACTAAAGAAGCAAATAAACATGTAAAAAAATAATCTTGATTTTTTAAATATTATTTTAATTTATAGCTCTAAGAAGCGAAATTTTGCTTGATAGATAAACACCGATAGAATATTGCTTTTAATTATAATTGCAACCATTGGTATGAAATATAAATAGCAAAAATAGATGTAAATTTGACCCTGGGGGGGGCTCGATATAATATAGACCACACATATATGTGTGGAAAAGGAGATTAAATTTATGCAAAAATCTTACAAAAAAGCCTTGACAATTGGGATTGCTACTTTTAGCGCAGTCGCCTTAATTGCAACTGGTACTGCGGCCTTTATTCTTGTGACGGGCGGTAGCGATTCATTAGACGGCTCGATTAGTGTTGGTGAGGTGGAAGATAATAGTATCGAACTTGATGCTTATGTTGGTAGTGTAGGCACTAATACGGTTAGTTATACTTTTGACGCTGCCGAAAATGATACGACAGGTCGCGTCCAATGGGATGGCACTCATACAGAATCTTTAACTAGCACAATTACTGTTTCGATTAAACCAGCCGAAGGTGCGGATATTACCCAAACAGAAATTAATACCGGTTATTCTTTAAGTTACACCGTGGAAGTTAGTGGTGATAATAGTGGCAATTTTGCTAAATATGTTACCACCAAAGGTACATCGGCTGAAACGACTGCTACTAGTAAAGAATTTTTACAACTTACAAGTAGTACATCTACTAATAGTGATATTGCTAATACTGATTTAGTTAGTGTTAGTGAAGCTAATGCAATTGCGATGCCTACTGAGACAAATACCACAACGACATTTAATTTAAATTTTGCTTGGGGTAAGTCCTTCAATTACCAAAATCCATCACTTTATTTTGATGATGGTGGCACTAGTGGTGGTGCATCCTTTGAGTTAGCCAATGTTAAAGGCGCTTTGACCGAATTACAATCTTTAAATGATGTCAAATTAAAGATTACCGTTACTGCTGTCAAAAAAAGTTAATTTAGAAGTTTATTTATTAATTAAAAAATGACGCATGGAGATAATCTATGCGTCATTTGTGTTATTAAAATACCTAATTTTACTTTAAAAAAATTGTTCTTTATATATAATATAAAAACACCCGATTTTATCAAAAATCTTTGAGGTGAGAAAGGAAAAATTGCTCGAAATAATTAGCGACATCTTATTAATATGACTAGTACCCAAAAAGAACTTTTAGTGCTGATTGTTACTGCCGCCTGCGTTATTTCTCTAGCGATTGTTTTTACTCTTTTTTATCTCCATTATTATAAAAATTCGATTGACGCGATCAAAGAAGGCCGACGGGATATTGAATTAATCGATGATAATATCAATGAACAAATTAAGGCTAGATCAAAAAAGCACAAGGCCTTAAAGATTACATTGAAGGTTCTTTCTTATCTATTAAGTGCGGCTGCCTTAACCATCTTTATTATCGCTTTAATTAATCGCTTTAGTGGTGGTGATATTGTGGTAGGCAATTCGACAGTCTTAGTAGTTAAGACTGGTTCGATGAGTGAAATTAACGCAGCGAACAAAGAAGAATTAGCTGGTTATGATAATCAAATACCGACTTGGTCACTAATTGGTATTAGTAAGGTGAATGAAGAAGATTTAAAACCTTACGATGTTATCGCCTTTCATGATAATAACTCGAATCAAATTATCATTCATCGCATTATCGATATTATGGAAGATGACGGTGGCCATTATTATGTCACTAGAGGTGATGCCTTAGCAAGCGAAGATGGTTTTCATCCGCGATATGAAGCAATTATTGGTCGCTATAACAATTTCCATATCCCTTATGTTGGTCTATTCATCTATTTCTTACAGACTAACGCTGGGATTGTTACTATCTTAGCAATCATCTATTGCTTAGTGTTATTTGGTGTCTTAAGCGATAAAATTGCTAAAAAAGAAAAAGAACGCAAAGAGGAATTAATTGCGGTTATTGATATCGACTTAGCGATTAAAGAAGTTAATCATGATATCATCGAAAAGATTTATTATCATGGTTATGTCTATTCATTTAAAAATAATGAATTTATCTCAAAAGAAAAAATTTTAGCGGATGATGAACATCTCCCCTCGAAGAAAAACGAATTAATTAAAGTGATTGAAAAGCCAAATGAAACCGAAGTGAGATCGAATCTTATTACGACAACCCTAAAGGAGGAAAAGAAATGAAAAAAGTCTACTTTACTAGGAAAAATTTAATTGAATTAGGATTAGTCTTTCTCTTCTATGCCCTATTTTTATTCATCTATGTTTGCATTGATGGGGCCCATCTATTCTTCGCCGAAGAGAATCCGATTGAACTAATCTATTTAGGATTTAATTTTCCTTCGATTGCTTTAGGGAGTATCGGTTATTTACTCGGTTTCTTATTTTGCATTTATGGTGTGCTTTATGATGCTGGATTAATCTTAATTCGCCGATTAATTAAATTTAAAAGAGAACGCTTCTTTTCGACTAAATGGGTTTTAATTAATGTCGGTTGGGGAGCGATTTGCTTATTATTAGGTTTTGGCTTAGGAACAATTTTAGCTGCGATTATTACTAAAGAAAATCTTGCCCCATTACTAATGGCTTTTGGCGGGACACTTTTATTAACCGTCTTATTATATTTACTTTTAAGTTTAGTAATTGGAGCGATCTTTATGCTCATTATCAATTTTAAAAATATTGATAAACCTTATCGCTTTTTTAATATTAACGAAGAAGAACAATATGAACATCAAATTGATTTAGAAGAAGAAAAAGAGGTCGCTAAACAAAATGATGTGGGGGCCTCTTTTGGGGAAAGTAATCTTACTAATGTTAATAATGTCGTTAGTGGTGTCGGGGCTATATCGCCATCAGAAAGCGTCGTTTCCACCGAATTTAAACTTGGTGATCGCGAGAAAGTTTTTCCTTCTTTATCAATGATTGACCGCGATTATTCGGGATTTGTAGAAGATAAATTACCTGATATTGATATTACTTTAGAGAATTTATGTGTCGCATTTAGAAATTATTTATGTAAGAAAGAAAATTTATATTTCGATATTGAAACGATACGTAGTTTTATCTCAGCTTTAGGGACAAGTAGAATTGTCATTTTAGAAGGTTTAAGTGGCACGGGTAAATCATCTTTACCGCGTTATTTTGCTAAATTTATTTCTTCCGAACCAACCTTTATTGCTGTGCAAACAACTTTTAGAGATAAATCATCCTTAATTGGTTATTTTAATGATTTTAGTCAAACATATAATGAAACTGATTTTTTAAAAGCCTTATATAAGGCTAATTATCAAAAAGACCATCTTAATTTCATGGTCTTAGATGAATTTAATATTGCCAGGGTCGAATATTATTTTGCTGATTTCTTATCTTTATTAGAATATCCCAAACAAGATTGGAAAATTCGCGTGATGAATTTACCATACGATTTTAACGCTCCGGTGATGTTACATGATGGCTTATTAAAAATTGAAGAAAATACCTTCTTTATTTGCACAGCGAATAAAGATGATTCAACCTTTACTATTTCTGATAAGGTCTATGACCGCGCGATCATTTTAGATTTTGATGATCGCAATGAAGAATTTAGTGTTGAAGAAGAAGTCAATGAAATTCATTTAAGTTATCACCAATTAATCGCACTTTTTGAGGCAGCTAAAAAAGAAAAGAAAAATAATTTAACAAAAGATGATCTAAAACGCTTTAAGATTTTAACCGATTTTGTCTTAGATAATTTCGATGTTGCCTTTGGTAACCGCGTCTTAAATCAAATTGAAAATTTCGTGCCGATTTATGTTAAAACTGGCGGCAATAAAGTTGAAGCTTTAGATTTTATGTTTGCCCGTAAAATCTTATATAAAATTGAAGGCCGCTATGAAGATTATATTAAGACTAATTTAATTTCATTAATGAAATTAATTGAAAAGACTTACACGAAAGATGAATTTAAGATGAGCAAACATCTTATCGAAAGGATGATTAAGAGATTATAATGCGTCTTAATAATGCGATTAGTTTATTTAATCAAGCTTCCGCGATAAAAAATTCGCTTTTATTAACGAAGAATTTTGATGATTATTTTAAAGTTCTTAATAAAACGAAAGTACTGGATATTCAAGAGGATAGCTATCGCATTGATTTTAAATCTTTAGAAGAATTAAATTCGTTATTAAATACTATTTTAGCAATTACGCGTCGCCATTACCGCTCGTTTAAAAATAATGAGATTATCTCGCGTAGTGAATTAATCGCTAATTTTGATAATGAATCGTTTATTAAAACGACTAAAGAAATGTCCTTTTGGCGAAAAAAGGACTTTAGTGTGAAACCTTTATATGCGTATAGCTATGAAATGATCGATGATTTAAATACTTATGAAAATCGCTTAGTGATTTCGGCATTAAAGCGCCTAGAATTAATCGCAAAAAATTATGATTATTATTACGCGCATCAAGTCTTAATTTTAGAAAATAATTTAAGGAAAAATGATTTTAGTTATGCTTCTTTTTTATACCACGATAATCGGGCTTTAAATGCGAATTTATTATCAAAAGAAAATACTCAAACAAAAGAGATTGATGAATATATTTTAAAATTAAAAGATAAAATTAAGAAAATACAAAATACACCTTTTTATCTCACCTTAAAGGATGCACCTTTAGTGAAAGAAAAAATTACTTTAACTAATATATTTAAAGAGAATCGCCTCTATAATCAAGTTTATCGCTTTTATTATCAGACGCATCAATATTTGAATCAAACTTTAGGCGATGAAGCTTTATTAAATTATAGTTATTTTTTAATCATTAAAACTTTAATTAAAGCGGGTTATCGCATCGATCAAGAAGATGCAAAATTTGCTTTTTTAAATGAAAAAGCGATTGTTTTAACATCCGCTATTAGATTTTTAGGTAAAGAATTTAATTTAGAATTATCTTATCTAAACAAAGAAAAAGCCTTTTTAATTAAAGTTATTAATGCCTGGCGTAAGCAAGATCAATCCTTAAATTTAATTTATCTTCGTTATCACTTCTTAGAGGAGGAAATTAATTTAACGCCTTTAGATAGCGATAAATATAATAATATTTATTTATATCGTTTTGATCAGCTTGCAATCTATCAAAATCATCAATGGGTAAAGGCAAAATTTTCCTTTCAGCAAAGCGAACAAGAAATGATTGAAGTTATTTTAAAGTCGCTTACTAAAATCATTAGTGGCAAAGCAGAAATCTATCAAGCGATTTGCCCATATTGTGGGAGTCGCTATTTAGTTAGTGAAAATAAAAATTATCTTTGTTTAAGTTGCCATAAACATTACGCACTCATAAAGAAAGACCAAATCTGGATTAAAGATAATTTGTAGGGGAAAAATATGGAAAATACCGCAAATAAAGTCGCAATTAAAATTGAACATTTAAAAAAATCTTACGGCAAAAAAGAAGTTTTGCACGATTTAAATTTAGAGATTTATCAAGGCGAACTCTTTGGTTATGTTGGCAAAAATGGCGTTGGTAAATCAACGACAATCGATTGTTTAATTGGGGCGAAGAAATTTGATGAGGGCCATATTTATATTGGGGGCTATGAAATTAATAAAGATCCTTTTCATGCGAAAAAGCAATTTGGTTATGTAAGTAGTGAACCAGTGACTTATGAAATGATGACGGGTTATGAATATCTCCAATTTATTGGCTCGGTTTATGGGTTAAGCGATGAAGCTTATAAAAATAACCTGAACTATTTAGCTAATAAATTAGATTTACCGCCTCGTGATCTCAATAGTGTCATCTCCTCTTATTCCCATGGGATGAAACAAAAATTATGTTTAATTGCTTCTTTATTACATAATCCTGAAATTTGGATTTTAGATGAACCGACAGTCGGGCTAGATATTATGGTCTTTGAAACTTTAAAGAATATGATGGTCGAGTTTACTAAACGGGGAAGAACAATTTTAATCACCTCGCATAATATCGATTTAGTTGCAAAAATCTGCGACCGCGTCGCTTTAATTAATAACGGAAAAATCGAAAAGATTATCGATTTAAAAAATGATCCCGATAAACGTTATCAATTAAATAAAATCTTTTTAGATATGTACGCTTATAAGGAGAAAAATGCTTAGTTTAATTAAGAAAGAATTTAAATTAAATCCCTTCTTTTTAATTCCTAATAAAAAGAATTGGTTTTCTTTTATCGTCTTTTTTGTTTTGCTTAGCGGTCTAATTGCCCTAGAAGTTTATATTTTCCATACTTTATATCAACGCTTTAATGAATACGAAAATGGAGCATTTGCCTTTAGTAATCTCTTCTTAATTATTATCGCTTTTATCTCTTTATTTATCGCCTTAATTTATACTCAAAGAATTTATTTTAATCAATTAGATATGTTCTTAATCATCAATAAGCCCTTAGATTATGTTAAAATTTTACTATCAAAATTCCTCTATGCCTTATTAGTTAATTATTTATCATCTTTAGTCTTTACTTTGCCTTTATTTATTCTTTTAGCGACTTATGGGGAAGTCTTTGATTTCTTTACTTTCTTTATTGGATTATTCTTCCCATTATTTTTATCCTTATTTAATTTGGGTGTCGCTTTAATTTTGGCTGTGCCACTTCAATACGCTTATAAATTTTTAAAGCAATTCCCCTTATTACAATTATTAGTAGTAGCAATCTTTTTAGGTTTATTTTGTTATGGCTATTCACTCGTACTCAATTTATTTATTGATTTAATCAATAATAATTCCTTAGGGACCTTATTTTCGGTGGATAGTTTAGAAAAGATGACTCATTTATCAACGCATTTTTATCCTTATTCGTTGCTCACGAATGGTTTTGTAAATTATCATTATGGCCTTGCTTTTACATTCTTTTTATTAATGAGTCTACTCTTAATTTTAGGCGGCATTACCTTAGTGGGTCTCTTTTATCTTAAACTTAACCAATTTAGTTTTGTTTTAGAGCATCGTAAGCGTCTTGATTATCCGCTATTAACGCCCTTAAGGGCTATCATTAAAAAAGAATTTATTCTTTTATTTAAAGAAAATAATACGACCTATTCTTTTACTGCTTTATTAATTTTAGAACCAGTTTTAACTTATTTAGTAATCAATGCGATTAATGTTGCCTTACTGCGTGGTAATTTAGCTATCTATTTAGGCGTGATGCCTTATTTATTAAATAATATCGATTTATTAATTGCTCTATTATTTTCTAGTGTCATATCTTTAAACGCGATTAATATTTATCAAAGCGAAAAGAAAGCGATTCGGGTGATGAAATTTATCCCTTATTCTTTATATAAGCATATTTACATTAAATTATTAATTCCCTATTTTGTAAGCGCTATCGCGACGCTTATCGCTTTTATTATTTTAGTAGCAACTTCTTTAATTGGTGTTGATACTTTCTTGATGGGGCTATTATTCGCCCTTGTGCTCAATTTTATTTTGATGGTCTTATTAATGCGCGCGCAGTTAAGAAATGATAAATATAAAAGGGTGAATAATTCTTTACCATCTTTTATCTCCTTCCTTGTGCCGTTAGTAATGGTTGCCCTTAATATCTTATTAGGTGCCTTTCTCAATTTAAAAAATATCTATACTTATTTAATCGATTTAATTATTATTGCTTTGCCTTTAAGTTATGTAATCTATTATTTAGTTAAGCGTTTTAAAGATGATGTTTATGCTTTGGAGGTCATTAATTAATGTCTAAAAAAGCTTTGCCTTTATTATTAGCCTTACCATTTGTCATCTCTTTGGTGTCAGTTTATGTCATTGATTATAACATCATCCAAGTAAGCGAAGATTTAACCGACATTCGTCTGCCTTATAATCAAAATGCTGGTTTTTTAATTAACACGAAGCATGAATTAAATGCGACACCAGTGGGAAGTGAAAAAGCCTTAAATGATTTAGGCAATGCTTTAATGTGGACAAGCAGTAATGAAGAGATTGTTGAGGTCGTTAAGGAAGATGATCAATATTATCTTGTTGGTAATTTAGAAGGTGAAGCAATCATTACGGTTAGCAATCTTCGTCAAACTATCGCGCGTTCTTTTAATGCGATTATTTATCAAGACGGAGCGATTATTATTAATCCCAAAGCAAATTATTCCAATGCGATGATCGATGACGCCCAATATTTTGGTGAATATGATTTTAATGCAGATTATAGTGGGCACAAAGCAAAAACTTTAGAGTTAGATATCGAGGTTTTACCGCGCGATTTAACCCCGAGTTTAATCGTCTTAAATACGAGTATGAACATTGCTTATCAAAACGATTTAATTTCCTTTGGCTTAATTCGTAATATAGTTGAAGAAGCTCATATTACTTTTGCTTTAGCTGGATCAGATATTCAAGCAACATATCAATTTAGAATCGTTAAAGATGGTTATAACATCTATTCATATAATGACTTATTAGCGGCCACTAATAAGTCAATTAATGGCGAGATTGCCGTCATGCAAGTCAATTTAGAATCGCTAGCAAACACCTATCAAGTCGATGAAAATGGTCGTTATCTTAATCAACTATTAAATGATGATACTTTATTATTTGGGAATTATGATTTTAAAACGCAAAAATTTAATTTTGCAAATGAAATTTATCGCTTTGAAACGACCTATAATGATCGTTTTATTAGGGAATGGAACAAAAAATATCCTGATGAATTAAGTCAAATTGATAATCATTTAAATGTTGGGATACATGTCCAAAAATCTTTTTACGGCAATGGTTTTATTATTAATGGTCATAATTTAACTTATCCGAGTGGCCGCCAAATAACTAGTAATGGCGAAGCACCTTTATTAATGAAAGATGATTTATTTAGAGGACCTTTACCTTTCGTTGCTTTAGGTAATCACAATTATTCTTCTAATTTAATTATTGAAGCTTATGGGCAAGATAATTCATTAATGTATTTAGATGGTGATAATCTCACCATTAACGATTTAAATATTCGTTCCTGCGATTTTGGTGATAATTTAAATAATTTAAATACTGTCGGAACTTG
The DNA here is from genome assembly GCA_949297275.1 of uncultured bacterium. Taxonomy (GTDB): domain Bacteria; phylum Bacillota_I; class Bacilli_A; order RFN20; family CAG-826; genus CASFSG01. Next base: position 2,639 of record CASFQR010000020.1, on the reverse strand, counting down.
TATCGATGTTTTGGGTGATAATATTACGATTAAAAATAGTCAAATTCGCAATGCAAAAAATAATTTAAGAGTTTATTCATCGATGAATTTCTTATTAGATAATTCCCTATTAAGTAACGCGCGACAATTCCTTTTAGCCATTGGGACAAATGAGTTTGTCGAAATTGATCATCAAAAAGAAATTAATGTTCATGCATTAGATAATCGCATGATTAAAACGACAATCGATGAATATTTTGCCCGCGAAGGCATAGCCGATAATTTATTAATGGCAATGGCCTCTTATGGTTTGATGGATAGTAATATCTCGTATGATAATTTAATGGTCTATCTTAATGAATTAGATAATTTATTAAACGATCAAAGTTTTTTAGATAAAGAAGACGAATCTTTATATCGCTCAAGCGTCGAGGTGAATGATACTTATTTTTATCAAAGCGGCATTGCTGCTATCTCACTAGAAACAATGTTTAATGGTCCTTATATTTATAATAATGTCCCATCTTTAATTAATGATCTTTTAGGTAGCAGCGATTTATATCAAATGTTAGATATGCATCATCTTTCAGGGGTTAATTACCCGAGTGAATTAACTTTAAGTGGTAACACTAAATTTTATGATTATAAAGATATTAATAATTTGGATGTTTCGTCAATTATTTCGCAAAATATTGTCAATGTCTTAAAGACCTTATTTGGTGAAGAATTTAATGAAATGTTTGGCAATGTGGAAGAAGTTAATGTAGATAATTTCTTCCCGTATCGCTCGATCATTAAAGAAAACGCCGATAAATTAAATTTTGCTACTTATCAATTAGATGAAAATAGTGGTGACTTAAAGATGTATGTTAATACACCGATTGTGTATTATGGTGGAGGTTTAAATTTATCAAAAGTGATTGATAATTCAATCGCTAAAGAACATTTAAGTTCACCCTTTAATATTGATATTGTCGAATATTCCTTAAAGAATTTAAGTGGGAATGTCGGAGAGATGTTATTTACCTTATTAGCGAGATGCGTGCCGATCGCTATTGGTTTTAAGCCCTTCCAAGTGCAAGGTTATTTAGATGGCTATTTATTCGGGGAAACCCCTTCAATTAATGATTTAAAAGAACAGGCGGAGGAAAATGTATGAAAAAATTACGAACTTTATTCATTAGTGTTCTAGCTCTATTATCAATTAGCACCTTATCTTTAACTAGTTGCAATAGTTTTTTAAAAAGCGATGTGGTGATGATCGATGATATTATTGCAAGTTATGATGGTGATGGTAATTTAGTTTTAACTATTACTTTTACTGATGATGCAGAAGATCCAATTGTCGTCAAAGTGCCGCAAGGTAAGACGGGTAATGGTATTGCTAATATTACGCATACTCCTACTGATAATAATTCGACCATTGTGACGATTACTTACACTGATAGCACAATTGCCCCGACGACTTTTGAGGTCTTAAATGGTTCTTATATTGTTTCAATTATTGAAAATATTGATCCCACTAGTGGGGATAATACAATCGAAGTTACTTTAAGTAATGGGGAAACCTTCTCCTTTATTATTCCGCGCGGTGAGCCAGGGAAAGATGGTGTTTCGATTACCGAGATCACAAGCGAAGTGCAAGAAGATAAATCGACAGTAATTACCATTAATTTATCAGAAGGTGAACCAGTTATTGTCACAATTCCTGCCCCAATTGATGGGGAAGATGGTCGCGGGATTGATTATATGACGATGACAACTTCTACGACGGGCGAGGAATATATCTTAACAATTTATTATGATCAAGGCGATTCACAATCATTTAGTTTTGATAAACCAAATACTTGGCATAGTGGTAACACTAGCCCCGATCCTTCTTTAGGCATTGATGGTGATTTCTATTATTGGACGAGTCAATATCGCATTTATCAAAAAATAAATGGGGTGTGGACTTTAGTCGCTGATTTAGGTTCGACCCCTGAATTAGAATCTTATGTCGTTTCTTTTGATTTGGTAAATGAAGAAGCAGTGATGAATGGTAATATGGCTTATGAAATACCTTATGGTCATTACTTTTATAGCGAAGGTTATGATTTGCCAATTCCCTATTTAGCCAATTATAATTTCTTAGGGTGGTTTACTTCTAAAGAAGTTAAGCCCACTAGTGGTATCTTTACGGATACTACTCCAGTTTATCGCAATATGACTTTATACGCGCGTTGGGAGGAAATTATTTAAAATCTAAAAAATGAAATATCGAAAGACCTTATTTGTTGTAGCAACTTTCTTCTCCTCTTTAGCGTTATTAAGCGCGGGTTTTTCAGCGTTTACGATTGTTAATAATGAAGATGAAGTTGGTGGTGAGATTAATTCATCGAATGTCTTAACCATTAATTATGTCAATAGTGGTGAGATTAATCAGGGTCTAGAAACTTTTAAATATAACGAATATGGTTTTGAACATGAAGTAATCTACAATAATAAATCATATAAATATTGGTCCAAGACCGATAATGTTACTTTAGGCTTATATTTTTATGTTAACGCTATTAAATCTTCTACTTTTGATATTTCTTTTAATGTTAATTTAAAACAAAGCGATACTTCCTTAAGCTTTATTGATTCTTATTACATAAGCGCTTCTTATTATGGCAATA
>CASFQR010000019.1 GCA_949297275.1 uncultured bacterium | reverse complement strand
TCAATTTATGTTAAAAATATGCTAATTTTTGCTAATTTTGGCTCAAAAAAGGTTTGAATAGCCTTTTATAGCGTATCAAACCATTGCTTTCTTTATGGTGCCCAAGACCGGACTTGAACCGGTATGAATTTCTTCGCAGGTTTTTGAGACCTGTGCGTCTACCTATTTCGCCACTTGGGCAACTTTAAAGATTATAAAATGTTCTAACTTTAAAATAAATCCTTTTTTAAATAAACGCTATCAGCAGCAGTAATTTTTCTTTTAACCGCGCAAGGATTACCAAACGCTAAAGAATTCGGTGGAATATCTTTAGTGACAACGCTTCCAGCACCGACGACCGAACCTTCGCCAATAGTAACATTCCCACAAATAACAACATTAGAAGCAATCCAACAATTAGAACCAATATTGACGTGTTTAGCGTATTCTAAATCGGTGTAACCATTTTCGTTTTGGAAAATATTCCTTTCTTTAGCTAAAAGAGGATGAAAAGGAGGGGCGATTGTCACGTTCGGCCCGAAAAAGACATTATTACCTACGCGAACTTTCGCGCAATCCATAACGACAAAATTATAGTTATAAAAACAATTCTCACCGCTATAAAAATTTTCGCCATAATCAAACCATATCGGACCATTAAAAAAGTTATTTTTGCCAGCATTAGGAAGCAATTTTTTGATAATTTCATTTCGTCGAGGATTATCTTTTGCTAATGAATTATATTCTAGACAAAGATAATAAGCTTCATTTTGTCGAGCTTGTAAATCTTTGTCGCCACAAGAATATAATTTTTCATTGAGCATCTTTTCTTTTTCGTTCATCATTTTTCATCCTTTCTTTTTAAGACAAAAAGAATTAAAATCGCGACAGATAAACTGCAGAATATTCCTGTAGAAATAATTGCAATAATATTTTGCTGATTGTTATTAAAAACATCGAACGAATTTTTAATGACAACATCGCGATTTAAAAAATTATCTAAATCTTTATTATATTTACTTACGATATAATCATATGAGCTTAAAAATTCATTGATATCTTCATCATAATTATATTGGTCAGTTAAATAAGCTATACTCTTATCATCTAAGGTATTATATTTAGTTTTTAAATCACTCCAAACAGCGATTAAATCATCCATGTTTGTAGAACCATCATAGTTACAAACATTATCGATATTATCATTAAAATAATTAACAAAATTCATCGCTAAATTTAAATAGGTATCATCATATGTTAAAGCGTAAATTTGAATGGCCTTTTGTCCAGTATAAGTTCCGCTTTTATAATATCGAAAGCGCATTTGATTAGAAGTGCTATTAAATCTTAAATGTGCTCCGCTGCTCGAAACGATATCGGTGCCACCACTAACATAGGATATAATATTAGAAGCAGGAGATGTTTGATTGTTATTCAAGGAATTAGTATCACCATTTGAATTTAAGTAAATACCTTTACTAGTCATTAAAGAATAACCATCACCATATCTTTCAAAAGTTATTTCTTTATCTTTTAAAGCGTCACTAGAAGCAATAATGCCTTCATTAAGATAGGAACCTTGATAATAGTTATTCATATCATCAATATTTTCAAGCGTTCCATCAAAAATATACGGCGCATTAGAATTCTCATAGACAATTAGATGTTGACCTGAATAATCGCTTAATTGCGATGTGACTTTTTGGTAATGGTACTCATTTGGAAGTATTTCGCTCTCGCTAGGCGGGATTTCGCTCCCACTTTCTAAAACACTAATAATATATGAAGTTTCAAAATTATAAGTATTATCAATGACCTTAACTTCTTGTTGTCCAAGATTCATTATAGGGGCAACAACGCGATAATTATTAGTTAGCACACTAGTGCCATCGCTATAGACATAATAAACCTTTAAACCATCATAATTAAAAGGTTCATTTTCGTTAAAAGAGGTTTGAACAGAGGTTAAATCTAAGCGAATAGAGGTGGGTTCTTTTTGAATAGTTTCGCCATCTCCCCAAATAGCATTAAGGTATTCGGGATGATCGATAAAGGGGTTGCGGTTACCTTGGAATTTTGCAACGGCATTATTACGAACAATTTCGCTTTCACTAACCGGATCTTCTTCATTCCATTTCACCATCAACGCAAAGGCTTCTTCTTTCGAACCATCAATGACATTTGTTAAAGGTAAATTACCTCCGCCACTACCATCAATGCTACCGAGATTGCTTGAGGTTGAATCTAAAGTATTTTCTCCTAAATATTCTCGATTATTATAATGAACAAATATATACATTATGATACGAGCGACATCACCTTTAACATTGACATCGCCTTCCATAGGATTGCCGCCAAGTGGCTCAAAAACATCGTTTTGAAAATAACCACCAATTGCAATTTCCTCTTCGTTTTCATTAGAAACATATCTAGCTGTACTTGCGCTATGATTATTGACTTCGCCATACTTATAATTATTTCTTGTACTATTTAAGCGAAATTCAGTTGGACGGATATGATGCATATCTGAACCGCCTCTACTTTCACCCCATAGACCATTACTTAAATTTTTAGGCCAAACATGTTCTCGATTTAATTTGCCAACACTTGAAGCATTAACAGTTTGGGCGGGATAATCTACCTCAGAATAAAATTCTTTAATTGTATTAGTAGCTGTGCCGGGGTCAGTTTGCAAAATATAACTTTCGTTCTTATTATCATCGTAAGAAGGATATGTTTTATGGGTAGAAACAATTAAATCGTGCAACTCACCTAACAAGGCATTGCCACCTGTGGCGCTAATATCATCATAATATGTTTCAGCTGGAACATTATAATTACCGACACTAGCCGCAACATCTATAACATTTTGATTTTTACTTTGATAAAAAAATAATGTAGATATTGTGATGGATAAAACGGCTAGGATTAATTGAATATTTTTTTTCATATTTTTGCCTCAAAAGTTTTAATCTTTACAATGTTATTATAAAACCAAAAAAAGAAAGTCATACAAATAAAATAAAGTATGAAGCAAAAAAATAAAGATTTTTGAAAGTATTTTTTGTATGATAGAAATATGAATAATCCATATGCCTTAAGCGAAAACAAATTTAAAGCCTTACTAAGAAGATTAGGTTTGATATTTTTTACGATTTCTTTGCTATTACTATTGGTATATGCCGCTAGCAGCTCGTCGATATTGTTCGTTGCTTTTATTTTTTTAATTGCCTTTATAGCAATTGTTTTTACTTTAGGTTTAATTTTAGTAAGCGACTCATCATTTTTTGATAATGTTGTCAATTTATCGCAAAAAAGTGCTGAAATTGCAACGTTCTTCTTGCAAAACACAGCTTATTTTACAATTCCTTCATCGATCTTCAGCGTTTTATCCATTATTTTTTTGAGCATCGCTTTTACAAAAAAACATATTGCAAATATCGTCATATCTTCGTTAATTATTATCGTCAATATTGTTTTAACAATCGTCTTTAAGGGAGCATAATATGGAAGGCGTAATTATTTTAAAAAATTTTAAAACGAAATGGCGACCTTTTGTTTTAATTAATGACCATCAATATCGCTATCGTTATAATCAAAATAGAGAACTAACCATCCCTTTTAAAAGCGAAAATAACGATGTACATATTATCATTCGTCGAGACTATGAGCTTCGCGGCGGATCTGCAATTTTAAATTTTATTCTTTCTTTTCTACTTAGCGTTTTTGGGTTATTTAATCCTTTATATGATTTAAAAGCCGTTTATCTTGATGTAAATATCAATGCAGTACTAGCGAAAGAAGATGGAAATAAAATCATTTTAGATTTTGATAAGAAAAAAAGAAAAGTGCTCGTAAGTAGCAATATTAACGCAGTCGTTTTTAAAAACGAATTCAGAGTCGGAAAACTTGCGAAGGCTACGGCAATTTTATCTTTGCTTTGGCAAATTTTTGCTTGGATTACAATTATTATAATTGTTATTTATAGTCTAATAAATTTATTTACATCAAATATAGTATAAAAATATTTAAATTTTTACTTGATAAGGAAAAGGTATAAGCTTTTTTATCTCAATCTTTTTAAGATGATGATTTTCTTCTATAATACATATCCATTACTCATATAATCGTTAAAAAGCTGCCGACAATTGCCGCATGGAAACATTATTTTTACTTTCGCCATCAGCTGCGAGAATTGTTGAAAAATTACGTTCACCATCGCTAATAGCTTTCCCTAAAGCAATCATTTCTGCACAAGCTCCAAATAAGGAATAAACATTCACGCCGGTATAAATTTTACCATCGTTAGTTAATAAAGCCGCTCCAACAGTATGTTTAAAATTATCCTTGTCATAATTTTTTTCAATTATTTTTTTAGCTTCTTCAATTAATAGATAATCTAATTCATTTTAGCAATTTCAATATATTCAATATTTCTTATTCCATCGCTTCAAAAGATGGGAGATTAATATTTTTTGGTGTAGCGAACAAGATTTGAACTTGCACATGCCTTAAGCATAGTAGATTCTGAGTCTACTGCGTCTACCATTCCGCCACCGCTACAGCAAAAATAATTTTAAACATATTAAATGGCAATTTCATTAAAATTAGTTATAATTTTGAAGTATGTTAGAAATTAAAAAAGAATTTAAAATCTTCTATGACCTCGCTGATGAATTTATGGCGGGCGATAAAACCTTCAAATCTTTATACCAAACAATTATTAAAAATAATAAAAATAAACGAAATCCTTTATTTAAATATCAAGAAGATAATAAAAACAAATGTGTCTATTATCAGGAATTAGATAAATATGTCAATAGTTATCAAAAAATTATTTTAGAACAATTTATTGATATTCCTAAACACACATTCGTTGGCTTAAAACTTGAAAATTCTCCCGTTTGGTTTTATTACTTTTTCGCCTTATTAAAAGCGGGTTATAAAGTATTATTAATGAACGCTAAAGAAGATTATGATAACACGTTGTCTTTATTAAAAAATGCTAAGGCACAAGCACTAATTGATGATAAAGATGAGAGTTTTGCAGGGGTTTTAGTGCATAAACCAATTAAAAATATTAAATTTATAGCTGAAACTAATTTAGGCGATGATTGGGAAAACACCATCGCTTTCTCCACAAGTGGCACAACAAAATTATCGCGCACTTTCATCTATCAAGGGCAAAATGTTGCCGAACAACTTTATGCCGCTTATTCAATTCCATTTGAAAATGAAGATTTTATTTATGTGACTAATAAGCGAAAATTCATTAATGTTTTAATGCTGTTGCCACTAAGTCATATCTTCGGTTTTTTTGCAACATTTTTATGGTATGGCTTTTATGGGTCCACCTTAGTGTTCCTCCCTTCATTAAATCCTTTACAAATTGCTACAACTTGTATCAAAGAAAAGATTACTCATCTATACGCCGTTCCACTATTTTATCAAACCTTAGTGAGTAAAGTTTTAAACACAGTTAAAGAAAAAGGCTTAGAAAAATTATTTCAAAAGCGTCTTGATTACGCTAATAAGAGAATATCTAAATATGAGGCTGGCTTTGCTGGTAGCAAAACATTTGAAAAAATCTTAAAAAAGAAAGTCCTTGGCACTAACATTAAACTCGCCGTGACAGGTGGGGCGTATCTTGATAAAAATATTCAAGAAATTATGATGGCCATGGGTTATCCACTTCATAACGGTTATGGTATGACCGAGGTAGGAATTACAAGCGTCACATTAAAAAACGATTATCAAAATTTAATCGCTTTAAATGTTGGTAAACCACTTTATCATGTTGAATATAAAATTGTTAATAATGAATTATTAATTAAATCAAAACAAATTCACCAATCTTTATTAGTTGATGGTGAAGAAATTAAACCGTTATTAGATGAAGAAGGTTATTTTCATACCGATGATGAAGCGACAATAAATGAAGACGGAACTTATACCATTTTAGGTAAAAAAGAAAATGTTTATATCGCAAGTAATGGTGAAAATGTTTATTTAGAAGAGCTTGATTCGCACTTTTATAATCTAACCGGTGTTAATAATGCGGCAACTATCATATATAAAAATAATTTAGTGTTAATCGCGGAATTAGATTCACATCTAAACAAAGATGAGCTTACTAAAATAATTAATAAATTAAATGAAATTAATAATAATTTGCCAACTTTTAAAAAGGTTAAAGACATCATGATTACTAATAAGCCTTTACCAATTAATAACTCAATGAAAGTCATGCGTTATAAGATTATTGAAATCTTAAATGAAACACCAGAATTCGTTGAAAAAATTACGACAAACAAAGAAATTACTTTTGAAGGTTATGATTTAAAAGAAGTCCAAGAAATTAAAATTAAAATTAAAAAATTCTTTAGTGAAGTTCTATATAAAAACGAAGACACCATCGGCGATAATGATCACTTTGTCTTTGATCTAGGTGGAGATTCTTTTGCCTATATGTCCCTTTTTGCGTTAATTCAAGAAAAATATCCCCAATTAAAAGACGAGGAAATTGGTAAATTAAATACGATTAATGAATTTACGAAATATCTTTTAGATCACAAATCTTGAGAATTATAAAAATCAAGCATCATTTTGATAATAATCGGATCGTTTTTGCTTAAATCGCGATAATTATAATGGAGGAAGGGGTCAGCGACTTTGCCATGACCAATACCTAATGTTTTATATAATTCATTTTGCTTATTCTGCGCTTCATCATCTAAAAATGGTGTATGCTCTTTATTAGGCAACATCAAAACTCTAATATTCTCTCGATCCTTTGCAATTTTTTGATAAATTTCTCCACTATATTTTGGTGGAACAACTTTATCTTCTTTCCCTTGCAAATATAAAACTTTCGCTTCGGTCGTTTTGAGGGCCTTTCTTCCACTCATCAACGCATATTTACCATGAATGAGAAATGTTCTTAAGCCAATAAAAGGAGCGAACCATTTGACGTAAGATTTAACAAGATATTTTTCACTATCAAAACCCGCAACACAAACTAATTTACTAATCTGATATTTTTTAAATAAAAGGGTTGCTAAAGAGGTATATCCGCCCATCGAATGACCAAAAACATATAGAGGTTGATTAAACAAAGAGGGGTGTAAACGAATATATTCTAAAGCCGATTCGGCGTCATATAGGCACGAAGTCATATCGCCAATTACTGGACCTTCAGAAATAGATGCCCCACTACGGTCATAAGCAAAAACTTGATAGCCATCATTAACAAAATCACGGATAACATTCATCAAATAATAGTGCCCTGTCCCTAAACCATGGAACATCAAAATGGTTGCTTTAGGATAAAGATTATTTTTTTGTTTATAAATTGCCCCGTGGAGAAGGTATTTTCGCGATTTAAAACTAACCTTTCTAAAAGAAAATTCATCTTTAACATCTTCGATTGTTTCGTAGGTGATATTAATAGAACCATCACTACGATAATGAAAATAAAAATGATAATAAATACAAACAATAATAAAAATTAAAGTTAAAGTAATCATGATTTTTTCTTACCCATCCCACCAAATAATAATTTAGCTAAACCACTAAAGATTTTGCCATTAAACATTCTAATAAAAGCTTCTGTTCCTTGTTGATTAATAAAGCCTGACATAACAATATTTCTTAAAGGAGAGCCCGTAACAAACCCAGCTATTTCTGGATGCTTTTTAACATATTTAAATAATAATTTACCTAGGAAGGTATAGCGAATATCTTCAAAAGAATTTTCTAAAGTAAAAGGTTTTTTCGTCTTATCAACATATTCAGGTAATAATGACTGATATAAATACGCGAATTCTTCATCGGGTAATTCATTTAAATTTTCAAGATGGTAATAAGAAGGAACTACATCTTCGCTTGAAACAACAATATCATCGCTTTTAATGCCGAATTTCACACTTAAAAGAAGTTTATTGAGACTTTGGCCAATTTTTAAATAATATTCGCCACCCTCAATAACAAAATCTCGCGTTTTAATATCATAAATGCGTAATAAAGTTTTATTAAAAAAGAAAGATACTGTCTTTTCTTCAAAGGGTTGAAGTTCTTCTTTTTTAAATAAGAACAATTCGTTTTTAGGACGAAGAAGTTTACTATCATCTTTGTTTAAATAAACTTCCACAACTTCTTTAACTAAGCGTTCACTCGAATTTTTAATTTTAAGAGTTAATTCATATTCATCTTTATCACGATGATAATAAATATGCGCGTCAGAATATTTAACCTCGGAATAACTTAGTCCGTGGCCAAAGGGAAATAAAACATTTTTATTTACTTTATCAAAATAGCGATAACCAACATAAATTGATTCTTTATAAAAAACATTAGAGCGATCACCAGGGAAATATTGATAAAAAGGATTATCTAAATAAGACACAGGCCAGGTTTCTGGTAAACGACCACTTGGGTTAGTTTCGCCATAAATAATTTTCTTTAAACCATACGCAACATTTTCGCCACCTAAATAAGAAATTAAAATAGCTTTAGCGGAAATGATATCTTTTAATTCTACCGGAGCTCCCGATTGAATAACAACAATAATATTTTCGTTAACTTCCTTGATTGAATCATACAAACGATAATGAGATAAAGGCAAAAGAATATCGTTACGATCATAGCCTTCTGATTCAATATTTTCGGTCGTTCCTAAAAATAAAATTACTTTTTTATTATTCTTGGCTACATCAATAGCAAACTTAATTAATTCAGCGTCATAATCACCATTTTTGTTATAGCCTTCCGCGAACTCATAAGGTATCTTTTCTTCTTCTAAATAATCTAAAAAGGAAGAGACTTTAAAAGAATTAACATGGCTTGAGCCGCCGCCTTGATATCGACTTTCTAACGCGAAATGTCCAATAACAGCAATTTTCTCATTAATATCATTTAGTGGCAAAATCCCATCATTTTTAGCCAAAACAATGCAATTCTCACTTATTTTACCAGCTGCTAAATGATGATTTTCATAATCGCAGTCAACTTTATTTTGGTTTTGTAGTCTTAAAGAAATTCTTAAAATTCTTCTTAAAGCTTCATTGATATGTTCTTCTTTCAATTTACCTTTTTTGATATCTTTAAGGATATATTTATATTTATCATCAAAGCGCGGCATATCTAAATCTAAGCCAAATTTATAAGAGCAAACTTGGTTCGTCGCGCCCCAATCACTCATCACCAAGCCTTCATAACCCCAAGTTTTTTTTAAGGTATCGCGAAGCAATAATTTATTATCAGAATTATATACACCATTTAGCTTATTATATGAACACATAACCGAATAAGGATTAGCGATATCCAAGGCAATTTTGAATGATTTTAAGTATAAATTATTCATAGCAACATGGTCAACCACTGCATTTACTAACATGCGATTTGTCTCTTGATTATTAACAGCAAAATGTTTAAGGCAAGCACCCACACCATGATCTTGTAAGCCTTTTGCAAGATATCCAGCTAACACTCCGCTTAACAAAGGATCTTCGCTATAATATTCAAAATTTCTCCCGTTGCGGGGATTTCTTTTAATATTTAATCCAGGACCTAAAACAATGTTTACTCCTTGATTTTTAGCTTCTTCAGCAATTAATTCCCCGACTTGATAAGTTAAATCTTTATCCCACGAACACGCTAATAAGGAGGCCGAGGGAAAACAAACGGCTTTAAGAGTTTTATTCCCGAGATTCATTCCCATCGAAGTATCTTCTTTTCTTAAACCATGCGGACCATCACTCAACCAGATTGGAGCAATATTATATTGTGATAAACCGCGAACAATCCAATTTCCATCGCCATAAAGAAGTTTTGCTTTTTCTTTTAAAGGCAATTCAGCAAGAATTTTATCAATTAATTTTTCGTCTTTAGCAATTAACATAATTATAAATACCTTTCTATGATTAACTCTAATGTAGGCGCGTCAGCTTTAGAAAAATCTAAAGTTAATAATTCATCTTTACTCGCCCATTTATCTTCGGTATGTTCCTTAATTTGCGGCTCTCCCTTAATTAGTGAGCAGCGATATGTGGCGATATGAAGATAGGTTTCACCATGTTGATCGATGATGTTAGTAATTAATTCATGCACCTCAACAACAATATTTAATTCCTCAAAAAGTTCTCTTTTTAATGCTGCTTGATCGCTTTCGCCTTTTTCATTTTTACCACCGGGAAATTCAAATTTAAAAGCCGTTAAACCACTATTGCCGCGACGCGCGCAATAAACTTTTTTCTCGCGGATAATTGCTCCGGCTACTACATAAATATCTTTTCGCATACTATTTATTTTCAATTAACTCTTCTTGTGCATAAACTGGCGGATTCTTCTTTACTTCTAAGGTTGCAAGGATAAGCGGAATAAAAGTTAATAAACAAACGCCGAAAGCCACAATAAAGAGCCAGAAATTAGGCGCATAACCAGTTAAAGAACCAGTCGCATATTCTAAAGTAATTTCTGTTCCTAAATATTGAATGATGAAATTACCAATTAAGGTTCCTAAAAACATCGGAATGCAAACATAGAATAACATTCTAACACCTTCAAATTGTGAACGCATGTCAGTTGGGAATAAATTCTTTAACCAAACCATAATGGCTTGATATAGGCCCATGTATCCGCCACCAACAAAGAACATGCCAATAAGTAAAACGGCAACTGCAGAGCCATATTCTAAGCCCGCTAAACCACCAAAGAACAAAATTAATAATCCAACTAAATTCATCCCAATCGAAATATAAATGATTGATAAAAATTTATTTTTATTATGATAGCGACCCGCTAAAAGCAAAAGTGGAACAGCTAAAACTAACGCGATGGCTTCTAAGGCTCCAGCCACCATCTCTTGACTACCCACCATATTTAAACTATCGCAAATCCAATTGATAGTATTAGCCATATCGCCGTAAATAAAATAATTTAAAATATGAGGAAAATAGATATTAAATGAAATGAAGAAGCACATAAAGACAAGTAAAATATAAAGCAGTAATTTGTTCGATTTTAGCATTTTAAAATTGAATGGTTTTGCTAAATCTTTTAAATATGATTGATCGCGGCGAGGAATTACATTTGGTGATTCTTTCATTAAGAAGTAACTAATAACACCGACAATGATTGTCACAATTCCAACGATTAAAAATAACATGAAATACCTTAAAGAATAAGTTACCCCATCTACTGTATAAGTTAAGCCATCAAAAGCACCTAAAATTGCTCCAAAAATAACTGTTCCTAAAATGGTCGCTAGCATCGGTTGCACGGAAATAGCCGTTCCTAATGTGCCACGATTTTCTGGTGTTGAGATGTCAGTTGTCCAAGTCGATAAGCCACAATCATTACCCATTGATCCAAAAAATGACATAACGGCATCGGCGATGACAACTAAAATAGCCGCACCTGTAACCCCAATCGCAGCAACGCTAAATTGCGTTAAACCAAAAACAATGGTAGAGACACCCCAAAAGATATAACCTAGTAAAATAAATATTCTTCTTTTGCTAATGCGATCGCTAAGCGTACCCATTAAAAAGGTTGAAGCAGTTGAAACAATCGCGGATATCGCCACCATCCAAGTGATAATATTGCTATCCGGGGCGACTTGGTCATAGACATAAGTATTAAAAAACGAATTCTCAATCACCCATGTTAATTGTCCAATTAAGCCAGCTACCCAAATAACTAACCAGGTTTTAAAACCAAGTTTAGCTTTCTTCTTTGTTACTTTTTGCATTTTCTTTCTCCATTTCTAATCTAATTGATTTTTCTAAATAATTAATATAATGAATAACAACTAAAGCCACTCCATTAAATAAAGGGATAAGAAAATCGATGAGAATAATATAAATTTCTTCTTGACCACGGATTAAAGAAATCAAAGCACTTAAAGCACCTATTAAAAATATACTAAAAGCAATAATTTCCATAATTATGCGAAGATTATCGTTCTTTTTAAAGAAATAAATCCATTCAAGAACAGCTCCGCTTAAGAAGATAAGATACATAATTAATTTTAAAAAATAATAAAAGAAATTTTGTGCCTCTAAATTAGAAGTTAAGAAATTGCCTAAACATAAATTAGTAAATTCAACCACAATCATAATTAAGGAAAATAAACCAATCAAGGTAGCAAAAACTAACATTAAGATACGCGCAACTTTTCTAATCATCCTAAAAGTGCCTCCGCGATATCGTAACTATAAAAATCAAATAACATTACTCCGATTGGTTGAAGATTATCATTATTAAAATAATCAATCATTAAAGGGTTAATATATTGAGAGGTTGATAAAGCGTTTGTAAAGATATTATTGATATAGCCACTACAAAAATTGATTGTAAAAGAGGTAGGGTTTTGAGAAGAATATTCAATACAATCAATGATAGAAAGATATTTTGATTCATTCTCGCTTAGACGATATTCATCTTGAATATGAAAATTTACTTCGTCATTATTCAAATCAAAAGTAGCGGAATCGTCCCAATTATCGTAAAGATTTAGACCAGCCGAATTATTATCATATCTCGCTAATAACATAATTTTGCCGCGCAGTTCACCAATAGAAGGGATATTTTTTTCTAAATACCATTTATGAAGATTTTTATAACAAAGTTGTTCGATTAGCTCGTTTGTTGCAACATTAGCCCCTCGCGGTTCACTTTCTTCTTTAATAGAAAAAATGATTGCTTCTGATGGGTGAAGTTCTAAAAAGGTATAAACAGTATTAAGAGCTTCTTCATACATTAATTCCTGATTGATAAAAGAGTGATAAATAAATAATTGATCTTCAATATTTTTTACGCGAAGATCGAAAAAACGCACGCCTAAATTTAGTTGTTCTTCGATTGTTAAATCTTGACATTTTCCCGAAACATCATAAATTGAAAGTCTTGCACCACTATCATGGGTTCCTGGAAGGAGAATTTGATTAATGGCCACCTCGTCATTAACATTAGCCATCCAGTCAGCGAATTTATCTTCTTTGGTTGAAAAATGCGAAACAGAAATCGCAAAAGATGTTAGACAAATTCCTAGAAGCAATAGCCCAATGACATAAGCATATTTTTTCTTCATGCTTTAATTATAATTTTTCTTTAGAAAAATAGTTATAAGAAATTAAAATAATAGCTGTCAAATTACAATATTCAATTTACTGAAAAGAATACTTGAGAATATTTATTAATGTAATTAATCAAATTATTTTTCTAATCATCAAGATCTATTTATAAAAATAAGTAATATAGTTATGAAATTTTTTGATAAATTTATCAATACTTTCATTCTAAGGCCATTTTCCATAAAGCGAGATTTTACCCCACTAAAACATAGAGTGCTATTTTGTTAGGAAATTGATTTATATATTATAAGTAATTATTTATTGATACGCTTGCAAGATATTTGCGAGTTCTTTCATTATTAACAATAAAAAAAGATACCGCAAGGTATCAGTGTTTTTTTACTGGTGGACCTGACGAGGATCGAACTCGCTACCTCCTCCATGCCATGGAGGCGCTCTCCCAGGTGAGCTACAGGCCCATCATTGCATTTTGTTAGCCACCTAATAATAATGAAATAATTAACTATTTTCAAGATAATTTTTTCCTATTTACTTTTTCTAAGCAAATAAGTCATTAAATAAGTGATGATAGCCCCTACACTATTGCCGGTAATTGTGATTAATAAATTAAGAAAGACTTTCAAGGGATTAAAATTACGAAGATTAAAAACAAAATAAAACATATTGGCAATGCAGTGCTCAAAACCTAAATAAACAAAGAGAAAGACAAGAAAAACTAGTAAAAATATTTTAACGAAATAATTGTCAAAAATTTTAAAGAAATAAACAGCAAGAAAGACAAACATGCCACAAAAAAAGGAAGTGATGAAGGGCAGATAAAATTTTTCTAGATTAATCAAATTTAACCTTGCTGAAACAACTTCTTGTGCAGTAGCCATGACGCCTTCATTATTTTGAAAAACTAAAAACATCAAGGAACCAAAAACAGCTGCCCCAATTAGATTACCAATCAGAATTATAAATAGATCAAGAGCGATGAATTTATGCCGATTCTCAATGACAAAACCGATTTGTCCAGTATATAATTTTGCGCCTAGTAAACACACTAAAAGTAAACCAATCGAAAAAGAAAAAGCCCCTAATTCCTTATAACCATAACTTGTCGAAAGAATATATGCTAAACCACCGATGCCTATAAAAATACCAGCGAGCACCCCACTCATGAAAATTTTTGAATATTTCTTAATCGCCTGTTTCATCAAATCAAAATTATATAACCTATCTTTACTTTTGGCAAAATAATGAAACGATAATAATTGAGCAAAAAGTTGATTTTTAGACACAATGTTTAATAAAATATAAATTGTCAAATTAAAGACAAGGAGTAAAGATGTTAGAAAATAATAAAAATTATGGTAAAGTTGATCACCGCATACGAGTTTCAAAGCTTCTAATTAGACAGGCTTTTTTAAATCTCTTAAAAGAGAAGCCATTAAGAAAAGTTTCAGTGAAAGAAATATGCGAAAAAGCGCAAATTAATCGCGGAACATTTTATTCTTATTATTTAGATGTCTATGATTTATTAAACAAAATTGAAGAAGAGATGATTGAAAGCTTTGAAAATGTCCTTGAAGATTTAATAAATAAAGATAATTTTTCAGTGGGAATGATTTGTTATGGCGTCTTTGAAGTCATTAAAGAAAATGGCGATTTATGTTCAGCGATATTTTCACAATATGGCGATCGTTCATTTACAACAAAATTAATTGAAATTGGCCGCAAAAAATATTTTGCTAAATACACGAAAACATTTCCTAGCACTACCAGAAAAAAACTTGATACATACTACACATTTGTCGCTATGGGTTGCATGGGATTAGTCATTGAATGGGTGAAAGATGATTTATCAACGAAAGTCTCAACAATGGCGGAAAATGCCGAAAGCATCATGATGAAAGGTATTGGCTTTTTAATTTCCTAATTTTGATAAATTGTTTGATAAATATATTTAACATAATCATAACAAACATTATGACCAGAATATTTTTCAATTGGTCCTAGATAGGCATTAGAATTTACTTCACATAAAATAGGTTCGTCATCCTTGCCATACATTAAATCGATGCCACAATAATCTAAATCTAAAATGGTGGCAACTTTTTCAGCCGTCGCAATAAAAGATTTAGGAACACTAATTTGTAAACCAACACCACCTGTTTCAATATTTGAGCGAAAATCATCGTTTGTCGCCTGACGATACATATGGGCAATTACTTTTTTATTAACTAAGGCTAGACGCAAATCATGACCATAACTAGAAGCGATAAATTCTTGATAAATATGTGGAATATGCATCAATTTCTTGCTAATAGTCCAATATTCTTTCTCGTTTTTTACTAAATATACTTGTTCACCTAGTGAACCAAAATTTTCTTTTATTATTAAAGGTAAACTTAATTCTTCTAATACGCGATGATGAAAATTTCTATCATCACCATCACCATATCTAAGCGGATATGAAATAGTTTTAGGCATTTTAATACCTGCATTTAGTAACGCTAAATGTGTTAGTAATTTATCGTCGCATAAATGAATGGGTAGGGCTTTATTAAATAGACGAAAACCAGCTTTTTCTAAGATGGTTGCAATCGGAAAATCCTTATCTAGATAGATGATAAAATCATAGCCATTTAAATTAGTTTTAGCATTACCATCGCTATCAATATAAGCGATAACTTGATCATTTTGAATGTAATCAATTTCAATATTAAATTTTGCAAATTCGTCTTGAAAACGTTTAACCATCGCTAACATCGCTGGATAAACTGTAAAAGCATTAAATATAATTAAACCTTTGTTAAACATCTTTTTTATGGCGCGCTTGAGACGATTCGAACGTCCGACCCTCTCCTTAGGAGGGAGATGCTCTGTCCAGCTGAGCTACAAGCGCATACAACAATAATATACCTAATTTAAAGAAATTTTAATAAAAATGAGCATAATTGTTGAAAATACCTATAGGGGGTATTTATAATAATGGCGAGGTTAGATATGAAAAGAGAAAAAACTATTCGAGAAGCTGATGAAAAACAAAAAATAATTAATCATCTTTCGCGCCTTGAAGGGCAAATTAAAGGCGTTAAAAAAATGGTTAATGAAGATAAATATTGCAATGATATCTTAGTCCAATTAGCAGCCATCGATAAAAGCATTAAATCTTTATCCCGCACAGTCTTAAATCGTCATATGCAAACATGCGTTTTAGAACAAATTAAAGAGGGTAAAGATGAAGTCATAAACGAGGTCATTGAATTATTAAAGAGGTTTGATTTATGAAAAAAGATAAATTTGATATTAAAGGTATGACCTGCGCTTCTTGCCAGGCTCATGTCGATAAAGCAGTTCGTAAATTAGCTGGGGTAAAAGAAGTTAATGTCAATTTATTATTAAATTCGATGGAAGTCGATTATGACGAAGATAAATGTGATATCTCATCAATTGAAGACGCGGTTAAGCATGCTGGTTATGAAGCAATAGCAACAAATAAAAGTGCGAAAGATAAAAAGGTCGCTTTAAATAAAAAGGGCTTTGATTACGATTTGCTCAAATTAATTATTGCGTTCGTTTTTTTAATTTTATTAATGTATGTGGCAATGGGACATATGATTGGTATTCCCCTACCACCATTTTTAGATGGTAACGAAAATGCTTTACTATTTGCCTTAGCCCAGCTCTTATTAGCTACCCCAATTTTACTCATCTATCAAAGATATTTCATTTCGGGATTTAAAAAACTTTTTACCTTAAAGCCAAATATGAATTCTTTGATTGCTTTAGGATCAGCCGCTAGTCTAATATATGGTATTTATGCCATTTTTAGAATGAGTTATGCCTTAGGGCATGGCGATATGGCGACAGTAGAACTCTACCGTCACAATTTATATTTTGAATCAGCAGCAACTATCTTAACGCTTGTAAGCTTAGGAAAATATTTTGAAAAAATCTCCAAGAAAAGGACAACCGCTTCGATTGAAAAATTAGTCAATCTAGTGCCAAAAGAAGCCACTCTTTTTCTTGAAGGCAAGGAAAGTAAAATTAAAGTAGATGATATTAAAATTGGAGATATCTTAATTATTAAAAAAGGTGATATTTTACCCATCGATGGTGAAATCATTAATGGTAAGGGTGATTTAGAAGAAAGTAATATCACCGGCGAAAGTTTACCAAAATTTAAGGAAAAGAATGATAAAGTTTATGCTGGCACTACTTTAGTAAATGGCTATTTAGAAGTCAAAACGACGAAAGATGCTCAAAATAGCACCTTAAACACCATTATTAATTTAGTTAATGAAGCCGCTAATTCAAAGGCGCCAATCTCCAAATTAGTTGATAAAATTTCCCTATATTTTGTTCCAACCATCATTGGCATTGCTTTAGTTGTCTTTGCTGCCTTTATGATTGCTAGATATCCCTTTGAAGATGCGCTTAATTTTGCAATTTCCGTTTTAGTAATAGCTTGTCCCTGCGCTTTAGGTTTAGCAACACCAGTGGCCATTATGGTTGCAAGTGGTAAAGGCGCGTCACTTGGTTTATTAATTAAAAATGCCGAAATTTTAGAAAAAGCTCATTTAATTAAAACAGTCGTCTTTGATAAGACTGGTACTTTAACTAGTGGCAAGATGCAAGTAACGGATTTTATCAAGATTAAAGATGAAAAATATCTTGAAGATATCATTTATTCTTTAGAGAGGAAATCTGAACATCCCCTCGCACAAGCAATTTGTAATTATTTTCAAGATAAAAATCTAATTGAAAATATCGTTAATTATCAAAGCATTGATGGTAAGGGCGTTCTTGGAGAAATCAATGGTGATCTCTATCAAATCGGTAACCACCGCCTACTAAAAAATATCAATGGTAAAATAAAAGAAAATTATGATCGGTTATCCAATGATGGTAAAACTACTTTGTTTGTCATTAAAAACGATGAAATTATTAGTTTAATTGCCCTCCAAGATGTCATTAAAGAAACATCATTAGAAGCGATTCGCGAATTAAAAAAGCGACATATCCGGGTCATTATGTTAACTGGTGATAATAAATTAGTGGCTAATTCTATTGCTAAATCAGCCGGGATTGATGAAGTTATTGCTGAAGTTTTACCTAGTGATAAATCAAAAATAATTGAAACTTTAAAAAGCGATAAAAAACATTTAGTGGCAATGGTCGGTGATGGCGTGAACGACGCGATTGCCCTAACAAGCGCGGATTTAGGGATTGCAATTGGCTCAGGTAGCGATGTCGCAATTGATTCAAGCGATATTATCTTAAAGCGTAATGATTTAAGAGATGTTATTAATGTTATCGATTTAAGTAAAAGAACATTATTAACCATTGCGATTAATTTGTTCTGGGCATTCTTTTATAATTGCATTGGTATTATCATTGCCGCTGGTGTTTTTTATCCTTCTTTTGGTTTAAAACTCAGTCCAATGATTGGTTCATTAGCAATGTCGTTTTCAAGTGTCTTTGTCGTTTTAAACGCTTTGACATTAAATTTATTTAAAATTAAAAATAAACAAGAAAGGAAAAATAAAAAGATGGAAGAAATTGTTTTAGAAATTAGTGGCATGTCTTGCATGCACTGCGTTAGACATGTCGAAGACGCTCTTAAAGGAGTTAAGGGCGTCAAAGATGTAAGCGTTTCTTTAGAAAAGAAAAATGCCGTTATTCACGGCACTAATCTAAATAAAGAAGCCTTAATTGATGCCGTCAATGATGCGGGCTATCAAGCGCAATAATTTATTGATTATTGCATCGATAAAAGTGGCATTTTATGCCATTTTTATTTTATTAGGCGTTGATTATTAGGCTTAATAAGACTAACTAAATAGGCATATAAATAACTAACGCCAATAACAAAAAGAACAAGAATGATTATCCAATAAAAACTCCCCATAAAATAGGGCATCTCATCGCTAAAACCAAAGACACCAGCGGGTGAATCGTAATTTAAAAAGAAATAAGGGTAATTATTTCCACCACCAAAATTCCAATTAGCGAAATAACCAATTAAAGAAAAACCTAGATAATATAAAGGTAAGATTATCGAAAATAGTGGTTGGAAACGTTTTAGCTTATAGCGATAATCATAGAACACAAAATAATCAACTACCGTCAAAATAGGAACTACCATATGCGTTAAAATATTGGTGATATTAAAGGCATTAATCCCTTCTAAAGGCGCGAGCATGAAACAAAAGACCACCCCTGTTAAAGTAATTGAGACGGTTACGCATAATTTAACGATGTTTAAATAGGGATGATAAATAGTTTTCTTTTTAATAATTGAAATAAGGTTTAAAATGGCTTCAACTAGTAAAAATAAAGCAGTCCAAATATTTGATTGAATGGTGAAATATAATAAAGTTGTTCCTCCACCCATAAATCCTGCTAAATCAAAGCAAGAAATAACGCCTATTAATGCGGAGATAAAGACAACTAATTTAATTAAAATTGAGAAAATATTATGAAGATAAAATGCTTTCATTTTTATTTTTTAAAGAAAGCAAACGCAATTGTCCCAGGGCCAATATGAGTGCCAATTGTTGGTCCGATTTGAGAGATAGGCA
Source organism: uncultured bacterium (assembly GCA_949297275.1). Lineage (GTDB taxonomy): Bacteria > Bacillota_I > Bacilli_A > RFN20 > CAG-826 > CASFSG01. The sequence goes on along the minus strand of CASFQR010000019.1, from coordinate 3,329 downwards.
TTTTACTAATATCATCTTCATATAAATCTTTATTATCTTCGATGTATTTTTCTAATGTTAATTTAGATAAACCACTATAAGAGGCCACATGCGGCTTATTTAAATTAATGCCACCTTCTTTATCAACTAATTCGCGAACAAGATTTTTACCATTTTTACTGCCGCGAGCCTTCCCAATGACTTCGACCGCTCCATCAATTACCGACACAACGGGTTTAATAGCTAACATTGTACCAAAGAAAGCAGTTGTGTTAGAAATGCGTCCACCCTTTTTTAAATATTCTAAAGTATCAAGTAAAGCAACAAGACGAACATCTTTAACTTCCCTAGCCATTTGATCTGCTAATTCATTTAAAGTTAAACCTTGGTCACGCAGTTCCGCTGCTCTTTTAATAATGATATATTGGCCTAAACAAGCATTTAAAGAATCAACAACACGAATATGGGGGTTATTATTAGCAGCCTGAACCGCATTCGCATATGAGCCAGAAATCTTGCTTGAAAGGGGCATACATAAAACTTCTTTACCTTCATCTAAAGCTTTTTTAAATGCTTCCTCATAAACAAATGGGGTAATTTGGGCAGTTTTTGGCAAAACATCGCTTTCAATTAATTTATGATAAAAATCATCTTTAGATAAAGTTACACCATCAAGAAATTCTTCTTCATTAAAACGAACTGAAATGGGTAAAACTACAATGTCTAATTCCTTAGCTTCAGCTTGGGAAATATCTGAACCAGAGTCAGTGATAATACAAATTTTTGACATAATTTTCCTCCTAGTAAACCGGTAAGATTATAGCGATGGATAAATTAAAAAGCAATATATGATAATGACCGAGAATTTATTTTAGTTTTAAAATGCCAAATTCGCATTCACTTAAATCATTAACTTTTTTAAAATCTTCTTGGAAATATTTTCTAAATAAATAAAAGATTAATAGAATCCCTGGCATGCCAAGATTTGTTTCCACTAAGGAATTAACAATTATCGTTTGCAGCGACATGTTATTTAGGGGTCTTATCCCATTAATTAATAAGGCAAATTCCCAACAAAATTGAACAGAAATTCCGATTAAATTGAGATGGATAAGATTAACAAACATCTTTTTCTTAATGAGCATGATGACAATTAAAGCAAAATAAGAAAGGATTAAAATAATCCCCATGATGAAATGATATTCGTTAGTTGTTCTCGTTGTCATAATACTAGCAGGTCCACCAACTGTGGCGATTATCGGCGCGCATATCCACCACCCAATAATTAAAAATAACCATAATGGCAGATATTTATCTTTAGCTAGACAAAGCCAAATAAAAACAAAATTAGTTAAGCCATAAGACATTGACATCCATAATAAAACTAGAAAAGTCATGCCACTATTAGCTAAAACATTATCGATATATATTTCGCGAGAGTGAGCGATTAAATAAAAACCGCAGTAATCGACTATTGTGTATAAAACACCTCCGAAGACACCAAAAACGAGGGTTTGGTATCGCTTTTTATAAATTAATAAACCGATTAAAAATAAAATGAAAATAGAATCAAGAATAATATAGAGCAAATTAAAAGAACGCGTGGGGGTAATTTGTGACAATTCTTCGTTAAGACTAGTTAAAATATTCATAATGAGATTTTAACAGAGTTAAAAAATAAATTCATTAGCGATCATCGCGGCAAGATAAATAAATGATTTGAAAATCTTTAGCTAACTTATCGGTTAAGGCAAAGGCTTTATCTAAATGGTTATTATCTAAATAGACAAAGGGATCGTCTAAAATAATAAACGGTTTTTCCTCGCTAAAAACATTATCTAAAATTGCTAATCTAAACGCGAAAGCACATAAAGATAAATTGCCACTAGAAAGATGGCGATAGTCGCGATTAACTCCATTTCTTTCAAAAGAAATTGTGTAATTATTATCCATTTTTACTTTTTCACCTATATTATCTTCGAGCATCTTCGCGTAATACACAAATTTATCTTTGATTGGTTTAACATATTTTTCATTAAGATAATCGCGCGCTTTTATTATTTCATCATTAACATAATTATTAACTAAATTAGAATATTTAATCTTATCTAATGTTTCGTGTAATTGTACTTCTAAATTTTTTAAAGCGTGCATGCTATCAACATTACTTTCTAAATGTAATATCTCATTCCTTAAATTATTTATTTGATTATTGATTTCTTTTCTTTCTTCATCGAGTTTTGTAAGATCGCTCCTAAGAAATGCCTGCGATCGATTTTCCTCTAAGAGATTATTTTCGCTTTGATAATTGATGCATCTATTTTTTTCCTTATTCATCTTGTCAAGAAGATTATTAAATTTAAGCGCGCGATCATTTATTTCGATAATAGATAATGTTTCTTCAAAATTATATTTAACATAGAGACTATCTTTTAACTTTAATAACCTTGATACTTCTTGCTCAAAAACTCGTTTATTATTATTTCTTTCTTGAATTTTATTTTGGAGATTGACATATTGATTAAATTGATTCTTTAATTCATTCATTGCTGAAAATAAGTCGTCACTATCAAAGCCATATTTTTGCAGATAATTTTTAATATCGTTTTCTAAAAGATTTCTTTTTTTAAGCAAATTATCGGTCTCAGTTTTGTACCACTACTATCATATCTATCACGACTCACATCGCCGTCTTTCACTTATAGCTATAAGATAGTCACTTCTATAAGCTGCTGGTGACGCTAACCACATATACTTATATGTTGATGTGATTGTATTGGATTTTATACAATACAAATCATTATCATCTTCTATTTTGTTATTAACATACTCACTATAGTCTGTTTCATAATTCCATTTTATTTCATAACCCGTGCTGTTATATCTATACTCTATATAATAGTCATGAGTGTCTTTATATGATGCTGCAAACAATTCTATTGTTGGTCCACCTATTGCATATTCTGCATAGTCTTGGTTTCTATATTTTTTATTCCAAGCATCCGTATCCAACATAAATGCTACTGATTTTATACTCGCATTTGTTGAGTTTGGATAATCTTTTACATAGTTTATCCACTTTATTATTCTTTGATCTGTTATGCTACTTGAACCTGCATAATCATTAATTACATTATTAAATGATACTTCATAACCAGAAGAATAATAATCTAATTTATTATTGTTTGACTCTGGTGCATAATTAACATGTATGTAGTCATCTGCTATTAAATATATATTACTCTCATCAGCATAAAATATTCTCCATTTTACATTTGGGTCTCCACTTGGTGTTGTATAATTTGTTACATATGCACCATATTCTGAAGCTCGTAATAATGTCAATTTTT
>CASFQR010000018.1 GCA_949297275.1 uncultured bacterium | reverse complement strand
GGAGAAGATGTTTTGATGAGGTGTTGACTAATGATAACTTCTTTATTAGTTAAATAATCAATATAAATACCATCTTCAATCTCATCGTTAATAATTTTTAAATTATTCTTTAACGGGAAGATACCATAAGCTTTTTGGCCGCTGAAATAATAATTGGTAATTAAAAGATATTCGCCCTCTTTAGTCGAAGGTAAAGAAAGAAGTAATTCTTGATTAATTTGATCTTTTTTAAAAATGATTAAGCGATGAATAAAATTAAACCAATCTTCATCAATTGACCAATCTAAGGGATCTTTATTAAAGAGATTTAAGACATGTTTAGATTTTGTTTCTAAACCATTATAAATGAACATCGGGCCTTTCATAAAGGGAGTAATAGATGCTAGTGACATCATGATATTTTTCTTTTTGCTAAATTGATAAATGCGCTTTTGATCATGATTTTCTAAACCGCGAATTCGTAAAGAATCTCTAGGATTTGCGCTATTTTCTTGCATAAGTGCCATTTTAAATGTATTTAAATCATTAAGATTACCGTTTTCTAAATACGATCTTAAATAAGAATAACAATCATACATGTACAACATATCAAATCCTAATTGATATAATTCACCATCGCTTAAGCAATTGATGTTTTGGCTTCTTAAATAGGCATTAAATTGCGGTTCTACACATTCACCTAATAGAATGGTTTGGGGATATTTTTCTAAAAGCATCTTTTGTAATTTTTTAAGAAATTTTTCACTTAGTAATGAGACCACATCGAAGCGATAACCGTCAATACCTAAGGAACTATAATAATCAATCACACTAACTAAATAATCACATAATTGTTCATTTTCTAAATCTAAATCATAGACATCCGACCAATCACCTACTTTATTTGCCATCTGACCTTCCTTATCAACATACATCCATTCAGGGTGTTCTTTTGAAATTTTGGAATCGCGGGAAGTATGATTAAAAACGATATCGATGATGATTTTCATGCCCTTTAAATGCGTGTGAGAAATTAAATTTTCTAAATCATCTAAAGTTCCTAATTCGGGATTGATTGCTAAATAATCTTCAATGGCATAAGGACTACCTAACTTACCTTTGCGATTTAATTTACCAATTGGTGAAACAGGTAATAAATAGATAATATCAACGCCCAAATCTTTTAAATAATCTAGTTTTTCATTGATAGCATTAAAGGTCCCTTCTTTTGTAAAATTTCGCGTATAAATTTGATAAATAATTTTATTTGCTAAATAATCTTTTAAATCATTAAACATCGTTTTTACCTCATAAAATTTGTCACTAGATGAGGAACTTTGTCATCTAGGAGTTTTTCTTTCTTTCCTTTCGCGATACTTTTTACTAAAAAATCAACATTATTAATTAATTCTTTAACATTACTAATGCCTTCTTCATCAAATTGCACCTCGCCCTTATTTAGACCAAAGGCATTATTCCAATAAAACGAGGAACCAATTGGCATTTCCGTGATGGTAAAGAATTTATTAAGACAATCTAAAGCAAATGTAGTGCCAGCTCTTCTAGCGATGGCCACGCTTGCCCCAACTTTCATTCTTTTATCAAAACTTGTCGAATAAAATAATCTTTGGAGAAAAGATATTAAATTGCCATTTGGCATCGCATAATACACAGGAGTAATCATAATTAATGCATCAGTTTTTTCAAATATCGGGGCTACTTGATTCACTAAATCATCGATGACGCAGTTATGATTTTCTCGACAATAATGGCACGCTAAGCAGCCGCGAATATTATTTTTACCGACATTAATAACATCGACTTGATAACTTTTCTTTAAAAATTCTTCTTGCATTAAATTAGTAATAAATTCACTATTTCCTTTGTTTCTAGGACTACCATTTAAAATTAAAATATGCATTAGAAAAGCCTCCCTTATCATTATAAAAAAGTCGTCTATGTATTTCATTAGAATTATTTTATTAATTCACTAAGAAATTCCCTTCTCGAATATTGAAAATATTGATATTTTATGTTTAAATAACTTCGTTTAGGGGAGTAGCTCGCGAGGACTTCGTCAACACGATATATATCCGGAGCTCGTTTAAGGCAAGACCTAATGACAATGGAGGTATTTTATGTTTGAAACCAAATCGCTTAAGCAAGTTGGCGAAGAGCTTAATGTTGATTTTAAACGCGGTCTAAGTTCTGAGGAGGCTAAAGAGCGTTTAAATAAATACGGCAAAAACGCTTTAGAAGAAAAGAAAAAAAAGAGTATCTTTTTAGTGTTCTTATCCCAACTTAATGATCCAATGATCTATGTTTTAATTGCTGCTGCCTTAATTTCGTTAGGAATTGCTATTTTTGAAACGGTACGCGGTGGCGAAGGTGGGGTCGCTGAATTTGCTGATGTTATCATCATCTTTGCCGTTATTTTACTTAACGCAATTATTGGTACAGTTCAAGAAATTAAAGCCGAGCATGCTTTAGAAGCGTTAAAGAAATTATCATCCCCAGAATCGCTTGTCCGTCGCGATGGCCAATTAATCAAAGTTAAATCGGAAGAATTAGTGCCTGGCGATATTCTCATTATCGAAGAAGGCGATACGATTGGGGCTGATGTACGTTTAATTGAAACTTACAATTTTAAAAGTGATGAATCATCTTTAACAGGTGAATCTTTACCAATTGAGAAAGATGCTTCGATTGTTTTTAGCGAAGAAGTTGGGGTTGGTGATCGCATCAATTGTGCCTATTCTTCTACACCTTGTGTTTATGGTCGCGGCGAAGGCGTTGTGATTAATACTGGCATGCATACCGAAATAGGTAAAATTGCCACTTTGTTACAAAATGAAAAAGAAGAGCAAACACCATTGCAAAAACGCTTAGCTGACTTATCTAAATTATTAGGTATTTTAGCTATAGTTATTGTGGTCTTAATGTTTGGTGTTGGCCTAATTTATGCCTGGGTTGGCGATAATTTAGGCTTAGATTCCGTTATTGAATTATTTATGAATGCGATTGCTTTAGCGGTCGCAGCGGTGCCAGAAGGTTTACCAGCGGTTGTGACAATTGTTTTAGCTTTCGGGGTGCAAAGAATGGTTAAGGCTAATACCATCGTCCGTAAACTCCCATCAGTTGAGACATTAGGGGCTGTTAGTTATGTTTGTTCAGATAAAACAGGTACCTTAACTCAAAATAAGATGACAGTTGTTAAAACTTTCTATGATGGTAAAGTTTATAAACAAGAAGAATTTAATCAAGATAATTCCTATGAATTAGCTAGTGGCATGGCCTTAAGTAGTAATGCGTCTATTGAAAATGGTATTCATGGCGATCCTACTGAAGTTGCCTTAGTTAATTTTTTAGATCAAATCGGCTTTAAAAAATCGCAAGTTGAAGATCTATTACCTCGTATCGATGAATATCCATTTGATTCAAATCGCAAGATGATGTCAACTCTTCATCAAGATAAAGATCAAAAGGTAATGTACACTAAAGGGGCGATCGATAATATTTTAAAACACACGACTCATATTCTCAAAAATGGCAAAGTCGTTAAAATCACTAAAGACGATATTGCTTTTATCGAAAAACAGGCTAGTGAATTTTCCAAAGAAGCTTTACGCGTTTTAGCATTGGCTAAACGCTACGCCGAAAAGATTGAAGAAGATAATTTAATTTTTGTTGGTTTTGTCGGAATGGTTGATCCGGCTCGCCCTGAAGCTAAACACGCGGTTGATATCTTTAAAGGAGCAGGAATTACTACCATTATGATTACTGGCGACCATAAAGATACTGCCTTTGCAATTGCGAGTGAACTTGGCATTTGTTCAAAAATGGAAGAATGTTTAAGTGGTTCTGAACTCGATGGCCTAAGTGATGAAGAAGTGCAAGCAAAAGTTAAAAATGTTCGCGTCTTCGCCCGTGTTTCTCCGGAAAATAAAGTCCAAATTGTGAAAGCCTTTAAGGCGAATGGCTCAATTGTGGCGATGACTGGTGATGGCGTGAATGATGCGCCTTCATTAAAAGCCGCTGATATTGGTATTGCGATGGGAATTACCGGAACTGATGTTGCTAAAGGGGCAGCGGACATGGTCTTAACCGACGATAATTTTGCTTCGATTGAAAAAGCTGTTGAAGAAGGTCGGGGGATTTACGCTAACATTAAAAAGACTGTTTGGTTCCTCTTATCAAGTAATATTGGGGAAGTTGTAGCGATGTTTGTTGCCGCAATCTTAGGTTTACCATCGCCTTTAATTGCCACGCAAATCTTGTGGGTTAATTTAATTACTGATTCCTTACCAGCAATTGCTTTAGGTAGCGATGATAAAGATCCTGATATTATGAAAGAAAAACCGCGCGGTATTAAAGAATCACTCTTTAGTCATGGCGGTTATTACGCTATCTTTGGTTATGGGGCTTTAATTGGTGTTTTAACGCTAGTCGCTTTCTTATTCTTACCATTTGTAGAATTAGGGCAAGGCCTCCATCCTGAAGTTAATAGTTTATCTACCTTTATTGCAATGCTTAATCATCCTGATAATTTTGAATTACTACAAAAAGCTGAAACGATGGCGTTCTCAGTTTTAGGTATTTCGCAATTATTTCATATGCTAGGGATGCGTAATATCCATAAATCATTTATCCATGTCTTTAAGAGTAAAAACTGGGTGATGCTTTTAGCCTTTGTCCTTGGCATTGGTTTACAATTCTTTGTTGTCGAAGTACCTGGTATTTCAACCTTCTTTGGTTGTTATCAAATCGATGGTGTCGAATGGGCTTATGTTTTAGCTTTAGCGATTGTGCCTTTAGTAATCCACGAAATTGCAGTCTTTATTGCTTGGATTATTAAAAAGTGCAAGAGTCATCGAGTTAAACAATAAAATTATAATTTATTCCTTAGGGCGATAACTTAACGCCCTAAGGAGAAACTTTTTAAAATAAATATTGCTATATCAAAATTAAGATTTATAATATATGAGCGCTCCGCCGTCGTGGCTCAACTCGGTAGAGCAACTGTCTCGTAATCAGTAGGTTGAAGGTTCAAATCCTTTCGACGGCACCATCTTGAGCAAGACTCACTGAGATAAATATGGATGTTTAGCTCAGCTGGGAGAGCATCTGTTTGACGTACAGAAGGTCACAGGTTCGAGCCCTGTAGCATCCACCATCTTAGCGCATATAATGATCTGGCATTAGCCAGATTTTTTTCTTTTTAAACTCATTTTATATACTTAAATATAACCGCAAAATTAATTTTTTTAGCCTTAAAGTTCGCTTAAATTCACATTTTTTACTATTCGTTAGAAATTTATATATTCAAATAATTGAATATTGCGGCTAATTTATTTAAAATATTGGTGATTTAAGTTAATTTTTAGTTAAACAATGGGGAGAGAGTTTATGACTAAAAAGAATCAAGATATTTTAGATGATAATAGTGATGGTGTTGTTTATATTGAAGAAGCATTAAGTAATGATGAAGATGAAACAACCCGTCCTTTAAAGACACCGCATCTTGATGAAAAGACAATTGCCACCATGAAGAAAATTCCTAATGATGGTCGTTATGCTTTTTCAAAAGATAAGGTAAAGGCTAATGAAAGCGATGTTTATCATATTATTCGCCGGGATGATTTGGCTATTTATGAAATCCGCCGTTTAAAAGATGAATATCCTTTAAAAATCTTCGGCCGTGAAATCGAAGCGATTGAATATGGTAAATTATTAATTAAAAATTTTGGTGTCACCGTTTTATTGCATGGTCGCGATGGTAAAATCCGCACTTTATAAGAGGAGAAAATAATTATGAAAAACAAAAAAGCATCAATCGCCTTAATTAGTGTCGCTAGTGCGTTATCATTAGTGGCATTCCTTTTATTCCTTTTATTTGAAACGAATTATTTTGCTGATTTTAGTCCAATCGTTCAACTATTTGAAGATTTAATAAATTTCAGTAATTTTGATATCTATTCGATTGTTCTTTATATCTATGCTGCTATCTATGTTTTATTTGGATTTGCCGCTCTATTAACTTTAATCATCTTAGGAGCTAAAAAGCATCGTTACATTGATATTTTATTTGGTTTCTTAATTTGTTTGGTTTGCTCAATGAGTGCTTTAGAAACCTCCCTTTTAATGAATTCAATCGTGCATCGAGTCTCAAATTCTGATTTATCACCTTTGTTTTTTATTGAAATTACCATCATTGCCTTCGGGGAAATTTGTTTTATCCTTGCAATTATCTCATTTGCATTAGAAATTAAAATCTTAAATGCGATTTCACAGGTTAAAAACGAAGAAGCGACAGTAAAAGAAAACGCCGAAGTTAGCAACGATGAAAATAATACTAATAGTGATGAAACTATCATTATTGAACCAGCTGCTGCTAAAAAAGTTTCTTTAGCCAGCGTTTCTTTAAGACAAGAAAAAGATAATTCTAAAGACAGCCAAGAAACTGAAGAAGTTGCGATCGAAGAGACACCAGAAGTTGTTGAAACTAATAATGACATAGAGACTATCGAAGCGAATGATGTGGCTAATAAAGAAAGTGCGCCTACTAAAAAGGTAGCGACAAAGAAGTCTACTAATAAAAGACCAGTTTCCACAGAAGAAAGTAAGGCCCAAGTGGCGAGCAAATATAATACGCGTTCTAAACCGCGTAAAAAGGTTGCACCTAAACTTCCTAGTGGGGCTGTTAAGGCTTATCATATTTCGCAGCGCACTGATTTGCATAAATGGCAAGTAAAGGCTAGTGGCGCTGAAAAGGCGATTAAATTATTTGCGACGCAGCAAGAAGCGATTCAATACGCTAAAGCGATGGCGGCTAATCAAGGAATTTCTATTCGCGTTCATGGTCGCGATGGTAAAATAAGAAGTATATAATATAGGGGAGGAGATATTATGGGTAAGATTTATCACATCTCAAAACGCAAAGAAGATGGTAAATGGCAAGTAAAAGCCGAGAAGTCTGAAAAAGCCGTTAAATTATTCTGGACAAAAGAAGAAGCAGTTAAATATGCGAAAGAATTAGCGGAGCGTAACGATGCTTCGACTGCCTTCCATGCTTCTAAAGGTAAAAACAAAGGTAAATTGCAAAAGCATTAAAAGCTTTTGCTTAATTGCATCCATAGTTTAATGGTAGAACTTTTGCTTCCCAAGCAAAAGGTACGAGTTCGATTCTCGCTGGATGCTCCAAGAAATCAATAATTTTATCTTGCAATAAATTCAAAGGAGAAAAAAGATGAACAAATTTATGCGCGCGGCGATTAAAGAAGCCTATAAAGGTATTAATAATGGCCACGGTGGTCCTTTTGGGGCGGTCATTGTTAAGAATGGTAAAATCGTTGGCCGCGGCCATAATCAAGTTGTGAAAAATAATGATCCGACATGCCACGGTGAAATGATGGCGATTCATGCTGCTTGTAAAAAATTAAAAACTTTTGATTTATCAGGATGCGAAATTTATACGACCGGTGAGCCTTGCCCAATGTGTATGGGGGCTATTTTATGGTCAAATATCGAAAAGATTTATTATGGCTGCAATATTATCGATACGGAAAATATTGGTTTCCGCGATAAAAAATTCTATGACATGTTTGAAAATCATGCTAATCTTGTCATTGAATTAGATCGTCAAGCTTGCCTAAAACTTTTTGAAGATTATAAAAATATCCAAGAAAAAACCCATTATTAATCTTTAATTTCGACAAAATTAATTGGTTTGTTCTTCGCTAATTTTTTGACGAATTCATTTAAATAATATTGATAAACGATTAAATCGAGACTTAAATCTTTCTCACTAATAATTTGGCAAGGTATTCCTTTTTTAAAAGAATTTAATTTATTCATTTCACTAAAAGTAATTCTGTAGTGGCGATAATTACTGCCTATTATTTTCTCTTTGATTAGATGCTCAAATTTTTCAGGATACTTAGTTAAAAAATAATAATTTCGCTTAGTAATATCTTTAGCAATAATCTTTTGAATAAAGCTATAATCTTCAAAAGATAAATAATCAAATAAGGAACCTAAATAAATGTCTTGATTAGAGGCCATTAAGGTTTTTAAATTGTTGATTATCTTGTTAAAGGAGAGAAAGAATTTGCCGCGACGAAAGATTAATTTTTGATAATTTTGAATGGTTGATAAATCTTTAATTAAAATGTAATTCATTTAAATAATTATTCCTTTAAAATATTCTTCTAAATTTATCTCTTCTTTTGATAAATCAGCTATTTTCAAGGTTGCAATTAGCAATAAGAATTCTGATAAATTTTTTTGATTTAATTGATAGCGAATCGTTAAATCATCGATTTTCTTCATTTGATAATTACCTTGAGTAGTGATAGCTTTTTTAGCATCTTTATAGGACGCAAATTTCACAAGATAAATGACATCATTTTGATAAAATCCATCATAGAAATAAAATTTATTATCATATAGATAAACTTGCTGGTATAGATTTAGATATTGAAAATTGTTGGTAATAATAATTACTCTTTTATCATTAATTATTTCTGCGAGTCGCTGGTTAAACTTTTTCTTAGCGGTAAACGGTTTAAAAAGTATAACTATTTTTTTATGTTTTAAACCCTCTTGAACTTTATTTAAATAAATTATTTCTTCGTTTGTCAAAGCTTTTTCTAGGTGATTTATATTAACGCTATCTCTAATAAAATTATGTTGAATATATAAAAGCGATTCATCTCTTAACTCATTTAATTTAAGAAAATTTTTACTTAAAAAATATTTTTTTAGCTTAATAAAATTGTATTCCGCAAATCCCACAATCGCAACTGGGATGTTTTCCTTAAGCGAGATAATTTGTTCAGTTTTATTTAGCACTAATTTAATTAAAAAAATATCTGTGTTTTGCATAGATAAGGCTGCTAATCAGGCATCTCTTGATAAATTTTATAGATTTTTTTAGCGATTGATTTAACATTTTTTTCGATAAATGGATTTTTTAAATGCGCTTCTTTTAATAATGTTAAATAAGGATATTTACCACCCATTTTGCATAATCTCAAATATTTTTTCCAGGCCTTATGATGATCTTTAAGATCTTCTAAATAGATTTGGAACGCGCTTAATTGGGCAAAGGTATAATCAATGTAATAAAATGGACTTTGATAGATGTGTCCTTGACTCATCCATCTTTGGCCTTTCGTTAAATAAGCGCAGCCCTTATTATTAACAAACGGGCGATATTTTTTCTCTAGTTCATTCCATTTATTAATGCGATCAAGATGAGAAGCGTTAACATTTAAATAGACATATTCTTGAAATTCATCAACCATTGCCCCGTAAGGTAAAAAGGTCATAGCGCTTGCTAAATGTTCCTTGCGATAGCGATTTGGTTTATCAAAGAAATTATCCATATAAGGATAGGCTAAAAATTCCATACTCATTGAATGAATTTCACAAGCCTCAAGGGTCGGGGATTGATATTCAGGGACTTTGATATTTTTGGAGCAATAAGATTGGAAAGCATGACCAAATTCGTGAGTTAAAACATCAACATCAGCGCTTGTGCCATTAAAATTAGCAAAAATAAATGGGACTTTATATTTCGGAAAATAACACATAAAGCCACCCGAAATTTTTCCTGGTTTCGTCACTAAATCAACAAGGTGATAGTTGATCATTGTATCAAAGAATTCACCAACTTCTTTGCCCATATCGTGATACATCTTACTTGCTTCTAAGACTAAATAATCAACATTGCCTTTTGGTAAGGGATTACCGTCAATATAAGAAATCGATTCATCGTAATACATCATATCCTTAATACCAAGGCGCTTGATTCTTTCCTGATTAATTTTGGTCGCTAATGGAGTAAAAATTTTCGCGATTAATTCGCGATAAGGCCTAACATCTAAATAATTGTAGTCATAGCGACCTAATTTAAGATAGGCGAGTTCAATATAATTATTAAAACCTAAATCTTTGGCCATTTGATCGCGAAGATGAACGAGTTCATCGTAAATATTTGCCAATTCGTCTTCGACACTTGCCATAAAATTAAAGAATAATTCACTTGCTTCTTTACGAACCTCGCGATTAGGGTCTTGACGGTATTTACTTAAGGAATTTAAATTTTGGATTTTGCCATCGTATTCAATTTGAGCACTAGCCAATAAAGCGACATAGCGGTCACTTAATTCTTTTTCTTTAATTAATTTAGAAATTATTTTTTCATCGAAGGTTTTTATGGTGTTTTCATGCATTTTAAATAAATATGATCCTGTTTTATTTTCGATAAAATGACGATATTTACTATCTAATAATTCTTTGATAAATGCTTGATTTCTTTCTTCAATTAAAGGCATGACTTCCGTCATCTTTTGGTTAGCTAAAATGTTTCTACGATTAGTGGTATCAATCGAAAAATTCACCATGATGACACTGCTATCACTACTTAAATCGTTGATAAATTTACGGTATTTTAGATAAGTTTTATAGGCGCTTTCTTCATTAAAAGCCTCTTTTAATTCTTTTAAATAAGTATTGATGCGAGCGATAATTTTCTTTTCATTTAATTTTTTAACTGGAAATTCCCCAAATTTTTTCATTCTATTATTTACCTCACCTCATTAGTTTACTATCTTTTTATTCTTAAGCCAAAAAATATGAGAAAAAAAGATTAATAAATATTTAAAATTTATTAATAATAATTGAACGAAAATAGACTTGTGATAAAATGAAAATATCACTTAAGGAGAGTAATATGATTGATTACCGAGAAAAATGCATTGCCTTATTGCATGAAAGAGGAGTAGATATCAAAGATATCGCTGATTGTGCGCGTTTTTTACAAGCTGATTATCATGTGGATTTAAAGATGGAAGAACTTCTCGATTCTGTTTATAGCGTCTTATCAAAAAGAGAAGTTCAGCACGCAATTATCACAGCGATTGAACTAGATAAATTAGCTGAAAAGAAAGTGTTGGATGATAAAGAATTAGAAGCTATTTTGCTTCGCGACGAAGGTCTATATGGTGTCGATGAAGTGATTGCTTATGGTATCTGTAATTTATATGGTTCTATTGCTTTAACAAACTTCGGTTTTATCGATAAAAAGAAATATGGCATAATCGCTAAACTTAACGAAGAAGGTAAAAATACTGGACATTGTAATACTTTTTTAGATGATATTGTGGGAGCGATTGCCGCGAGTGCAGCTAGTCGTTTTGCCCATCGTTGGGTTAAATAAGATGTTTGAAATTATTAATAATGAACTCGTCTTTCAAAATCATGCCCTAACTTGGGTAGATTTTTCCTTATCTTTAGTTATTTTTGGTTTATTTTTATTTCTCTTCTTAAAAGTTGTTCATCGTAAAGCAGCTATTATTTATTTTGCTGTTTGTTCTGGATTAGTTTTTATCTCTTGGATGTTTAGTCTTAGACTTTTATGGTCTTTAGCCCTCATTGCCCAAATCACTGGGATGTCACTGTTTGCTTTTATTAATATTGGCGAAGTTAGATCTTTACTTGCTAATTCATTTAAAAGTAAAAATGTTCGAAAAATTGAAGAAGAAAGAGTCTTTGATCGTCACGCTTTATATTTAAAAATTAATGACGCGGTGATGTCTTTATCTAAACAAAAAATCGGTGCAATTATCACTTTTGAAAAAAGTGTCCCATTAAATGACATGATTAAAACTGGAACGGTTTTAAATGCACCTGTGTCACCAGAATTATTATTGACTATCTTTTATCCTGGCACGCGTCTACACGATGGGGCGGTCGTCATTCGTCGCGATTTTATTTTAGCTGCCTCGGTCTATTATACTCCGACAACCAAGCCCTTAACTGGTAAATATGGTTCGCGTCATCGGGCTGCTATTGGGATTAGTGAAGTCTGCGATGCAGTTACGGTGGTGGTATCAGAAGAAACAGGCCGCATTTCAATTGCTTATCAAGGGGAATTAACACCAGTGATACCAGATAATTTTTTACGGGTTTTTGAAGAATATATGTTTACAAAAACCGATGATACTAATTTAGAAAATAAAGAGGAATAACGATGGGAAAATATTTTGGCACAGATGGCGTTAGGGGAGTCGCTAACGACAATTTAAATGTTCATATTGCTTATCGCATTGGTCGCTTTTTAGGCCAATATCCTAAAACTAATCAATCAATTTTGATTGCTAGCGATACCCGCTTATCGAAAGATTTGTTTATGTCTAGCATCGCGGCTGGAGTTTTAGCAAGCGGATCAAAACTTGTGAGCATTGGAGTTTCCTCAACTCCATCAATCTCTTATTTAGTTTTACGCAAACACTTTAATTATGGCATTATGATTTCGGCTAGCCATAATCCTTATTATGATAACGGCATTAAGATCTTTAATAATCGCGGCAAAAAGATTTCGGAAAAATTAGAAAAATTAATTGAGGAATATATTGATTCTCCAGAAGATTATCTACCTTTTGCCCCTAGTGAGGTTTTAGGAACTATGCCTTATATTCTTCGCTATAAAAACGAATATTTAAATTTCTTAGTTAAAGCCGCTTCTCCGACTGTTTCTAAATTAAAAATTCTCGTTGACTGCGCGAATGGCTCGGCATCATTTTTTATTAACGAATTGATTAAAATTTTAAGTATTGATGCAACGATTATTGACGCACAACCAAATGGTAAAAATATCAACGATCACTGTGGCTCAACACATCTAGAAAACCTCATTGAAAAGATTAAAGAAGATAATTATGATGTTGGTTTTGCTTTTGATGGTGATGCTGATCGCTGCTTGATGGTTAGTGGGGATGGAACGATTATTGATGGCGATGCCATTCTTTATCTATCGGCTTTACACATGAAAGAAAATAATGAACTTAAGGGTAATAAAATTGTTTTAACCGTGATGTCAAATCTCGCTTTAAAGAATGCACTAAAAGATGCTGGGATTGGTTATATTGAAACGCAAGTAGGGGATAAATATGTCCAAGCTGAACTTGAGAAGAATCATCTATCTTTAGGCGGCGAACAATCTGGCCATATTATTTATTATAGCGACTTAAATACTGGTGATGGTTTATTGACAATGATTAAGATGCTAAATGTCATTTCTCAATCTAATATTCCTTTAGTGAAAATGCTTGAACCAGTTAAACCATATCCACAAAAATTAGTTAATATTGAAGTGGAAAATAAAGAGGAATTAATGCAAAACCCCGTTATTTTAGATGAAATTAATAAGATTGATTTAGAATTAAATAACGAAGGAAGAATCTTAGTGCGCCCTAGCGGCACTGAACCATTAATCCGCGTAATGATTGAAGCAAAAGATCCAGAAAAATTAGATGTTTGTTTAAAGCGGATGGTTGATTTAATTAACGTGGAGAAAACTAAATAATGTGCGGGATTGTTGGGGCAGTTGGCAAAGTTAAAAATTATTCAAAATTTGTTTTAGATGGACTTGCGTCTTTAGATTATCGCGGCTATGATTCGGCTGGCGTATCTTTTTTAAATAATAACCAAGAATTTGCCTGCTATAAAGTCGTTGGCACTGTTGATGATTTAAGAAAGAAAATTCCTAATAAAGTCGAAGCTTCTTCGGCGATTGGTCATACCCGCTGGGCGACACATGGTCAACCTACGCTAAATAACGCTCACCCGATTTCTTCCATGCATGGTTTATTTAATCTAGTCCATAATGGTGTGATTGAAAATTATCGTTCTTTAAAGAAGAAACTCTTAGAAAAAGGTTACACTTTAAAAGGGGAAACTGATACTGAAATTATTGCCAATATTTTAGAGTATATTTATTTAAAAAATCCTCATGATGTTTTAATTGCAATTGAACGCTTAATGAAGATTTTAAAAGGTTCTTATGCTTTAGCGATTCTTTTTAAAGAAGAACCAAATAAATTATATTTTGCAAAAAAAGATTCACCTTTAATTATTGCTGAAAGTGAGAAAGCTTCCTATTTAGCTAGCGATCCCTTACCTTTAATTAAATATTCGCAAAAATTTATCGATGTGGAAGATGGCGAATATGGCTATTTAACTAAGGATGTGATTCGTTTATTAATTAATGGCAAAGAAGTTGAAAAGAAATACACTGAACGCAATCTTCAATTATTAAATAAAGATTTAGGTGGCTATAGCGATTATATGCTTAAAGAGATCGAAGAAACCCCCCAGGTAATTTCGCGCTTATTAATCAAATATTTTGATGGTCATAATTTCACTTTTGATGATTACCTTTTAAATGAATTAAGAAATGCTGAGCATATCACATTTTTAGCGTGTGGCACATCTTATCATGCTTCCTTAGTGGGAGAAAGATATTTTCGCTTATTAGGTAAAAGAAGTGAGACATTTATCGCTAGCGAATGGGCATATGAACCAATCTTTTCAAATAAGAATCAAGTCTTTATTTTAATTTCTCAATCAGGAGAAACTGCTGATTTAATTAAATGTCAAAAAATTATCAATAATCGCGGGATGATTAATATTGCTATCACTAACACAATGGCGTCGACTCTTGACCGCGAAGCTACTTTTACCCTCTATTTAGAAGCTGGCTTAGAAGTTGCGGTCGCTTCCACCAAAGCTTTTTCAGCCCAAGTAACCTTATTAGCTTTATTAGTTTCGGCCTTATTTAATAACACGAGTGTGATTGAATCTCTCCATTCTTTAAATAATGTTTTGTTAAATATTATTAATCGCCAAGAGGAGATTGCTGATTTAGCTAATGAAATTTATAAATATAATTTAATTTTCTTCATTGGAAGGGGAAGTGATTATATTGCCGCAAAAGAAGCTTCTTTAAAAATGAAAGAAATCACTTATATTCATTCCGAAGCTTTCCCGGGTGGTGAACTTAAACATGGCCCAATCGCCTTAGTGGATAATAAGACTGCCCTTTTAGCCTTTGATAGCGACGCTAAAACTGATTTAGCTATTCGCAATAATGCGAAAGAAGTTGAGACGCGTCGCGGTCATATCTACATTATTTCAATCAAAGAATTAGCGAAAGAAGGCGATGCCTTTAATGTTAATTTTGTTAGTCCGAATCTCTCGGTTATTCCAATGGTTTATGTCTCGCAATATCTTGCTTATTATGTCGCTAAAAATAAAAAAGTTAATATCGATAAACCGCGCAATTTAGCAAAATCGGTGACGGTTGAATAACGATATTATTTTTTAACTTTTTCTAATTTAATAAAATTTGCCCCAATATATTTAAGTTTGGTGTCAAGTGATTTGCTTAAATCGCTAAAGCGATCATTTAATGATGATTTTAAAATACCTAAAGTATCATGCATTCCTTCATAATGAAATTTATAATAATTTTCAATCGTATAGGTTAAGTAATAAGTCTCACGGCCAACGATAATTTTTTGACGGATTTCACCTAATTTATACATACCGACACGGCGATAAATTAAGGGTGTAAAATAATGCCACCCCTTTTTATATATTCCAACAAATTGGCCGTTTTTTTCAATGATTGCAATATGACCTTTTCTAACGGTAATATATCCAGTTAAAATAAATAAAACTATTCCTAATAAAACCACGATAATTAAGATAACCACTGTATCGGTAAAAGAGATAATTTGTTCTAAAGTCATCGCATATATTTTAATCTTAAATAGATTAAGATGGAAATAATTTTCACTTTTTGTTAAGATAAAAATGCAAAGGAGAATTAAAAATGAAAAAACGAACATTTATTATTCCATTAATTTTAGGTTTAACCTTCGCTTTAGGTGGATGCAATAACACCAAAAACGATCAACTTTTAAACTTTATTGATGCTGAAATGATTGATCAAAATTTACTTGCCACTAGTGAAGTTAATATTCCTAATAATTATGTCAGCTATGACGAATATGTCTTTGGTCCTGATTATGAATATACTTTAGTTAATGATTCATACATTGATTTAGGTGTTGTTGTCTTAGAAAATAATTCGACTAATGGCGTGGGTTTCCTCGATCTTAATAATGGAAATAATCGCTTTGGCTCCGAAAACGCTTCGGTAACAATTATCGATAGTAATTATCTTGGTTATTATGTTGCGATAAATGATGACAATAATACATATATTGCTGATGCTGTTGGCAATGTGTTCTTTGACACGGTTCAATATCTTAATTTAACTTCGGTTTTAGAAACAATTGATGTTAATGGTACGCTTTCTGTATCTTTACGTTATTATGACGCTAATAGCGAATATAAAACCGCTGAATATTATTACGATAACGATGGAACAATTCATCCTGTTACTCCCGAAACTTTAGAGGGTTCTAGTGCCGGTCTAGACGGTGCTTTAAGTGTTGATTTAGATTATTTAGGCATTGAAGGTTATAATCTTTTAGTAACTGCTACTAATATCTTTTATATCGTCAATGATGATGGCGAATTCGTTAATCGCATTGAAATTGATGTGAGTGCTGATGCTTTCTGTTTTGTTAATGGTAAATTTATTACTCAAAAAATTAACCCCTTACCAGATGATGCGACCGATTATGATTATTTTGATGTTGATACTAAAGTCAAATATGAATTAATTACTCAAACGATTGATATTGTGACTGGGGAAACCAAAACAATTCAAATCCCTTATGTGATTACTGACTTTGCGGGTTTATTTAATGATAAAAAAGGTAATCCAGTTTATTCAATTGTGGAAATTTGTGAAATTTCTCCTAAAAAGACAATTGATACTAGCGCCTCGCGCGATGTTTTAATTGATGGTAATTTAAATATTTTACAATATTTATCCGAATACAATCCTTTAAATTTTGTGAAATTAACTAACGGAAATTATTACAATAATAGTGTAATTTATGACCGTGATTTAAGACCAATTGTCATTTTAGAAGATGAAACTTATTGTGCTAGTAGCGAAGTATTCTTGATTGATAATGGCAGTAGCTTCACCTTTGTTAATAACGATGGCGTCTATTTAAGCAATTATATCGATGGTCAAATCGTTGGACAAGTTAATGACGGCTATTTTATGTTTACCAACAATAATATGTTATATTACGGCCAAATTGATTTAGAAAATAACATGATTAATATTAGTGAAAATCATAATTTCTCTAATCTAGCCTACACAACGATTTCTAGCCCAATAAATAATATTGTTTATTTAGGATATGTTTCGGTTGATAATTTAGAGATTAATTATGTGATTACATCCGCGAGTGGTGAATTTATTCACACTAGTGAATTCATCACTAATCCAGTTATGACTGGGAATAATTTACCCTGTGGTTTAATTTATAATACCGCTAATTTCCATACAACTTTAACAAACACGGATACGATTTATCATTTTGTGTTAAATGATCAAATGACATTTACTTTCTAAAGAATGTTCAAATTTCAAGAACTTTACGATTATTTAATTAAGATGCAAAGCATCGCAAAGATTGGTCTAACTTATTCTAAAGATCCTTATGCTTTAGATAATTATGCCCAAATCAACGATTTATCGAAAGAGATGCTTGAAAAATTAGAAGATGTCAAGATTGATCGCAATAATTATTTTGCCCGTGACCTTTATCCGACACCGAGTGTATCCACGCGAACATTCATCTTTAACGAAAAAGGCGAAATCCTTTTAGTTAGAGAAAGCGAGACGAATACTTATTCGGTGCCGGGCGGGTGGTGTGATCTTTACGACTCACCTTTAGAATCAGCTAAAAATGAAGTGATTCAAGAAGCTGGCGTTGAAGTTAAAAATATGCGTTTAATTGGTATTACTGAACGCACGCCCTTTAAGGCTAATCGATCAATCCCAGAATATATGCTAGGCTTTTATGCTGAAATTGCTTCACCCTTTTTTAAACATAGTTATGAAACTAATGATGTTAATTTCTTCCCTTTAGATAATTTACCGCCCTTATCAAATAAAGTGACGCTTTTTGAATTAAAGCGCTTCATCCAAGCGATTAAGGAAAATCGTCCAATTGTTGATTAATATGTCTAATACTTCTTTTAGTAAACGCGCCGCTCAAACAATCTTTGATTCATTGATGCAATTATCAATTTTATGCATCTCGATGTCGCCTTTATATATTACGAGCATCTATATGCAAATTTATCCTGATGCGATTTCGTATTTGGTCTTTGGGTTAGTAATAATTTTTAGCGTCATTTTAACGCTTATTTCGATTCTTTTATATGCTGTTTATTTACCTTTTAAGATGCATGGGGCAACCCTTGGGATGCGTTTATTTAAAACAAAATTTTTAACTTTTGATAACCATGAAGTTTCTTTGCAAGTCATCTTTACTCGCTTTGCATTACGGCTTATTTTCATTTTTTTAAGTTTTGGTATCTCTTTAATTGTAGATTTTATTATAATTTTAGGTAGTGAAAAGCACTTGAGTTTTTATGACTATCTCACCAATTCTAAAATAGTCGATATTTAAGGAGGAATAATATGTCAACACCCCATATAAACGCGTGTAGCAGCGATTTCGCAAAAGTAGTCTTAATGCCTGGTGATCCAAAGCGGGCAGAATGGATTGCAAATAATTTTTTACATGATGTTAAATTAGTCAATGATGTGAGAGGTATTTTAGGTTTTACTGGCTTAACAAAAAATAATATCAAAATATCTGTGATGGCTAGTGGCATGGGTCATCCCTCAATCGGGATTTATTCCCATGAACTTTATTCGCATTATGGCGTTGAAACAATCATTCGTGTTGGAACTTGTGGTTCTTATCAAAAGGAGATTAATTTATTTGATATTTTAGTCTGTTTAGGGGCCTCAACTGATTCCAATTTTGCTAGCCAATTAGCGTTAAACGGCACATTTTCTGCCATTGCTAATTATGATTTAGTTGAAAAAAGTGTCGAAGTTTTAAAAGCTAAACATCTCCCTTATCATGTTGGGAATATCTTAGCGAGCGACATTTTCTATGATTATCAAATAGATAATTGGAAAAAGTGGGCTAAATTAGGGATTTTAGGTGTTGAGATGGAATCTTACGCTTTATATTTAAACGCATCTATCTTAAATAAAAGAGCTTTGACCTTATTAACTGTTACTGATCATTTTATTAATAAAGATCAAAAAGCAACTGCTCTTGAGCGACAAGAAGGTTTAGCTAAAATGATCGAAGTAGCAATCTTAACGGCGGAAAAATTCGCTTAATAGATGATGGTAGAATATATTTTATTTATTATTTGCGTTATTTTATTTCTCATCATTTTATTTTTGATGTGTTTTTATTATCCGCTTAAGAATTATTATATCTATAAACATTATGTCGATTATTATGGCCGGCAAATCTATTTAATTGCCCGCGATTATGATTATTATTTAATTAATACTTTATCGCTTAAATTAACCGATTTATCGAATGTTAAATTAGATCATGTCTTATTTGGTAATAAATATATTTATTTAATTAAAGATCGTTATTATCGCGGAGGATTAATCGCGAAAGAAGATGATAATAGTTGGGTTTATTATGCAAAAAAAGGTAAAGGCTATTTAAAAGAATATATCGATAATCCCTTAAAATTAAATGATATTCGTCGCAATAAAATATCCCAAGCTTTAGGGATTGATAAATCTTTATTTATTGCAATTGTCGTCATTAATGATGATTGTTATATGTCGAATTTAGAAATTAAAAGCAAAGATAATTTTATTGTCCCTTTAGCCAAATTATATAAATTAATTAAAAATTTAGAAAATCGCGATGTCGATCCTTTAAATGAGGAACAATTAAAAAATGCGGTGCAAGATATTTATCGATTAAATTTAACGAAGGTGAAAAATGGTTAAGGAAATACTAAATTCTTATAAAAAACACGTTTTAGATAAAACGCAGGCTTTAATGATGTTATTATTGATGGCGTTAATCTGCGGTGTCTTAGGTTATTTTGCTCCGATTAGTTTAATTTTTACATCGATTTTAATCTTTTTGCCATCTTTATATGCTTTTCAAGGGATTAATGATATGGCTAACGCGGGTGGGCGTTTTTCATTTAAACTATTTTTCTTATGCTTTGCAAGTTATTATCGCTTAGGAATGGGCAGTGGTTATCGCTCGATTATTTCTTTATTAAAAGCTTTCTTAACTTTTATGATTATTTCTAGCGTTGGCACCTTAATTGCTTATTATATCTTACTTAATGTTGACCCCTCCTTTAAGCAAATTATCAATAATTTAAATATGACAATTAATGTGGATGAATTGCTTCAAACCATGAATACTTTATTAAGTCATGCTGGCTTTAATCTTGCTTTATTAATAATCGAAATACTCTCTTATTATTTTGCCTCATTAGTGTATCTTCATAATATTTCACTTCATTCTAGTGCGGTTTTTGCTGCCTCCTTAGTAGTAAACGTTGGTCACGAAAAAGAAGCCGCGATTCTTTATCATATGGGCTTTAAATTTTATCGTCGACACTATTATAAAGATTATTATAAATATACATGGCCTAGTTTATTGCTCTTTAGTGGTGGAGTTTCCTTAGGCGCATATTTAGGAACATTATTTATTTCAAATGTTTCACAAATCGCCATCTTTAGTGTTTTGGTTGGTTGCTTTTTCCTCTTGTTTTATCTACCTTATCATTTCGATGTGATTAAACAATTATTTATGAAATATGCGGATCGATATCAAGAAGCAACCTTAATAATCGCTCAACGCGATTTAAAGAAATTAAAAGAGCAAAAATTCTTTGAAGAAGATATGCTTAAAGATATTGACGCTAAAATTGCAGAAATTGATCAAAGATTAAAAGCTAAGCATCAAGAAAATAACGATAATTCAACCTCATCAAATGATGAGAATCCTCCTACTAATAGTGGTGTCGCTACTAATAATGAAGAGGATAAATCTAAAGAGTCCAAAGGTGACGAAGAAAACGATAATTAGTTCGTTAAATTTTAAAAATTTTGATTGATACTAAAACATTTTATTGAGATAAGAAAGTATAAAAAACCTCTCAAAATTACAATTATTTTTGTAATATTGAGAAAAAAATTAACCAACTCTTCTTGATGCATCTATATAGCGAAAAGCAAACATACTCGATTATAAGATTCTCACTAACAGGAAACATCTGCTATAAACTTTAAGAGGTGAAGCAGGAGCAATTTATACTTTTAAACTATTTTCTCATATTAGAACTGCAATTATTAATGGTTTAGATCCATATCGATATTTAAAATATGTTCTCACAAATGTAAAAACTAAACCAATAGATGAATTATTACCTTATTCAAAAGATATTACCAAATTAGTTTAAACTCCGTGATTTTCCGTGATAGGGGACTTAAATCCGTATAAGAAATTAAGTTATGTTTAAAAGTGTTTTTTTATTTGTTCTTTAATGGGTGTTAATTTTTAAAATTTATAAATTAGTCATAGCTAAATTAGCGTTTTTCTAAAAAATGTATCATAAATGTATCATAAGTGTATCACGGAAACAAAAAACGCCGATAAAATCGGCATTTTTAACGCTCTGGAGCAGGCGACGAGAATCGAACTCGCAAATTCAGCTTGGAAGGCTAATGTTTTACCACTAAACTACGCCTGCACACGATGCGTTAATAAATATATAATATTTTTTAAAAAGTTGCACTAAAAAATTACGCAATAAATTCTTGGAGATTTCTTAAAGGCAAGAAACCGATTTGTTTTTTAATGATTTGACCATCTTTATAATAAATTAAGGAAGGGATGCTCGAGATGTGATATTCTTTGGCGATTGATGGAAAATCATCAACATTAACTTTGACGATTGTTAAATCTTTATCAGCATTAGATAATTGCTCTAAGATTGGAGCAAGCATTTGACAAGGTCCACACCAGTCGGCGTAAAAATCAATTAAGACGCGACCCTCCGCAATTATTTTTTTAAAATCATTTTCATTTCCTAAGTGTATTAACATCTATTGTTCTCCTTTCTACATATATATTAAATAAAAAATAAAATAAATGATAATAATATGCACCGGATAATATATATAAGAAGAATATTTAAACCATTTAGCGTCATACCCGCGCTTGCCATTATAAAAGAAATAAATTAAACCAGCAAAAATTGACCAAGTTTGGAGATTAGAATAATAAGGATCAATATTTAAATAAGATAAAAAATAAATAATGACATTAATGAGCAATAAGACAACAACCCCAATAATATTAACATAAACTTGATAATAGCCTTGACGATAAGAATCATCAAATTCAATTTGACCTAGAAATGCCTGTGTCTTCTTTTTAGCAAGATAATGGCCCAAATAAATACCTAGAGTTAAAAAAGTTGCAAAAAGCGAATAATCACCCCGTAAGTAAAAAGGAAACCACTCGATGATAATGTTAGGATTTAATGTTTCATAAACATCAACCCCAAAAGATAAAATGGAAATTAAGAGGGGCAAAATCGCTAAAAAGCAGATATTTTTCTTGTGGTGGAGTAAAAAATATAAAATTGCCCCATTAATTAATAAGTCATTAAAAGCTGGAATTAAACTATTATCGTGATTAATAAAATAATAAATAAAGATCATCGCAATATCGATAGTAACCGCCATAATTGCTAGTCGGAGCAAATATCGTCCGCGATGTTTTGATTTAACCATTCCCTCCACTAGCATATAAATAAATAGTGGTAGGGCTATTCTCCCGATAATACGGAAGATATAACCAGTTAGATATAAAGATGAATCAGGGTGATTAAAGGAACATAGTAAAGCGCCTACATGATCAAAAGTCATCGTAATTATGGCGACGATTTTAAGGGCGAATTCATTCAAAAATTGAAATTTATATTTTGGAATAGCACTTTCCATAATTAGATGGCAGATTCAGGTAAATAAACCGTTAAGATTGTGACAATCACGGAAATACAATTATTAGTGATGTGACAAACACTACTAGATGCAAAACCGAATTTATCATAGAGGAATGTTAAGACAAAGGCGGCTGCTAAATATGAGGGTAAATTAATTAATTCATTGATGTAGGTGCCACTAGTAAAGGAATTAAAATCAAAATGAATTAAAGCAAAAATTACCATCGTTAAAGCATAGGCTAAAATTGTATTAATTCGTTTAAAGAAAGAAAATAAGCCCAAGCGATAAGTCATCTCTTCCACTAGTGGCCCAACAATCCCCAAAATTAAAATCGATAAGAAAGGATATAGGGGAACGATAGAATTGATTGTTGATTCGTTCGCGTTATCACTAATAGGATAAAATAAACCGACAAGCAAAAGATAAAAATAATTAAAG
>CASFQR010000017.1 GCA_949297275.1 uncultured bacterium | reverse complement strand
AGGGTTTGGCTGTTCGCCAATTAAAGTGGTACGCGAGCTGGGTTCAAAACGTCGTGAGACAGTTTGGTCCCTATCTGTCGTGGGCGTAGGAAGTTTGAACGGACTTGTCCTTAGTACGAGAGGACCGGGATGAACATAGCAATGGTCTATCAGTTGTCACGCCAGTGGCATGGCTGAGTAGCTACCTATGGAATGGATAAACGCTGAAAGCATCTAAGCGTGAAGCCAGCCTCAAGATGAGACTTCCCATTCGCAAGAAGTAAGACCCCCGTAATGTTAACGGGTTGATAGGTCAGAGATGTAAGTGCAGCGATGCATTCAGTCGACTGATACTAATAGGTCGAGGACTTAATTTCATAAGATTTTATGTAAATTTTAGTTTGCGATAATAACTTAAGAACATGTTTATTTAATATCTAGTTTTCAGGGAACTAGTTGTTAGTTCTTTGAGAAAAAAGCCTGGTGGCGATGGCGCGGTGGACACACCTGTTCCCATCCCGAACACAGAAGTTAAGCACCGTAGTGGCGAAGGTATCTACCTAGTAGGGAGAATAGCGAGCCGCCGGGCTTTTTTGTTTTTAGGATTAATTTTAAACAAAAAGTTGCGATTTTATCGCGATTTTTTAATTATTACGATTTTTTTCTTAATTTATGCATTTTACTCTTATTCTAAAAAGTGTAGCTTGAAAAATATTTTTTCTTGACAAGGACCCCCCCTCTTATGGTAATTTACTTTCATATAAATTTTTTAAGGAGGAATCTTAGATGCAAAGAAAAAATTTATTAATCTTATCTACCTTACTCCTACTTGGGCTTGGTCTATCGAGTTGTGAAGGCCAAATGGGTCCAACTGGTCCGCAAGGTCCAGCTGGTGAAACACCAGAAATTACTATCGGTGATAATGGTAACTGGGTAATTGATGGTGAAGATACTGGTGTCAAGGCTAGTGGTGAAGATGGTACCTCTCCAGAAGTAACTATCGGAGAAAATGGTAACTGGTTCATTAATGGCGAAGACACAGGTGTGCCCGCGCAAGGAGCAACAGGCGAAACTGGTCCGCAAGGTCCGGCTGGTGAAACTGGCCCCCAAGGTCCGACTGGCGAAACAGGTCCACAAGGTGAAACTGGTCCAGCTGGTCAAGATGGTGAAAAAGGCGATAAAGGTGATACCGCTTATGCTTCAACAATTTTACCTAGCGCGAATGGTTATGTCGTTCCATCATTAGGTAGCGCGGTTGTTGGTGAAGCGATTAGTTTTGTCGCTCATCCAGATAACGGCTATTGGCTTGAAAGCATGACGCTTAATGGTCAAGAAGTTGATCCGGATAGTTGGAATGAAGTTGACCATAGTTATGTCTTTAATACGACAATGGTTGAAAATGGTTTTGTCGTGCGAGCACTCTTTAGCGAAGTTAGTGTCGGCGAAGCTTATGTTGATGGTGTCTTAATGAGTGGGGCAAGTGTCGATAATTGGGGCAATGTCTATCAAGAAGGTACACCAGTTAGTGGCGCGGTTGAATTTGCTGGTGGTATGGGTATAGAATCTGATCCACTTCAAGTTGAAACTGTTGCACAATTAGAAAATGTTTTGGTAAATAATGCTGAACATTTCATCTTAAATCAAGATGTATCGACACCTCTACCTTCTTTAGGTGCTTCTCATATCGGCAAAGATGTCGTTAAAGAAATTGATTTAAATGAAAAGACTTTATCGTTTGGCGCAGAAGATGCTGCCGCTGCCTCATTTGTTGTTGAAGGCGAGGCAACGTTTAAAAACGGAACCATTAATCATGTTGCAGCAAGCACTTCTAGTGCATCATTGAATGCGATTACTGGTGGCTCAATTACTTTAGAAAATGTTACCTTAAATTCGAATGGTGCGGCTTTATTTGCCCGTGGTGATGCCGCTCAAGTGAATGTGGTTAATTCAGTCATTAATACGACTGGGGCTTATGGTATTGGGACGAACGCTGCCACTAGTGATAATTATAATGTTGATATCAATGTTAGTGGTTCAACGATTAATTGCAATAGTCCAACCCACGATTCGGTTGGTGCCTTTATTAATGTGCCAGGCACTATGACAATTGAAGATACAACCATCAATGCTGAGCGTCAAGGTATTGTCGCACGCGGCGGCACGGTGGATGTCCATAATGTTGAAATTAATTATGAATTTAAAAATCATGCTCTCCCAGTTTATCATGATAGTTCTTGGGGAAGTGGTAATGAACTTCCAGCCGCTGCGATTGTGGCTGGTAATCATGGCTCTGCGGCCTATGATTATCCAACCGATTTAGTGCTTGAAGATGTTACTGTTAACACCGTCTCACCTTACGATGTTGAACTTTATGCTTGGAGTTATAGTGAAACATCACCAGTAACTATTACCATTAGTGGCACGACTTCAATTGGCATGTATATGATGCTTGGTGGCGAAGGTGGTACCTTAAATAACCAATCTTTTGATAAGTATGCTTATACCTCTTCCTATTCATGGACTTATTATTATTCTGCAATTGTTAACACCGTTAATAGTTGGATTAATCCTAGCGGTGAGATTGTTTATACCTTAGATAAAGATATTCCTTTTTATCATGATGATGTGAATCCTTGGACAACTATTGACGCCCAAACATCCGTGCAAGGTATTGGCTTAGTAGCCGAAATCCAAATGGATGAAGATGGCTCTGTCATTGGTAAAACCGCTGAAGAAATGCAAAATGAGTATGCCGCGGTAATTACTGGTACGAGTGGTTGGGAAGAAGTTACTACTCCTTATGATGAATCAACCTCGACTGATAGGTTCTATCGTCGAACATTCAAAAATAGTTCAACTGGTTTAAACATTGCTTTAATGGATATGAGTTCAGCTTTAGCTGCATATATTTGGCAAGAAGATATGATTGCTCTTAATTATTCATCGATGTTAGAGAATGAAGAATTATATAATCAATATTTTGGTTATTGGTTTACTGTTTCAGCTAGTGAATTTACCTCTTTAGGAGTTAAATTTGATACGATGTTAGGTTGGGATTCCATGGGTCTATATTATAGCGAATATTCAGATGATGAAAATGCGACTACTTGGGGTCTTTGTTATGGAGATACAACTGACATTAATAGTACTTCTTCTTATTTAATGATGCAGCATTTAGATTTAGTTGATAATTTTGATGAAACATGGACTACTTCCGAAGACGAATACGGTTATTATTGGACTAAAACAATTGATGACCGCGAATTTAAAATTAGCTTAGTGATTGGAACTACTGCGAATGAAGGCTATTGCGTAGTCTTAATTATTGATGGTGAACCGCTTACTAACGAAGTTATTGCGTAATTATCATTCTTAATCAATTTAAAAGGGCTATGTCATTCGCGTGACATAGCTCTTTATTTTATGAAGAAAAATACATATAATTTAAGCATGAAAAGAAAATTATTTAGTTTAATGCTTTTACCGTTACTATTAAGTGGATGCTCTAATCCTGAGCACCAGATAATTTGTGATGAAGTTTCACATGTTGGAGGCATTTGTTTAAGACAATATGGGACTCTTGGTCGCGAACCTTTTGAAGTTAATCGCACGAATGTAATTTATGAACCAACAGGTCGCGGTGATCGCACAATTATGATTTTAGCGATTAATTTTCTATATTCTGATAATAAAACGATTCTTAATATTGCCTGGGAATTTTCTGATCCCACTTTAGTCAATATTTTAATGCCTTCCTCTAAGCGCGATAATTTAGCGATTGTCGATATTGTTAAATACCCTGATAACCCTAATGAAGTAATTGCTTTTACTTTAGATGCGACGATTTCTTTAGGGAGAGCAACATCGTCAGCGACCTATAATTTTGAATTAAGGACTGCTTCTTAATGGATAAAATTCATTTAATTAGTTTAGGTTCGACTTTATTAGATGAAGAAATTATTGTTCATAAGCAAAAATTTGCGAAAAATTATTTAAAAGATTTTATCTTTAGTGATGAATTAGATGCATTAAAAATCTTTTTCATCATGTCAGGAGGCGTAGAAGGTGAGTTTGCTAAACTTTATCAAAATTATTCTTCTCCCTTTATTTTATTAATCGATCAAAAAGATAATTCTTTAGCTAGTGCTTTAGAAATTATTTCGTTTTTAAAAGATCGCCATTTAAATTATTTATTATTAGATGGTGAAATAGATCCTCATATAGCTTTGACGCAATATCTCTATTTTAAGGATTTAAAAACGCAGATGGGGGATGATATTTTAGGAGTAATTGGTGAACCTTCCAATTGGTTAATTGCTTCTAAATGTGATTATCAATTGATTAAAAATAAATTTAATTTGACAGTAATTGATATTCCTTATGAGGAATTAATTAATCATATCGATGCACAAAATTATGATGAAGAATTATTTAAGCGTTTTGCCCTCTTTATTAAAGATCAAAATGAATTAATTCAAGCTTTAAAAGTCCATCAAGCCCTTTTAAAGATTTGTGAAAAATATCATTTAAAAGGTTTAACGATTCGTTGTTTTGATTTATTAAAATTAAAAAATGTGACAAGTTGTTTATCATTAGGCCTATTAAACGAAAAGGGAATTGTCGCAAGTTGCGAAGGCGATGTGCCTTCTATGGTCACCATGTATTTGATTAAAAAAATCCTCAATTTGCCATCTTTTCAAGCAAATCCCTCATTAATTTCACAAAATAAAATTATCTTAGCCCATTGTTCTGTGCCTTTTAATATGTGTTCTTCATATCAACTTTTGACCCATTTTGAATCAAATAAATCTTTAGCAATTAAAGGGGAGATGTATATAGGAACTTACACTATTGTTAAATTTAATCATGACTTTTCTAAATTATTCATTAAAGAAGTTTATCAAGGTCATAATTTAAATTTACCGCATTTATGTCGTACCCAAATTGCGCTTGAAGGTGATAATTTAAAATTAGACTTATTAAATAGTGGGGTCGCTAATCACATGATTTTAGTGAAAGGGCATTATCTTAAAGAGTTGATGATAGCTTTTAATTTATTAACATAGTTAATAAGTCTAAATTATTTTTTTGCTTTTAATTTTGACTTATGATATATTACACTAGCACATAGGAGAGATTTTATGGCAATCAGTAAAAAAACTAAATTCGGTGAAATTAATATTTCCAAAGAAGCAATCGTCAAAGTCGCTGTTGATGCATCATTAGAGTGTTATGGTGTCATTGGCATTGCTGATAAATCCTCTTTATCAAATAATATTGTTACTTTATTAAAATATGGTGAATTTGATAAAGGTGTCTATGTCTCATCTAGCAAGGATGGATATGAAGTCTCCATCTATTTAGTGCTCGTGATGGGTGTAAAAATAACCGAAGTTCTTTCGGAAGTTCAAAAGAAAGTTAAATATGTTTTAACGAAAACATTTGGCTTAAAATTTAAAGAAATTAATGTTTATGCCCAAGATATTAAAGAAAGAGAAGATTAAATATGCGATCAATTAATGGACAATTATTTAAACAAATGATCATCTCTGGAGCGAATAATTTATATAATTCGTATCCAGAAATTGATGCTTTAAATGTTTTCCCAGTACCTGATGGTGATACCGGGATGAATATGAATTTAACAATGTCAAGCGGGGCGAAAGAAGTTCAAAACCGTAGCGACGAAAGCGTCTATGAAATCGCTATGGCGTTTTCTAAAGGCCTTTTAATGGGTGCGCGCGGTAATAGTGGGGTTATTACCTCGCAAATTTTCCGCGGTTTTGCTGAATCATTAGTGGGTAAAGATATCATCAAAGTTAAAGATTTAGCAAGCGCTTTTGCTAATGGCTCAAAAGTTGCTTATAAAGCGGTCATGCGTCCAGTGGAAGGAACAATTTTAACCGTTATTCGCGAATCTTCCCAAGCGCTTAACGACCGTTTAAAAAATGATGATTTATCAATTGAAAAAGCTTTTTCCTATCTCCTTTTAGAAGCGCGCGAATCTTTAAAAAGAACTCCTGATTTATTACCAGTACTTAAAGAAGTCGGTGTTGTTGATAGTGGCGGTGCGGGGTTAATTAAAATTCTTGAAGGAATGAACGCGGCTATTTTAGGCGATGTGATTGATAAAAACGCGGCGACTTCGACACAAGAAAAAGGTGGGCCGGCCACCTTAAATCAAGACGGCGAAGAAGAATATGGTTATTGTACTGAATTCATTATGCGTCTTGGTCCCGATTCAATTAAAAAACCCTTTAATGAGAAACGCTTTGTCTCGGTTTTACAATCACACGGTAATTCGCTTGTGGTTGCTACCATCGATGATATTGTGAAAGTTCATGTTCATACTCTTAATCCTGGTGGTATCTTACAATACGCGCAGAATTTTGGTGAATTTTTAACATTAAAAATTGAGAATATGACCGAGCAACATACCCACATCTTAGAAGAGAAAAAAGCTAAAGATGAAGCTGAAAAGAAAGAGAAACCTCTCAAAGAATTCGGGATGGTCGCTATTAGTTCTGGACAAGGCGTGGATGAAACATTCCGTTCTTTAGGTGTCGACGCTATTGTTAAAGGTGGACAAACAATGAATCCTTCAATTGAAGATATTTCAAAAGCGATACGCGAAGCGCACGCTAAAAATGTTTTCGTCTTCCCAAATA
The DNA here is from genome assembly GCA_949297275.1 of uncultured bacterium. GTDB lineage: Bacteria > Bacillota_I > Bacilli_A > RFN20 > CAG-826 > CASFSG01. The sequence goes on along the minus strand of CASFQR010000017.1, from coordinate 16,911 downwards.
ATGGCAACATCATTATGGCTGCGAATGCTGCCAAAGATGTTTTAAAAGATGAAGGTATCAATGTTTATGTCTTTATGACTAAAAATATTAACCAAGGTATTGTGGCGGCTAGTTTATATAATCCTGATGTTTCCCTAGAAGAAAATTTTGATGAGATGACGGAAGCTTATCAAAATGTTCGTAGTGGCCAAATTACCTATGCTATTAAAGATACTGATATTGATGGTGTGCATGTTACTAAAGATTATTTTATGGGCATTGTTGATAAAAAGATTTTGGTTTGCAAGAAAGATAAATTTGATTGTTTTTATCAATTAATTGGCCAAATGATCGATGAAGATTCTTCGGTTTGCACTATTTTCCTAGGTGAAGATATTTCCGAAGATAAAATTGATGAAATTACCGAAAATTTATCAACTAAATATCCCGATGTGGAATTTGAAATTCGGATGGGTAATCAACCTGTTTATTCCTTCTTAATCGGTGTTGAATAATCTTTAATGAAATTTTCAAAATCGTCGCGAATTAATGTTGCCTTATATCATTTAGGCATCTATTCATATCGCGACATTTTATTTTATTTACCAAAGAAATATGATGATTTTTCACCTTCTGATGAAGAAAAGCTTTTAGATAAAAGTCGTGTTGTTCTCGTTGGGCGCATTTTAAAGGGCTTAGCAACCTATCATTACCATAAAGCCTCTTTAGTGCAATTTTCTTTTTTGACTCAAAAGATGAATGTCTTTTATATCAAGGCTTGGAATCGACCATATTTATCTACTTCTTTAAATTCTGAAGATTATTTCACCTTAGTGGGTAATTTTGATAAAAGTAAAAATGTGGTAAATTTAATTTCGATTAATAAAGGCATTCAGGCTAAAGAAGGCTTAGTAAAGCCAGTTTATAGTCTACCTAAATCCCTTGATAATTTTGAATTTGTCCGGTTAGTGAATAAAGCTTTTAAAGAAATTAAAAAAGAAGATATTAAAGATCTCGTCCCCGCTTATTTTAAAAAGAAATACCATTTAATTGATAAATATGATGCTTTATTTCTTGCCCATTTCCCAAAAAATAAAGATGATGTCAAAGCTAGTTACCGTCATCTCAAATATGAAGAATGTCTCTTATTTTCATTAAAAATGCTCTTAGTTAAAGAAGCTAATAATGCGATTATTAAAGAAAATAATCAGCCAGTTGACCAAAGCAAAATCAAAAATTTTATTGAGGATTTGCCATATAAACTCACCAAAGACCAATTAATTTCTTTAAAAGAGATCATTCATGATATGGATTTAGATAAAGCGATGTATCGCTTATTAGAAGGAGATGTAGGAAGCGGCAAGACACTTGTTTCTGCTCTTAGTTTATTTGCTAATTATACGCGTCATAAGGTGGGAGCCTTAATGGCGCCGACGGAAGCATTAGCTAAGCAACATTACTTGACCTTGACCGCTTTATTTAAAAATAGCGATGTAAGAATTGGTTTATTATTAGGTTCAACCCCTTTAAAAGAACGTAGTCTTATTCGCCAAGCTTTATTAGATGAAAAAATTGATATTTTAGTCGGGACACACGCTTTATTTTCTAAAGATATCAATTATTCTTCCTTAGGTTTAGTAATTATTGATGAGCAACATAAATTTGGTGTTAATCAGCGACATTTATTATCCATGAAAGGTGATAATTGTGATTTATTGATGTTATCAGCGACACCGATCCCACGTTCTTTAGCTTTAACAATTTATGGCGATTTAGATGTTTCAACTTTGTTTACTTTTCCTTATTTAAAAAAAGATGTTGAAACAATAATTGTGTCTTCTAATAATCGTCTTATTGATCAATATATTTTTTCTTCAATCGCTTGCAATGGTCGCATCTATATCATCGCTCCGCGGATTGAAAATGTTGATGAAGTAATTTCGGTTGAAAAACTATATGAAAAATTTAAACAAAAATATCCAACAAAAGTGAGTTTATTGCATGGTAAACTCAGCGAAGATGATAAAAATTTTGCCTTAGATGATTTTCGTCAAGGGATTACACCTATTTTAGTTTCGACAAGTGTCATTGAAGTTGGCATTGATGTTAAAGAAGCTGATTTAATGATTGTTTATGAACCAACCTTTTTTGGTTTAGCGTCCTTGCATCAATTACGAGGTCGTATTGGTCGCAATGGTCAAAAAGCCCATTTCTTAATGGTTTATGATGGCGACGATATAGATGATCTTAATAAATTAAATGTCTTAGTAAATTCAAATGATGGTTTTAAAATTAGCGAAGAAGATTTAAGATATCGCGGGCCAGGTGAATTTAATGGTTTAAAACAATCGGGTTTAGTCTCATTTATGTTTGCAAGTATTCTAAATGATTATAAGATGTTTGTTATTAGTAAAGAGGATGCGAAATTTATTTTAAAAAATCGCAATGAATATGACTTTAAATCTATCTTAAATAAGGCTAAGGCCTTAACCGAAGAAGAAGATATTTATCGCGCCTAAATTCCTTAATGATTTAATCGTTAAAATTTACTATAATATCTAGGCAAAGAATTTTACATTCTTTTAGGAGGCTATTATGAAATTTGTTATCGATACGCTTGGTGGCGATAAAGGTTCGCTAGAAATTATTGCAGGCATTAAATTATTTCATCAAGAATTTCCTGAGGTGGAATTAATTGCCGTTGGTAAAGTAGATGAATTATCTGAACTTTCTAATATCGCTAAGATTGTCGAAGCAAATGATGTGATGCCGATGGATGCAGGTGTCTTGGAGGCGATGCGCATGAAGAATTCTTCAATGAGCGTCGCTATTGATACCTTAATTAAAGAAAAAGCTGACGGCATTATTTCAAGTGGCTCAACAGGTGCTTTCTTATCCTTAGCGACTTTAAAAATTAAAAAGATTCCTGGGGTCATTCGTCCCGCATTAATTACTTCTTTCCCGACAATTATTGATGGTAAAAATGTCGTTTTATTAGATGTGGGGGCTAGTGTTGAAAACACTAAAGAAGAATTAGTGCAATTTGCTAAAATGGGTGCGCTTTATGATAAAGCGGTTTTTGGTGTGCAAGAACCACAAATTTATTTAGCTAGTAATGGTAGCGAAGAACATAAAGGTTCAAATGTTGGCAAAGAAGCTTATCAACTTTTGAAAAATGAGAAAAACTTTGTTGGTAATATCGAAGCTCGTGATGTTCTTAAAGGACACGCGGATGTGGTGGTCTTCGATGGTTATAGCGGCAACATTTTCTTAAAAGGCAGCGAAGGGATGGCTAAAATGATGTCGCAATTAATGAAAGATGTTTTTAAGAAAAATATTATTACCAAAATTGGTTATTTATTTGCTAAATCAGGTTTCAATGATTTACGAAATAAAATGGATTATAAAAAAGTCGGTGGTGCTTTATTAATTGGGGTGAACGCGGTTGTAATTAAAGCCCATGGTAATAGTGATTGCGACTCCTTTTATTCTGCCATGAAAGTTGGTTATCATTTAATGGAGAAAAAAGTTGTCGATGAAATTAAAGAAGGTTTTACTTTGCATGAATAAAAATATTCGTCTCTTACTAAAAGATTTAAATATTCCTTTTCATAATCTCTCTTATTATGAATTAGCGTTTACGCATTCTTCTTATAATGCGGACGCGCATACTTTTCATCATGATTATGAACGCATGGAATTTTTAGGTGACTCAGTTCTTGGTTTTGTGATTGCTTCACTAGTTTATAAAATTTATCCTGAACTCGGTCAAGGCGATTTATCAAAATTAAAAAGCGCTTTAGTTAAAACATCATCCCTAGCTAATTATGCCCGTAAATATAATTTCCAGGATTATATTAAAGTTGGTAATTCTTACGCAAACGATTTAGCAAAATCTGATAATGTCTTAGAAGATGTCTTTGAAGCCTTTATTGCTGCTATTTATTTAGATTTAGGCTTTAAAAGTGCACGCAATTTCATTAACTTAATCTTTTATGAAGATGTAGTTCATTATGACCTAAATCAAATAAAAGATTATAAATCGCGTTTGCAAGAAGAAATGCAAGCAGAATATCGCGATAGTGTCACATATGAAGTAGTAAAAGAGAGCGGGCCTTCCCATAAAAAAACCTTTACCGTCTGCGTTAAATTTGACGATGTGATTTTAGGTTATGGCGAAGGTAGTTCAAAAAAAGAAGCTGAAAGCAACGCCGCTAAAGAGGCTTTATCTAAGAAAGCATCATTATTAGGAAAATAAATATATGGGATTAATTGCATTTTTAAAAGAAAAATTTTCCAAAAAAAAGGTTAATGAAACTTATGAAAAAGGGATGGAAAAATCGCGCGTGCAATTCGCCAATAAACTTAACGAATTAGCCAAGCGTTATCGCGAAGTAAATCCCTCTTATTTTGAAAATTTAGAAGAAATTTTAATTGAGGCTGATGTGGGGGTAAATCTTACCTTAAAAATTATTGATGAACTCTTAAACGAAGCTAAAAATAATAAAATTAAAGAACCACAGGCCATTAATGAATTGTTGATCGATAAGATGTTTTTAAATTACGCTAGTAGCGGTTCCGATATTGAAAACGAAATTAAATTTGCAAATAATGGACCGACGGTCTTATTAGTTAGCGGAGTTAATGGCGTTGGTAAAACCACCACGATTGCTAAATTAGCATATCGCTATTTAAATAAAGGTAAAAAAGTCTCACTGGTAGCCGCGGATACATTTCGGGCAGGCGCGGTCGAACAATTAAAAATTTGGGCTGAACGCCTCAAGATTAATATAATTTATGGTAAGGATTTTGCTGATCCCGCTAGTGTGGCTTATGAAGGTGTTAAGACGGCTAAAAATGAGAATATCGATTTATGTATTATAGATACAGCTGGCCGCTTGCAGAATAAGACTAATTTAATGCAAGAATTATCAAAAATTGTGCGAGTTATCAAAAAAGAAATTCCGGATGCTCCGCATGAATCTTTTTTAGTATTAGATGCGACTACTGGACAAAATGGTATTTCCCAAGCAAAAGAATTTTTAGATGTAATTAATTTAACAGGCATCGTTATTACGAAAATGGATGGAACTAGTAAGGGCGGAATTATTTTAGCTATCCGCGATGAATTGCATCTCCCAGTGCGATTTATTGGACTTGGTGAAAAAATGACTGACTTAGAAGAATTTGATTTAGATAAATATCTCTATGGCTTACTAATTGATAAAAATGAAACAAGAAATTAAAGACATCATTTACATTAATGAATTATTAGAATTTTATGGTATTTTGTTAACAAAAAAACAACAAGATATTATGCGCGACTATTATTTATATAACTTGTCCTTTTCTGAGATTTCTCTTAATCATAAAATATCGAAAGCCGCAGTTGGGGACACTATTGAAAAATCAATCAAAAAACTTAACTTTTACGAAAATAATTTGCAATACCACCAAATCTTTCAAGATATTAAGAAGAACGCTGATGAAAATAAATTAAAAATAATTGCAGAAATAGAAGAGGAATTTAAACATGGCATTTGAATCTTTAAGTGAAAAATTTCAACGCATTATTAAAAAAATTAAAGGACAATCTCATCTTACAAAACAAAATATGGATGAGATGCTTAAAGAAATTCGCATCGCGCTTTTAGAAGCCGATGTTAATTTTAAAGTCGCAAAATCATTCTTAACTCGCGTTGAAGAAAAAGCTATCGGCACTGAGGTTTATACTAAAGTTAATCCTAGTGAAATGTTAGTGAAAATTGTTCATGATGAATTAGTTAAACTTTTAGGTAGTGAAGACACTAATATTAATTATGAAAAGAATAAACCTACAATTATTATGTTAGTTGGTTTACAAGGTTCAGGTAAGACGACAACGGCTGCGAAGCTCGCCTTATTAATGCAAAAAAAATTAAATAAAAAAGTTCTCCTTTCTAGTGTCGATATTTATCGTCCAGGCGCGTATGATCAATTGGCAACTCTCGCCAAACAAATTCATGTTCCGATATTAGAAAACTTAGCCAACGAAAAACCATTATCGATTGCTAAAAGAGCGAAAGAAAAAGCTTATAATGAACATTTCGATGTCTTAATTTTAGATACCGCTGGTCGTTTACATATCGATAGTGCCTTAATGCAAGAACTTAATGATTTAAAAGATTTAATTAATCCGACCGAAATTCTTCTTTTAGTCGATGCGATGAGCGGGCAAGACGCTATTAATGTCGCAAACACTTTCCATCATTCACTTACCCTAACTGGTGTCATTATGTCTAAACTTGATGGTGATGCCCGTGGAGGTGCGGCTTTATCAATTAAGGAACTTACTTCTTTACCAATTAAATTTGCGGGTGTTGGGGAAAAAATAACTGATTTAGATATTTTTCATCCTGACCGCATGGCTGATCGCATTCTTGGTATGGGCGATATTGTCACCTTAGTGGAAAAAGTTCAAGAAGAAATTGATGAAAAAGAAGCCCGTAAAATGGCTAATAAACTTTCTGAAGGAGAATTTACTTTAGAAGATATGTTAGTCAATATGAAAAAAATGCAAAAGATGGGCCCGCTCGCGGGTTTATTAAAGATGATTCCTGGTATGCCATCTATTTCACAAGAACAGCAAAACTATGCTAGTAAAGAAATGAATAATTTTGAAATTATTTTTAATTCGATGACCCCTTATGAAAGACGCCATCCTGAATGTTTAAAAAATTCGCGTAAAGTACGCATCGCTCGCGGATCAGGAAAAACCAGTGCAGATATTAATCGTATGTTAAAAAAATACGATCAAATGCGTCAAATGATGAAAATGATGAAGGGGTATAATAAAAAAGGTGGCATGCTGCCACCTGGTGGTTTCAATAATTTATTTTAAGAATCTTTTGCCTTTAGTTAAGGCATCTTTATACCATTTTGGCTCTTCGTCTTGATTCTCGATTTCTTTTAATAATTTCTTTTCTTCTTTAGTATATGTATGTTCTTTAAATAAATCAGGTCGCTTTTCTTTTGTTAGTTTTAAGGCCTCTTTTAAACGATATTTTTGAATTGCTTGATGATTTCCTGAATATAAAATATCAGGCACTTGGTAACCATCAAAATTATATGGTTCGGTATATTGTGGATATTCTAATAAATCATTATTAAAACTTTCATCAATTAAGGATTCTTTATTGATTGACCCATCAATTAAACGAATTAACGAATCGGCAATTGCTAATGAAGGAATTTCCCCGCCGGTAAGAATATAATCACCTAATGAAATTTCTTCATCGATATAATTTAATAATCTTTCATCATGCCCTTCATAATGCCCAGCGATTAAGACGATATGTTCGTGCTTTAACAGCTCATTAGCCTTCTTTTGATTATATAAATTTCCTTTAGGTGATAATAAAATTTTATAAGTAGGTTCCTTGATTGATTTTAAAGCATCAACAATTGGTTGACATTTTAAGATTAAACCTGCGCCTCCTCCAATTGGAGCGCTATCGACACGGTGATGCTTATCTAATGTAAAATCCCGGTAATTAATAATTTCAATTTTAATAAGCTTTTTACTAATTGCTCTTTTAATAATTGAGGTGTTTAAAAAAGATTCATAAAATTCTGGAAATAGTGATAAAATCGTGATTTTTTTCATAATAAGCCAGCAATATATTTAATGGTTATTTTTTTATTAATGATATCGACATTTTCGATGAATTGTTCGACAAAGGGGATTAAAACATCTTTTGCTTTTTCTCGCTTGATTCTTAAAGTTTTATAAGCGGCATATTCTTCAATTTTTCCGACTGTTCCAATAAAAATGCTATTATTAAAATAGACCTCACAATCTATTAAATCGCTATAATAAAATTCATTTTCTTTTAATAACGAATAATCTTTTAAAGCATATAATTCTTGACCAACATATTTTTGCGCTTCATTTACATCGATAATTTCTTTAAATTGAGTAATGTGACAATTATCTTTTTGTCGATTATGCATGACAGTTAATTTAATATATTGATCATTATTTTTTAAGAATAAATTTCTGCCTTTTTGAAAGCGCTCAAAAGAAAAAGAGGTGGTTAAATAAATTTTTAACTCACCTTTTAATCCAACCGTTTTAATTATTTTACCGACGGTCAAATATTCCATTTATTCCTCAACTTCTTCGTCGTAAGAATCAAATTGGAGATGAATGCGTTTATTATTGATTTTGCCCGCCACTGAGATAACTTCTCTTAATGCATTAGCAATCATGCCTTTTTTGCCAATCATTCTAGCGGTATCAGCGTTATTAGCAACCACCATTAAAGTAATATCTTTATCTGATTTAGTTGGCATCTCGCGAACCATAATCGCATCTTTATCTTCAATGAAGGGATCGACGATGGTGTGGATAATGTTTGTATAATCCATCAATTATTCCTTCTTTGCTTTTGCTTTAGCAATTAAACCTTTTTTGGTTAATAAATTGCGGACAGTATCGGATGGTTGAGCGCCTTTTTGTAACCATTCAACCGCACGATCTTCTTTGATAGTTAAAACACCATCACCCTTCGTGGGATCAAAATAACCAATTTGTTCAATGAAGCGTCCATCACGAGCGTATCTTCCATCAGCAACTACAATACGATAGATCGATTCTTTATGACGTCCAATGCGTGTTAATCTAATTTTTACAGCCATTATTTTCTTTTCCTTTCTTAATTAACAGCACTATTATAATAATAATTATAAGGGTGTCAAGTAAAATTACTTAACAGTTCCATTAAATTTCCTTCTTGAATTATCTTGGTGGGGGTGCTAATATTATCAAGCATTTAAATGCCGACAAGTTCCGCTATTAAGTCATTGGATATGAACTCGCTCGAAATTACTTGATTGAAAGGAGACTAAGACATGAACAACAATTTAGTTAATGAAATCACTCAAAGACAAATTCGAGATGATATTCCTGAATTTAAGTCTGGTGATACTGTTAAAGTCTACGTTCGTATTATTGAAAATAAAAAAGAACGTGTTCAAGTCTATCAAGGCGTCGTCATGCAACGCCGTGGCTCCGGAATAAGCGCGACATTCACTGTCAGAAAAATTAGTGGTGGTATCGGGGTAGAAAGAACCTTCCCAGTTAATTCTCCATCGATTCAAAAAATTGAAAGAGTGCGTCGCGGTAAAGTTCGTCGTAATAAAATCACATATTTACGTCAACGTTCTGGTAAATCTGCCCGTATTAAAGAAATTTTATAATTATTGCATGTTCTATCCTCTATAAGAAGGCTCTTTATGAGCCTTTTTATTTAATTTTTTTCTGATTATGATATATTAATTTTATGAGCGATACTCAGGCAACACTAGGTCAAAAAACTCGTAAACGCAATCGGATTATTACCATTATAGTTTCAATTATTTTAGTGATTGTTTTAATCATTTCGTCTTTAATTTTATTTCATAATTATTATTACACTTCCTTTTGGGTCAATGGCCAATCAATGTATCCGACCTTAAATAGTCAAGCTAAATATTCAAATGGCAACTTGATTGGAGATACTTTGGTTGGTAGTATCGCGAATTGTTATGATATAGATTATGGCATCATGGATGAGCACCAAAAAGCAATTGATAATATCAATCGCGGCGATATTATTGTCTTAAAATATAGTGACAGTGATTCGTCGGATAAAATTAAAAGAGTAATCGTTTTACCAGGCGAAACTTTTTATATTACTTCTTCTATTCCTGGGCAAAATGATAACGGTAATTTATACATCTTAAATCATGCGACTAATCAATATGAATTAACCGAACAAGGAATTGATAATTCGTTAATAAATATTGGTTATTATCCGCCGCAATATAATCAACCAACAACCTTAGAGGATGACGAAATTTTTGTTATGGGCGATAACCGCTTACTAGGCAAAAGTAATGATTCAAGATCTAATGGTCCTTTTAATATTGAATTAGTTGATGGGGTTGTCGTTGCCTTAGAAGCCCATGTTAAAATCACTTATTCAGAGGGTTTATATGAAATAAGTGAGATGAATTATTTTTGGCCGATTTATTTATAATATGAAAGACATTCACTGGTTTCCTGGACATATGAAAAAGGCTCTTAATAATATTGAGAGCAAACTAAAATTAGTCGATGTCATCGTCGAGATTTTAGATGCACGCGCACCAAAATCTTCGCGCAACTTTTTATTTAAAGAATTTGCTCCCTCAAAGAAGAGATTGTTTGTTTTTTCTAAAAAAGATCTTGCTGATGAAATAATGATGAAAAATTGGGCTTTTGCGATGACAAAAACGCAAAATACGGTTATTTTTGCTGATTTAAATAATAATAATGACATTAAAAACATCATTAAAAATATTGAAACTCTTGGTCAAGAAAATTTAAAAAAAGATTATGAAAAAGGCTTAAAAAGAAAAGCCATCCGCGTTTTAATTATCGGAATTCCTAATGTGGGAAAATCAACTTTAATTAATCGCATAATTGGCAAGAAAAAAGTAAATGTTGAAAATCGCCCAGGCAAAACTAGAAGCGAACAATGGATTAAGGTGAATGAGCGATTTGAACTTTTGGATACCCCTGGTGTTTTACCAATGAATTATGAAGATCAAGATGTGGCAAAAAAACTTGCCATGTTAGGTTCAATTAAAGAATCGATTCTTCCCATAAGTAATTTAGTTGATGAAATTATTAACTTTTTAAAAATTTATTATCCTCTTGCTTTAAAAGAAAAATATCATTTAGATAATCTTGATTTAGCAAACGCTAATCTGATTTCACAAATTGGTTTAAATCGGGGGTTTTTATTAAAAGGTCAAGTTGATATTGTTAGAACCGAAGCGACAATACTGGCTGATTTTAGAAATGGCAAAATTGCAAAAATATGTCTCGATCGTTTACTAGATTAAAGCAATTTGATTTATCATTTGTTAATGATGAATATCAAATTATCGCTGGGGTTGATGAAGTTGGACGTGGTGCACTTGCTGGACCAGTCGTGGCCTCTTGTGTCGTTCTACCGAAAGATTTTGATAATCTTGAAATTAATGATTCAAAAACTCTATCAAAAAAGAAGCGGGAAGAACTTTCTTCTTTAATTATAGAGAACGCAATTGCATATGCTTTTGGAGAAGTTCCTGCCAAGATAATTGATGAAATAAATATTTTAGAAGCTACCAAGTTAGCCATGAAGATGGCAATTGAAAAAATTCAACTTCCCATCGATTTAGTGCTCGTTGATGCCATTAATAAATTAGATGTTAAAAATAATATTAAAGGAATTATTAAAGGCGACGCGAAAAGTTTAGCAATTGCCAGCGCCTCAATTCTTGCCAAAGTTTATCGTGATAATTTAATGGATAATCTTGCGAAAGAGTACCCACAATATCATTTTGATAGTAATAAAGGCTATGGAACAATAGAACATTTAGAAGCAATTAATAAATTTGGCCCAATAGAAGGTATTCATCGTTTTACTTTTAAAGGCGTATCATTTATTCCCTTATTTTAATTTTAGCGACCAATTATTAATCTTTTTTCCTATTAAATAGGTGAAAGGAAAAAATATGGTTAAAGGTCGAGATTTATTGATTTATCTAAGTGTAACTTATGAAGGTGATTGGCACAAAATTTTTGATGCTATTAAAAGAAAGGAAAAGAATTTTACGGTGGACGATGTTGATCAAGCCGTTACAAGTGTTAAAGCAAAAACGACAACCTTGCTTGATGATGATTATCCGGAAATTTTAAAAAAATGTCATTATCCACCATTTGTCTTATATTATTATGGTGATTTAAATTTAATTGATGAAAATAAATCGCTAGCAGTAGTTGGAAGTCGAAATAGTTCACCATATGGTGAAGAAATGACAAGAAAGATTGTATCAGTCGTTGCTAAAAAATTTACCATCGTCAGTGGTCTAGCGCGCGGTATTGACTCATTAGCGGAACAAACAGCTATTGATGTAGGCGGCAAAACAATTGCGATATTAGGTTCAGGAATTGATTATTGCTATCCAAAAGAAAACTGGCAATTATATGAAGAAATTAAAAAGCATCATCTCCTTGTTAGCGAATACCCTAATTTAACAAAACCAAATAAAGAACATTTCCCCATGCGCAACCGCTTAATCGCTTATTTTAGTAATTCATTATTTATGGCGGAAGGTTCAACAAAATCTGGAAGTTTTATTACTGTTTCTTATGCCCTAGATAAGGGTTCAGATATTTTTTGCTTGCCGCATGAGGCGAATAAAAATAGTGGTTGTAATAAGCTCATTAAAGAAGGTGCTACGCTTGTTGAAAGTGGAGAAGAGATTTTACAATATTATGATTTATAGCGTCTTCAAAATAAATTTTTATTAAAGGTTTATATTAATACCTTTAATTATTTATTAAATAGAGAAAAGCGTTTGACAAACGCTAATGATGGCTTTTTAATTATGGCGTTTATTATGAAGTTAGTCGTTGTTGAATCACCTACCAAATGTCATACAATTGGATCTTATTTAGGAAGCAATTATAAAGTCGTTGCCACTAATGGTCATTTTCGCGATTTAACAACGCGTTATTATGATAATTTAGGAATCGACATTAAACGGGATTTTAAGCCCTATTATGAAGTTACTAAACCTCAAATTGTAAAAGATTTAATTGAGGAAAAGAAAAAAGTTGATGAAGTTATTTTAGCAACTGACCCTGATCGCGAAGGAGAAGCGATTGCGTGGCATGTTTCGCAAATATTAAAAATTGATCCAAAAGTTACAAAGAGGATGGAATTTCATGAAATTACCCGCGATTCAATTAAAAAAGCGATTGATAATCCTCGCACAATTGATTTAAATTTAGTGGCAAGTCAAGAAACAAGACGCATTATTGATCGAATCATCGGTTTTGATTTAACTAAACTTGTTAAAACTAAATTAAAACAAAAAAGTGCGGGCCGCGTTCAAACAGCGACTTTAAAACTTGTTTATGACCACGAAAAGAAAATTGAATCTTTCGTGCCGGAAGAATATTGGACTATCGATATTAATGTTGAGATTAATAAAGAAATTATTAAAATCCCTCTCTATCGGATTGATGGGGACAAATATAAATTAGCTAACCAAGAACAAGCATTAGAAGTATGCAATAAATTAGCGAATAATTCTTTAACTTTAGTTAATATCAAAGATTCTGTTCGTAAAGTTGAATCTAAACCAGCTTTTACAACCTCTACCTTGCAACAAGAAGCTTTTAATGTTTATCATTTTTCAACATCCTTAACTTCTAGTTTAGCCCAACGCCTTTTTGAAGGTGTTAAAATTAACGGCGAACTAGTTGGTCTAATTACTTATATTCGTACTGATTCAACTGCTTTGAGCGATTCTTATGTTAATCGCGCGCATAATTTCATTTCAGAAACCTATGGCGAAGAATATTTTGCTGGTCGCAAAGTGGCAAAAAAAGGTTTCTTAGCCCAATCTGCTCACGAAGCAATTCGTCCTACAAGCAATCATCGTACACCAGAATTTGTTCGTCCTTTTTTACTTAATTATCGCGGAAAAGGTAGTGATAATGAATCGATTGGTGAAATGCTTTATAAGCTTTATAAACTTATTTACGATCGAGCTTTAGGCTCAGTTATGAGTGCGAAAAAAGAAAGTGTTCGCACCTATTTATTTGAATGTGATAAATATTCTTTTAAAGTTGAAAATAGTCATGTTGTCTTCGATGGTTTTTCAATTCTTAAAAAGAGCGAAAATAAAGACGCTATCGATATTTTTTCCAATCTAGCAGTGAATGATAAACTCCCTATTTTAGAAGTTTTATCCGAACAAAAATGGACAGAACCCCCTGCTAGATTAACCGAAGCTAAACTAGTTAAATTGATGGAAGAAAAAGGTGTCGGGCGTCCTTCGACATATTCTTCAACAATCAAGACGCTGCTTGATCGACCATATATCAAAGAAGAAAAAGGCCTCATTTATATTACGCAAGAAGGAATTATTAATGCTGCGGTCTTAAATAAATATTTTCCCGATATGGTTGACGCTAAATATACCGCAGAACTCGAAAGTCAACTTGATGAAATCCAAAATGGTGAAATTTCTCGCCTGGATGTTTTGAAAGATTTTTATGATGATTTTATTAAAAAGTATCAAGTTGCTAATGAATTAATTTATAAAGCTGAACCGATTAAAGTTGGAAGAAATTGTCCGCGTTGCGGCAAACCACTCATTATCAAACAAGGTAAAAATAATAAAGATTTTATTGGTTGTAGTGGTTTCCCAGAATGTCACTATGTTGAATATGAAAAGCCTGTGGAAGTAGAAGGGGAGACTTGCCCTTTATGTCATCGCCCACTTTTATATCGTAAAACCAATGACGGTAAAAAAACTTTCATTGCTTGTAGTGGCTATCCAGTTTGCAAATATTCTCGTAATCTAGACGCTAAGGCGGAACCAACTATCTATGAAAAGAGCGTTTGCCCCAAATGTGCCGGTAAATTATATTTAAAAAGTGGCCCATATGGTCCTTATGTTGAATGCGAAAATTATCAAAACTGTGGCTATCGTAGCTCATTAAAAAAGAAATACCATCGTTATAAAAGAAAAGCATAATAATTAGGGAATTTTTATCTCGTTGATATATAATTTTTTATATGAAAGAAGTCAAAATTATTGGCGCAGGTTTAGCGGGTGTTGAAGCCGCTCATTATTTATTAAAAAAAGGCGTGAATGTCAAGATGTATGAGATGCGTCCGAAAGTTAGTACTAACGCTCATCATACCGCTTTATTTGCTGAACTTGTTTGTTCAAATTCTTTAAAAAGTAAAAAATTAGATAATGCTTGTGGCTTATTAAAAGCCGAACTTTTAAAAATGGATTCGCTATGTTTAAATACGGCCTATGATGTAAGTGTCCCTAGCGGTGATGCTTTAAGCGTTGACCGTGAACTTTTTAGTAAAAAAATTACGGAAACAATCATGAAATTTCGTAATTTTCATTTAATAAATGAAGAAGTATCAACTCTTGATGATAGTTTGACCATCCTTGCAACTGGACCCTTAACTAGCGACAAATTAGTGAAAACACTCCAAACAATTATTCAAGTTGATAATTTGTATTTTTATGATGCTTCAAGCCCGATTATTAGCAAAGATTCGATTGATTTTAAGAAATGTTATTTCGCTTCAAGACAAGGTCAAGAAGATAATAGTTATCTTAATTGCCCTTTTACAAAAGATGAATATTATGCTTTCCAAAAAGAATTAGTGAACGCTAAAACAGTTTTAAAACACGCTTTTGATGATAATTATTTTGCTGGCTGTCAGCCGATTGAAATAATCGCTAAAAGTGGTCCGGATTCCTTAAGATTTGGACCGTTAAAAAGTCGTGGGCTATCTAGAGGCAACATTCATCCTTACGCAGTCGCCCAATTAAGACAAGATAATTTAGTTGGCGATTTATATAATCTAGTCGGTTTTCAAACAAATTTGACTTATAGTGAACAAAAGCGAGTATTTTCCTTAATACCTGGTTTAGAACACGCTGAGTTCGTGCGTTATGGCTTAATGCATAAAAATATTTATCTTAACGCTAGTAAAGTAATCGATCATGTCGGTCGATTAAAAAATAAAAAGAATATTTTGATCGCTGGGCAATTATCGGGAGTAGAGGGTTATGTTGAATCGATGATGTCAGGTTTAATTATGGGCATTAATGCGTTTCGCATGTTAAATAATTTAGAACCAATTCTTCCACCCCTAACGACAATTTCTGGGGCCTTGCTCCATTATATTTATCATTATAGTGGACCGCGCCTAGAACCGATGAATGCAAATTATGGGATATATTTTAACCCACATAAATTAAGCAAAGAAGAAATTGCTAAAAAGGCATTAGGCGATATCGAGGAATATTTTCAAAAAGTAAATGACTAGAGAACAAAAAGAATTTTTAGAAGAACTAAAATTTGGTCTTAACTATTCAGATAAGACAATTGATGCTTATTCACGCGATATTGATAAATTTTATGATTATCTTTACCAAGAAGGATTAACAATCAATCAAGTTAATGTTCAAATTATTCGCAATTATTTAAGTGTGGAATTAGATGAAGGGATTTCTCCTCGTTCGATATCCCGTCATTTAGCCGCGCTTCGCCATTTCTTTAATTTTTTAGTTGAAAAGCAAATAATCCCGCAAAACCCATTTATTTTTATTAATTCTCCAAAAAAGAGCCGCAATTTGCCAGATGTTTTGTATTTAGAACAAGTGGAAAAATTATTTGAATTAAATAGTTTAAGAACTGATGAATTAATGCTCCGCGATCAAGCTATTTTAGAAGTATTATATGGTTCTGGTTTACGCGTTAGTGAACTTGTTAATTTAAAAAAACAAGATATTAATTTCCGTAGTCGCACGATGATGATTTTTGGTAAAGGCAAAAAAGAAAGAATCGTTCCTTTATCAAAAAGCGCCTTGGAATTTATGACGCGTTATGAAAATGAACTTCGGCCTAAATTATTAGAAAAAAATCAGATTGATTTTGATGTTGATTATTTTTTCTTAAATGATTTTGGCAAGAAATTAACTACGCGAGGGGTAGAATTTATTTTAGGTGAAATTGAAAAGAAAACTGGCTGTTATTATTCTTTACATCCCCACACGCTTCGTCACACTTTCGCTACTCATCTTTTAGAAGGTGGTGCCTCCCTTAGAGACATTCAAGAACTCTTAGGTCATGAATCGCTTAATGCGACACAAATTTATACGCATATCACTTTAGAAAATATGCAAACACAATTTAATAATTTTCATCCTCGCGGGAAGAAAAAATAATTTTGTACTAATTCAAATGATGTGAGACTAAATTAAAACATAAAAAATAGTCCTCGCTTATAATTAAGTTATCCAACACTTAAAAGGAGGACTATATGGATA
>CASFQR010000016.1 GCA_949297275.1 uncultured bacterium | reverse complement strand
AGAAACTTTTAATTTGCTTGATAAAGCAAAATCTCCAATCATCATTGCCGCAGCAATATAATTAGTGTCCACCCATTTAAAACCTTCAAATTCATTCGATTCAATATGATGATCGATTTTAATAATTTCTTTCGCTAAAGAGATTCTTTCGTCGCTCACACGGCAAATTTCACTACAATCAACAATAATTGCCAAAGATTGTTTAATGATATCTTCGTCAACTTCATCATAATGCGGAAAAAGTTCAAAAACATATTCAGGACCAGTTCCTAAAGCATAAACTTTTTTATTAGGAAAATTATCGCGGATAATTTCTCTTAATCCTAGCGAACTAGCGTAGCAATCACAATCCGGATTAATATGGCCATAAATTGTGATGATTGAATATTTTTTAATGTAATTTAATAATTGTTTGCGAATTTTCTTGTTCATTAATAGCACCTTAAGGTGAAATTAATTCGCTTTGTTAATTGAACCAAATATTTCACATTTGGCTTTAACTACATTACGAATTCCTTCCATCCCGGGGCCGATGATCTTACGAGGATCATAAACAGAAGCATTCTTATTTAAAACTTCACGAACAATCTTTGCCCATTCTTGTTGACATTCAGTATTGACATTAATTTTACAAGTACCGCGTTCAATGGCCATTTTAATTTGATAATCAGGAATACCACTACCACCATGAAGCACGAGTGGTAAATTAACTAAACCAGCGATTTCTTTCATTTCATCAAAACCCAATTTAGGTTCACCATGATATGGACCATGAACACTACCTAAGGCTGGGGCTAAGCAATCAACTTCGGCTTCTTTAACTAATTTGACACATTCTTCAGGAATCGCATACATTGTTTCGGCAACGACATGATCTTCTTGACCACCAACGCGACCAAGTTCAGCTTCAACAGATACTCCACGAGCGTGAGCATAATCAACAACTTCTTTGGTTACACGAATATTTTCATCAAGAGGGAAATGTGAACCGTCAATCATGACGCTAGAAAAGCCAGCATCAATGGCGGCTTTACAAACATCAAATGAAGAACCATGATCAACATGAAGCGCGACTGGAACGGTGATATGATGGGATTTAATGTAGGCTTTAACCATCGCTACAACTACTTCCCAACCACCCATATATTTGGCAGCGCCTTCACTGACACCTAAAATAACTGGGGAATTCAATTCTTGAACTTCATTTAAGATTGCTTGAATCCATTCAAGATTATTAATGTTAAATTGACCAACAGCATAATGCCCTTCTTTAGCCTTTAAGAGCATTTCTTTCATACTAACTAAGCACATAAAATTTCTCCTTTCGCTTTATTAATATTCTACGCTATTATCAGCGTTAAGATCTTCGTTATCTTCACTATTATCAATGTCGGTGACACTATCGCCTTCATCTTCGGAAATATTTTCATCTAAATCTTCGCTCGATGAACTTTCATCTGCGTCGCTATAGAAACTATCTGCCATTTCAATTTCACTAGAAGTGCGGCGGCATCTTAAATCCCAAAAGCCATTAGGTAAAGCAACAAAGCGGCCGTCAATCGTTAAATTAGGAAGCTCTTTTTGAAACTTCCGCCCATAAATCTTTGAAAGCAATTTCTTTTTCGTTTGCGTTCATGACATCTTGAGCGTATTCAATTAATGATTTCTCTGACATATAAATTCCTCCTACATATTATTTGGAGCACTTACTCCTAATAGATTAAGTGCATTTTTCATCACAATTTTTGAAGCTTTAACTAACGCTAGACGGGCTTTAGTTAAAGGGATATTATTGCGATCGATAACTCGACATTTAGTATAAAATTCATGGATTAAAGTCGCAAGATTATAGATATAGTTTGTCATTTTATTCGGTTTACGTTGTTTAGCGCATTGCTCAACAAATTGTGGAAAAGAAACAAGCGTTTTCATTAATTCATTTTCAGATGTTTCGTTTAATAATTCACAATTTAATTGAGGAATAATATCGGAAGCATTTTCTAACATCCGACATAATCTGGCGTGCGCATATTGCGCGTAAAAAACTGGGTTAGCTTCACTATGTTCGGTCGCCAAATCAATATTAAAATCTAAATGTGAAAAGGCATCTCTTTGAACAAAGAAATATCTCACAGCATCGACCCCAACTTCTTCACATAATTCTCTTAAAGAAATAGCGTTCCCGGTGCGTTTAGACATTTTAACTTCTTCGCCATGCGAAAGTAAACGAACCATCTGAACAAGTTCAACTTCTAAACAATCTTTAGAATAACCTTGCATCATCATCGCGCTTTTTAAGCGATTAATATAGCCATGATGGTCCGCACCTAAAATATCAATTAATAAATCGTAACCGCGTTCTAATTTATTTAAATGATAAGCAATATCTGGCATTAAATAAGTAAAGGAACCGTCGCTTTTTACTACTGCTCGATCTTTATCATCTAAAAAGTCAGTTGTTCTTAAAAAGATTGCTCCATCTTGTTCATAACTATATTTTGCAAATTTCTCTTTTAAAACATCTTCAACATGATGATTTTTACGAATATCTCTTTCGGAAGTATAAACATCAAAAGAAACGCGAAAATCTTTTAAATCACAATTAATTTTATCGAGTTCAGCCTTGATACCATAATTTTTAAAAAATAAAAAATTTTCATCGTTATCTAGAAGATATTTATCGCCAAATTCATTTTTAATTTGATTAGCAATATCAATAATATCTTCACCATGATAGCCATCTTCAGGAAAGGGATAATCTTCACCAAATGCTTGATGATATCTTGCTCTTAAAGAAAGGGCTAAATTATCAACTTGGTTACCAGCGTCATTAACATAATATTCGCGTGTCACATCATAACCCGCGAAAGAAAATAAGCGGCAAATTGAATCACCTAAGGAAGCAATGCGAGCGTGCCCTAAATGTAAATCTCCAGTAGGATTAGCAGAAACAAATTCGACATTTATTTTAATGTTCTTTTTCTTACCGCGACCATAATCATCTTCTAAATCAAGAATCTTCATTAATTCATTTTCTAAAGCGTTATTTTTTAAGAAAAAATTTAAAAAACCAGGACCAGCAACTTCAATATGATCAATAAAAATATCTTGAATATTTTCCGCAATAATTTTTCCTAATTCTAAAGGCTTAAGATTAAAACGATTAGCAAATTTCAAAGCAACATTAGAAGCGTAGTCGCCATTTTTATTATCTTTCGATTGTGAGATATTTATATCGTTAAAATCAACAACAAAATTATGGTCTATAAGAACTTGATAGATTGTATTTTGTAATTTAGATTTAATATCCTCTGGCATAATTCTTTCCAAATTAAAAGTATACCTTATTCGTGCGCGCGTATGCAAGAGACAAATGTTGTCAATTGTTAAAAGTTGATATTTAATGTTTTAAAATAAATGAAAAATAATTGGGTTTTGCAATTAATTAGTTGAAATTCGACAATAAATTTCTTCTTTTCCTAAAGCATAGAGAATATTATAAATTTCTAAGCCATGTTCCAAACCAGTTAGTTTTAAACGAACTGGTAGATAAACAAATTTTCCTTTTAAAGAAGTTTCATTCATGATTTCTTTAAAAAGGGCATTAACATTTTCTTTAGAAAAATTAGCCAGTTTTTCTACCTTTTCCTTAAATTTATTTAGGACGATTTTAGAAGAGTCTAGATTTAAAAAGGCGAGTTGCTCATCGTTTAAAGGATGAGGATGATAAATTTCATCTAAAAGTTTGTTGACTTCGCTGGCCGCTTTGATTTCTGGCTGAAATAATAATAAAAGATAATCTAATTTATCAGGTGAAATTATGCGATATTCATCCAACACAAAATTTTTGACAAATTTTAGATAATCATCACTAGACATATTTTTAATATAATGAGCATTCATCCAATTTAATTTTTTATTATCAAACATCGATGGAGCGCTTGATAAATGATTGACATCAAAAATTTTAATCGCCTCATCTTTACTATAGATTTCGTTTTCTCCTTCCGGTGAAAAACCTAATAAAAATAAAAAATTAAAGATTGCTTCCTTCAAATAACCGGCTTTACGATATTCAGCTATAAATTGACGAATATCATGGTCGCGTTTAGAGAGCTTTTTACCCGCTTCGTTAGTGATAATACTTAAATGTCCAAAGACAGGTGGTTCTATTCCTAAATATTTATAAATCTGCAATTGCTTAGGCGTATTAGATAGATGTTCTTCGCCGCGTAAAACATGAGATATTTTCATCATATAATCATCAATTACAACCGCGAAATTATATGTGGGAATACCATTAGATTTCATAATGACAAAATCACCGATATCATCGCTTTTAAAAGACATTTTACCACGAACCATATCATCAAATTCTAATATTTCATTATGGGGCATTTTTAAGCGAATAGCAGGTTTGATGCCCTTCGCTTTCAGCTCTTCTTTCTCTTCTAAGCTTAATCTTAAACAGCGGCGATCATAACGGGGACTAGAAATGCCTCGCGCGAGTTGCTCTTCTTTTGACTTGGCTAAATCTTCAGCTGAACAAAAACATTCATAGGCATAGCCTTTTTCAAGCAGATAATCACAATATTTTTGATAAATATCTAATTTCTCCATCTGGCGATATGGTCCACATTCTGGATTAGGATTATCCATCGATTCATCAGGAATAATTCCTAACCACTTTAAATCATTAGTTTGACTTTCAATGGCCCCAGGAATGTTTCTAGCGACATCCGTATCTTCAATTCTTAAAATAAAATCGCCATGATGATGTTTAGCGAATAAATAATTAAATAGAGCCGAACGGGCGCCGCCAATATGGAGATAACCGGTTGGTGAAGGCGCATATCTAACACGGATCTTATTCATTTTTATTTCTTCCATAATAGAACCGTGGCAGAAGCTTTAAGAGCCTTGCCTTCTCCAATTGAATCGACTAAATTATAAGTCATAGCATTAATTGCAACATTTTCATCTTCCGTTTTTAAAATGGAAGCAATTTTTGCACGCATCAAGGGGATATATTTATTCAAATGAGGGTGTTTGGTCGCTACTTGAATTGAAATATTATTAACATGATAACCAAGTTTTTGCATTTCCATCACAACTTGTTGTAAAAGTAAAACACTTGAAATACCTTCGTATTTAATATCAGTATCAGGGAAAAATGTTCCTAAATCACCTAACGCTAAGGCACCTAAAATAGATTCTGCTACCGCATGCAAAATTACATCAGCGTCACTATGGCCGTCTAAGCCAATTTCATCAGGAAGATAGATGCCACCAAGATACAATTTTCTTCCTTCTTTAAATTGATGGATGTCTTCACTATAACCAATACGATATTTCATAATTTCACCTCACACATTAAATTTAAAAAATGCAATATCACCATCTTGCATGATGTAATTTTTTCCTTCCATCCGGATTTTGCCGTTAGCTTTTAAATTAGTTTCGCTTTGATACATAACTAAGTCATCGTAGCTATAGATTTCAGCTTTGATGAAACCTTTTTCAAAATCAGTATGAATAATTCCAGCACATTCAGGAGCTTTTTGACCATTTTTAAATGTCCATGCACGGCATTCATCACTTCCAACTGTGAAAAATGTCGATAAATTTAATAATTTATATGTTGCTTTAACAATTTTATCAAGGCCACTTTCACTCGCCCCTAATGAATCTAAAAATTCTTTTCTTTCTTCTTTGGGTAAATTAGACAATTCTTCTTCAATTTGACAAGAAATTGGTAAGGCTGATGTCCCTTCTTTTGAAGCATATTCTTTAACTTTGTTAAACATAGTAGCATGCTCTAAATTGGTATAATCATCCGCAGAGACATTAGCGACATAAATGATTGGCTTATTGGTCAAAAGATGATAAGAATTTTCAATAAAAATTTTATCTTCCTCTTTAAGTTTTAATGATCTAACAGGAATACCTCTATTTAAGGCATCAATTAATTCGTTAATAATATTTAATTCATAAACAGATTCTTTATCTTTTTGTGTGCGTGCTTTTGTTTCGATATTACCTTTTCTTTTGGTAATGGTCGCTAGGTCAGCTAAACATAATTCAAGGTTAATTGTTTCAATATCGCGAATCGGATCAACGCTACCTTCAACATGAATAATATCTTTATCTTCGAAGCAACGCACTACTTCAACAATAGCCGAACATTCACGAATATGTCCTAAAAATTGATTGCCTAATCCTTCGCCATGACTAGCGCCTTTAACTAGACCAGCAATATCGTAAAATTCAATTGTCGCAGCAATTTTTCTTAAAGGTTTAAAAACTTCATTTAAGTATTCAAGGCGTTGGTCAGGAACAAAAACGACCCCTTCATTAGGAGAGATGGTCGCAAAAGGATAATTAGCAGCTTCCACATGGAGCGATGTTATAGCATTAAATAATGTTGATTTACCAACATTAGGAAGACCAACAATACCTGCTTTAAGTGCCATATCAACAATTATTATATACTAAAAATAAGTCAAAATTTATGACAAAAGGTAATTTGTAAAAAGAGCTTAAATTTTTTTGATATTAGTAGCTCTTAGGCCACGTTCAGATTCTTCGATATCAAATTCTACTTCTTGATCAACATCAATATCTTTAAATCCTTCCATCACTAATTGCGAATAATGAAAGAAAACATCTTGCCCTTCGGTCGTAGTGATGAAGCCATAGCCTTTGTTTTTATTAAAGCTAATTACTTTGCCTTTCATACGCAATATAATATATATTATATTTTTGGCTTGTCAATTAGAAGATTTTGCAATTAAATTTTGCGAAGAAAAAGTCGCGTAATTAGCGAAGGAATTATTAATGTTATTAGGCACATAAAAATAAACATTATAAAAATTGGAAGGGGCGAAAAGATATAAGGAAATGAGACTCCAAGCAAGGAATTAATCGCTAAAGAAATAAAATAATCACAAATAATTGAAGAGATTGATGAAATAAAAAATGAAACTAATCCGTACGCAAAAGTTTGAGTGATAAATAAATTTGCAATATTGTTCTTAGATAATCCAATTTGCCTTAATGACATAATTTCGTTTTTAGCTTCAATGATATTTAAGTAGACAATAATAATTAATAAAAAGAGAGAAATTAAAGATGAAACAAAGGAAAAGATAATTAAAATTATTTCAAAATATGAAGTAATTGAATCAATACTTTCATTAATCATTAAAAAGGGGGAAGAAAATTCATAACGGTTAAAATTGTGTTGCATACGCGTAAGCAAAGGATTAATTTCAACATCATTAGCTAGATCGAAAATAACTCCATTAGGTATTAAATTAAAAGAAGAAACTCCAATTTCATCACGAAAAAAAGAAATAGTCCAATGGTTATGATGATAGAGACGATTTTGTGAACAATCGATTACTCCTACTATGATTAATTCTTTAGTAGCGTAATTTTTATTAATCATATTATTATTTTCAATCGTTTCACTTTGAAGTGCCCCTACATATAAACGTTTTCCTAAAGCATTTTCTTCTTGATAGAGATACTTTTCTAAAGCTGAAGAGATGATAATTTCATTATTATTTAAAGGCGTGCGACCTTTAATTAATTGATTAAAATTACTAGAAAAAGAAAGGCCGCCATTTAAAGAATATAAATAATTGCCTGCCACGACATTTGATGGTAAATCAATCAAAGTATTACTTTCTAATGAAACTTTAGAATCTAAATCGATAACTTTTTCTATTTGTTCATAGTTTGATGAAACATAAAAACTTTTCATAAAACCGTTCATCAAACTTGTAATATAAGGGGCATACCCATATTGACTTGTAAAATAATAATTCTCTAATTCAGGAAACTCTTTTAGCAATAAATTAAAATCTAATATATCAATACCAAATTGATTTAAAGAGAAGACTATTAAGCGTTTTTCGTTGCAAATCTCACCTATTTTACATAAATTTGGATGGTATAAATAACTTGTTCTTTCAAATAATAAATCTTTAAAATCATTATCAAGCATTAACATATCTAAAAAGGAAGAAGAATCAATTAAAGGAACGATGAAATATGCTTTATACATTTCCCACGGATAGGTTTTATCTTCATTGTCAATCGAAGGCAAAGACATTAAATCCTCAAAAACAAATTCATTCCATAATTGATTTGTGTGATAAAACGCACTCGCTTTAACTTCGGTAATAGCCTTAACAATAAAAATTTGTTCATCATCATAACCCCAATCTTGATTAGCTAAATTTAAAGTTAAAGTTAAAACATTATCTTCAAGATAATTTCCTAAATCTATAAATGAACGACCAATATGTAATTGATAGCATAAATTAGACATTTCTTCGTAAGTTAGCCCTAAGACTACTTCATCATTTGCTAAGTTAAGTTCTTGCCTAGGATAATAACGGTTAACCGAATCTTTATCATAAAAAATAAAATCGTTTATTTTACGTACTGATAGGCTTGGTATTTCAAAATTAATTGGTCCTCCTCGCAAGGAAAAATCGTTCGCGTCTTTGAAGAAATTTTCAAAATTTACTAGATAGGTAACACCGATATAATCAATATAATTTTGATACTTATTCTCGACTTTCATAACTTCATCTTTAGAAGCACTATAAACATCCCCTAATTCATTAGGGCTATTTTTTCTTTGCATAATAATTTGATTGGAATCAACTAAACTCGAAAACACCACTTCCATCTTATTTGCCAAATTAGATGTTAAAATTGTCGTTAAACCTATTCCTAGTAGCGAGATAGCTAAAACTGAGTTGGTAATTAAAGTTCGATATTTTTTACTTTTAAAATTTTGGCGAATATGGCGAAAAATAAAAGAGAGTGGTAATTTACTTTTTTTAAATCTTTTACGTCGACTTCTTAAAATAACATCGTTTGGTTTAGCTGCTTGTATTTTTATATTGCCATCTTCAATTTTAATTATTTGATCAGCGATATTTAAGACATTATCGACGTCATGAGTCGCTACTACTACTAAAGTTTTTTTAGATATTTTCTTAAGTAAATGATAAATTTCTAAAGACATTTTTTGGTCTAAAGAGCCAGTAGGTTCATCGCATAACAAAATTAATGGTTGGTTGATAATTGCCCGCGCGATCGCGACTCTTTGTCTTTCACCACCTGAAAGGGTATTTACAATTCTTTTTTGGAAATTAACTAAATTAAATTCTTTTAATAGGCGCTTAATGCGCGCTTTCTTTTCTTTACTTTTAATTTCGTTTAAAGAATCAAGGGCTAAAGAAATATTGTTATAAACATTATCCGAATTTAATAAATTAAAATTTTGAAAAACAACCCCGATGTTTTCTAATCGAAATTTGGCTAATTGTTCATCATTTAACTTATCAAAAATCGTGCCATTCACGCGAACACTACCGCTATCTTGTTTTAATAATCCAGCAATTATTTTAATTAAAGTCGATTTACCTGAACCAGAATCTCCTAGTAAAGCAATCAAACCGCGCGAAGGCAAAGATAAATTAATTTCATTTAAAATCCTATATTCATTAAAAGATTTAGAAACATTAATTAATTCAATCATTCATCCACTAGCTCCTCTTTTAATGAAATTCTTTTAGCGATCAAAAAAATTAGAATTAAACTTAAGAAGACAACAATTAAATTAACTAGAATCATAATAACAGGTAAAAATAAAGGTAAATTAAAATAACTAAAAAACGGAACATTAATCATCTTATTCAATTTGGTAAAATGAAAAATAATTGTATTAAGTAAAATTTCAATTGGTTTAAAAAAGATAAAACTTACCAACAATGAAAGAAAAATTAAAATTAAATTTTGCACGAAATAAAGAAGAAAAATGTCTCGATAACTAATCCCTAAAATTAATAAAATTGCATTTTCTTTTTTCTTTAATAAAAAGGAAGATAACACAGTTAAGGCAATGATTATATTAACAAGCACAAAGGATAAAATAGTAAAAATAAAGAAAGCTTTCGCAAAAACATTCATTAAAGAGGAATAGGATTCTTTTATTGACAAATATTCGCTTGTTAAGGCCAGGTTGCCGTCTTTAAAATCGTTCTCATCAATAATAGTATTTAATTCTTCTGGGGAGATATTATTTAAATTTAACCAATAAGAATACATATTAAATTGACTAGCATCATCCGAATTGAAAAGTAAATCGAGACACGAATATGATCTTTTAAAATAAGCAGAATGATTTTCTAAAAAACAATTCGATAAATAATCATATAAATAATCGTACGAATAATATATCTTTGGTGAATTTAAAAATGCGAATTCTTCAATAACACCCGCCACGATAAATTCTAGATTAAATGATGCTAAATCATTGATTGTTTTATTATTAGCATAATCTTTACTAAAAACATCCACATCATTAGAAACATTAATCTTTTTTCCAATAATCTCGTTTTGATTTAAATTGAGTTTTTGCAAAAATATATCATTGATAAATAACGAATTGCCTTCTAATTTTATGTTATGTGCTTTTTGATATTCAATTAAAAAAGGATTATCTAAATAATATGGATAAATTAATGTATCCTCAACTATTTCTTCTTGGCAAATGACGCGGCTAAAAGGATTAATAAAATAAGATAGATTTTCTTTTATTTCTACACCAGTAGGAAGAAAGGAATTTAAGATTTCTTTATTTGGCCTTACTTGTTTAGTTAACAATAAATTAGATGCTTCAACACTTTGATAAGTTTCTTGACTAATTTCTGCAAAGTTATATAAGAGCGTTTTCTTAGTGTCCTCGTTGGTTGTAATATTGATACCATTAATAAATCCTACTGATAAAATTAAGAAAGTATAGGAAAAAAATGTACTCAAAATAATAAGGAGATTTTTTATCCAATCTTCTTTAATTCTAGTAAATAAAATACTTTTTAAACTTTTAAAAGAATTAGTTTTTATATACTGATTATTTATCGTTTTTATTGGGTTTTTGCAATCGATATTATTTAAAACTTCAATAATATTTCCATTATTAATTTCAAGAATTATATCGGCGTATTCTTTCAAAAGTTCGTGATTATGTGAAACAATAATGACTAATTTTTCTTTTGAATATTCCTTTAAATAATCAAGTAGATCAATCGCAGTGTGTCTAGGGATTGCCCCCGTTGGTTCGTCAGCTAAAAGGATATCAGGATTTTTAATAATTGCTCTTAAAAAAGCAATCCGTTGTTTTTCCCCACCAGATAAATATTTTACCTCCTTGCTTTTTAAATAATTTAAATTAAATTTATTAAATAATTTATTGGCGTTTTCATCAATATTTTCTTCATCAAATAAGCAACCTAATTTAACATTTTCAAAAGCTGATAAATTCTCTAATAAATTATAATGCTGAAATAGTAAGGAGATATTATTTTTATAATAAGAATATTTTTCTTCTAAAGTGAAATTATTTAAACAATGATTGCGAAAACATATTTCACCTCTACTTGGTTCATCAATCCCTAATAATAAGTTTAATAAAGTCGATTTACCTGAGCCAGATTTACCATAAATAAAAACTAAACCATGTGATGGAAAAGTATAATTGATATTATTTAATATAACATAGTCATCACCATTAATTTTATATTTTTTTGTAATATTTTTTATTCGCAAAAAATCCATCACTATTTATATAGTGAAGAAAAGATTTTTTAGTCCGCATTATTGTTATTTTTTTTAATGATGCGTTTTAAACGATAATTAAAATTATCGCGAGATATGATTAAAATATTTCCACATCCCAAACATTTAATTTTTAAATCAGCTCCTAAACGCACAATTTGAAATAATGTTGAATGTTCTTTACAAGGATGGGGTTTTTTTAATTCAACTATATCATTTAAGTTATAAGATAAATCTTTCATTAGTAGGGTTCATCTTCCATTTTAACGGCTGCCGGAACTTTAGGGAGGCCAGGCATTGTTAAAATTTTACCAGTTAAGGCTACTAAGAAATTCGCCCCTGCTGATAAATTAATTTCTCTGATTGTTAAGGTAAAATCTTTCGGCGCGCCTAAAACTAACGGGTCATCCGATAAAGATTGCGGAGTTTTAGCCATGCAAATTGGAGTATTTGCAAAACCCATTTGTTCATATTCAGAGATTTGTTTTAAAGCAATATCACTATACACTACTTCTTTCGCGCGATATATTTCTTTAGCGATAATTTCGATTTTATTTTTAATTGATAAATTTATGTCATAAAGGGGTTGATAATGGCTTTCTTCATTATTTAGCATATCAACGACTTTATTCGCTAAATCAATTGAACCATCACCACCCTTTAAAAAACCATCTAAAAAACTAACTTTATAATTAGATTCTTCACACCATTTTTCTAAAGCTTTTATCTCATCTAAATGGTCAGAAGTAAAATGATTAATTGCAATTACAAAAGGTATCTTAAATTTCTTTAAATTTTCAGCATGAACGCGGAGATTCTCTGCGCCTTTAATCAAAGCATCGATATTGCATTTATCACTATCTTCTAGTTTCGCTCCGCCATGCATTTTTAAAGCGCGAATTGTCGCCACTAAAACCGCTCCATCACATTTTTTATGTGCGGTTGGTAAACAAATATCCAAGAATTTTTCTGCACCTAAATCAGCCCCAAAGCCAGCTTCAGTCACAACAATATCACTCAATTTTAAGGCGAGTTTTAAAGCAATAATCGAATTGCAGCCATGGGCAATATTGGCAAAGGGACCGCCATGAACAATCACTGGATTATTTTCAACGGTTTGAACTAAATTTGGTTTAAGGGCTTCGCGCATCAATTTCATAATCGCATGAGAAATTCTTAGTTCTTCAAGGCGAACAGGGCGATTATCATAAGTATAAGCAACAATAATATTATTAATTCTTCTTAAGAAATCTTCTTCATCATTAGCAAGACATAAAATCGCCATTAATTCGCTTGCAACCGTAATTACAAAATGATCATCGCGCGGAGTGCCATTTCCTTCTCCTAATCCTACTTTAATGTCTCTTAAAGCGCGATCATTCATATCTAAAGCGCGTTTCCAAACTATTTTTTCTGGATTAATCTTTAATTCATTCCCGCGAAAAATATGATTATCAATAATGGCAGATATTAAATTTATTGATGTCGTTAAAGCATGCATATCGCCAGTAAAATGTAAATTAATTTCTTCTTTTGGCTCGATGGAGGCTAATCCACCACCGGTCGCTCCGCCTTTAATGCCAAAAACTGGACCAAGGGAAGGTTCACGCAAAGTTAGCATCACATTTTGACCAATTTTGGCCAAACCTTCAGTCAGGGCAATGCTTGTCGTAGTCTTACCTTCGCCCGCTTTAGTTGGAGTAATGGCAGTTACTAAAACTAATTTACCATCTTTTTTATTTTCTAATTTTTTAAATAAATCCATATTGATTTTGCCTTTATAAAAGCCGTATGGTTCTAAATATTCAAGGGGAATATTAGCAATAGTTGCAATATCAGAAATTTTCTTTAACATAAACTTAACCTCCAAAACTAAAACAATTATAAAACTACTAATTAGTGATAACTATAAAATAATTAATTACTTTTTATGAGTTCATAAAATACTCGTTCAGCGATCAACGAACCCGCGCGTAAAGGGACAAAAATAATCGATGAAATAAATTCTTTTTCTTTACGAAGAGGCGTCTCACTAGAAAAAACAGTTTCTATTTTAGAAATATCGAGATCATTTTCTTTAAATAATTTACGAAGCTTTTTTGCAAGTGGGTCATTAAAAGTTTGATTTAAGTTTTTAATCATCACCTGCGTAGAATCTTTTCTTAAGCCCATTCCTAAACTAATAATTAAAGGGATATTATTTTTAAAAGCATATCGAGCAATAACTAATTTAGCGTTCAATTCGTCAATCGCATCAATAAGATAATCGAGATGAAAAGAAGATATTTGCTTTTCAAAATCGTCGCTAATTCGATAATTTAAAGTCAAAATATTAAGATCTTGAGAAATCTTTAAAGCATATTCTTTAGCGACATCAACTTTTTGACGACCTAAATCATTAGAGGTATATAAAATTTGGCGATTTAAATTCGTTATTTCGACTTGATCAAAATCAATAAGAATGAAATTTTTAACACCACTACGCACTAAAGAGATAAAAGCAGCACCACCCACACCGCCTAAGCCAGCAATCAAAACGGTTTTATTTTGCAAAGCCATTAATTCTTTTTCGTTTATCACACCATTAATGCGAGTTAGATAATCATTCATCTTTAAGCCCTAAATAAAAATTATAAATATCCTCAACAGATTGATAAAAGTGTAAATCAGCAAATTGATGATTTAAATAAGTATATTGTCTTTTAATGTAATTACGAGTGTGTTGTTTAATTAAATTTATCGTTAATTGCATATCCCCTTGACTAGAAAACATAGCAAAAAATTCTTTATAGCCAATAGCCTGAAAGGCTCTTAATGAAGATGGGTAATTTTGGTAGAGATATTTTGCTTCTTCGACTAAGCCATCCTCAATCATCTTATCAACGCGCTTATTTGATCTTTCATATAATTTTTCACGCTCAAATAGCGGGGCAAAAAAATAAATCGAAGAATAAATTGGTTGATGCTTTTGTTTAGCAAGAAGAGAAGATTTAGGAAGGCCACTACTATAATAAATCGTTAAAGCTCTAATTAATCTTTTTCGATTATTGACATGGATTTTTTTGGCCTCTAAAGGATCAATTTCCTTTAATTTATCAAATAATTCCTCGTTTGATAAAGATTCAAGTATATTAACTAATTCTTGATTAATTCCATCGTCTTGGAAATCATAATCATATAAACCTGAACGAATATAATTAAGCGATCCTCCGACAATAATTGCGTTCTTATTTCTCTTAGCTAAATCCGCTAAACAATTTCTTAAATCTTTTTGATATTGATAAGGAGAATATTCTTCAGTAATTGAGACAAAAGAATAAAGATGATGAGGTACATCTATTAAATAGGAAGCATCGGGTTTAGCTACTCCAATATTTAATTCACGATAAATTTGAAAAGCATCACCATTGATAATTTCGGCATCAATTTTTTTAGCGAGTTGATATGCGGTCGCGCTTTTATTAGTAGCAGTCGGTCCTAAAATAACAAAAATTTTCATTCTTCTAATATTTCTTTAATCATTCTTAATAAATCATTAACTTCTTCCCTTACCCGATTAAAATTAATAATTAACGGATGAGAATTATAAAGTTTTGATGCTTCTTGATATTTCTTAGTTAATTCTGAATTTGTGGGGTTTTTACATAATTCTCGCTGCAAATCCTTAATATTTTTATCTAAATTTATTAATTCTTCATTAGCCTTTATTTGCGCTTTTAGATCAAAATATTCTTTAACTTCTGGTTCGTTAAATAATTGCTCTTTAACTTTCTTTAATGCAATCTCAACTTTTTCATCCATTAATTAATTCTCCTATTAATGAATAAACATGTGAGACATTAATTTTGACATTTACGATTTGACCAATCAAAGTTTCATCGCCTTGAAAGTGCACTAAGACATTATCCTCAGTATGACCTGAAAGCATAGTTTTATCGCGTTCACTAAAACCTTCAACTAAGACAGGATAAATTTTACCAATCATCTTATCAGTATAGGCAATAATGTTTGCTTCTAAAGTTTCCTTTAACATTTTAAAGCGGCGAACTTTTTCTTCATAAGTAACATTATCTTCAATTGTAGAAGCGTAAGTGTGTTTTCTTGGTGAATAAATAAAAGTAAAAGCCGAAGAAAAATTTACTTCTTTAACAAGTGATAAAGTTTCTAAAAATTCTTCATAAGTTTCATTTGGAAAGCCAACAATAATATCGGTCGATAAATGAATATTAGGAATTTTTTTACGAAGGCGTTTTACTAAATCAAGATAAAATTCTCGCGTATAATGGCGGTTCATTTCTTTTAAAATTTTGTTGCTGCCAGCTTGGACTGGTAAATGAATATATTTGACAATATTATCATATTTAGCAATAACATCGATTAAGTCATCGTTAAACATTGATGGATATGATGTTAAAAATCTTAGGCGTGGAATTTTTAATTTCGCCACTGCTTCTAATAGATGTGCGAAATTTGATCCATCATTTAAATCACCGCCATAAGAATTGACATTTTGCCCTAGTAAAGTAATTTCTTTATAGCCATTATTCACTAAGAATTGACATTCTCTTAAAATGTCTTTTTCCAAACGACTTCTTTCTTGACCACGAGTAAAAGGCACAACACAATAAGTACAGAAATTATTGCAACCGTAAGTTATATTAACAAAAGCTTGGAAATTGTTATTGCGATAATCAGGTAACTTTTCAACGATATTTTCACTAAAAGAAGGCACATCAATTATCATTTGCAAAGAGGTTAGATAATTATCTAAGATATTTAAAATATTAGTGACATTATGTGTACCGAAAATGATTGAAACATAAGGATATTTATTTTGAATTTCTCTAACACTTTCTTCTTGCATCACCATGCATCCGCATAAGCAAATGATTAAATTTTTGTTTTTCTGCTTCAAGGCTTTAAATGTACCCAGATGTCCTTTAACTTTTTGTTCAGCGTTTTCTCTAACTGCGCAGGTATTTATAATTAAAATTTGCGCTTTTTGATAATCATCTAATCGCATAAAGCCAGCTTTAGTTAATAAGCCTGAAATTATTTCTTCATCGCGATAATTAGCCTGGCAGCCTAATGTTTCAATGTAAAATGTTTTTTTGTAAGGAAAATGCGTTAAAGATTTAGGAATAATAATATCATCATAAATGACATTAACTTGTCGACCTCTTTTTAATTCTTCTTTATAAGAAGGTAATAAATTGCAATTGCTATTATTGTTCATAATCAACTTGAGAGATTTTCTCTATCTTAACACATTTTAAAGTTGTTTCATCAAATTCTAAATAAACACCCGATAAAAGCCCCAAACCATTCTTGTTTAAAGTAAATGGCGAATTATTGCCATAAATAGTTTTATTGATGACAGATTCGCGATTAAAGCCTAAAACACTATTAAACTCACCATTCATTCCAACATCACACATAAAAGCAGTGCCATGATCTAAAATCCGTTCATCATTAGTTTGAACATGCGTATGTGTCCCAAGTAATGCTCCAACTTTACCATCATAGACATAACCAAAACAGATTTTTTCAGAAGTCGCTTCCGCGTGATAATCAACAATATTTAAATATTGCTCTTGATCTTCATCTAAAATATTCTTTAAAGATAAATAAGGATTAGTAATATCAACATTCATAAAAGCTGTGCCAATAATATTAAAAACACGAACTTTAATGTTGTTAATTTCTTTAATAACAAATTTGTTGCCACCGATGTTATCAATGAGATTTAATGGACGTACTAAAAAAGGAGCTTCGTTAATATAATCATATATTTCTCGTTTAGAATTATAATGATTACCTAACGTTAAAATATCAATGCCGCAAGCGATTAATTCATCGTAATGATCTTTAGATAGACCCTTACCATGCGTGGTATTTTCCGCATTAGCGATAATTAAATCAGCGTGATATTTTTCTTTTAATAAGGGAGTATATTTTTTAACAACTTCGCGACCGATTTTGCCAACAATATCTCCAAGGAAAATTATTTTTATCATTATTTAGCTGTTTCTATCGCGCGGTATTCACGAATAACCGAGACTTTAATTTGACCAGGATAAGTCATTTCATCTTCAATTCTTTCTTTAATGTCTCGCGCCATCTTAAAGGCTGTTAAATCATCAATTTTATCTGGCATAACCATAACGCGAACTTCGCGTCCTGATTGAATAGCATAACTTTGATAAACGCCATCATAAGAATTGCAAATTTCTTCTAATTTCTCGATACGTTTAATATAGTTTTCTAGTAATTCAGAACGGGCGCCTGGTCTAGCAGCACTTAATGTATCAGCAGCACCGACTAAATTAGAAATAATAAATTTAGGTTCAACATCACCATGATGCGATTCAATTGCATTAATAACAACTTCAGGTTCACCATATTTTTTAGCTAAACGCGAACCAAGTTCAACATGGCTGCCCTCTTGTTCAAAGTCCACCGCTTTACCAATATCATGCAATAAACCCGCGCGACGAGCTAAATTTTGATCTAGACCTAACTCAGCCGCCATAATACCAGCTAAATACGCTACTTCCATAGAATGATCATAAGCATTTTGACCATAACTTGTTCTAAATTTTAAACGACCAACATATTTAAGTAATTCTTTATTAATTTTAGGTAAACCTAATTTAAAAGCAGCTTCTTCACCAGCTTTTTGAATAGTAGAATCAATATCGGCTTTGACTTTATTTACTACTTCTTCAATGCGTCCTGGTTGGATGCGACCATCTTTAATTAATAATTCAAGTGATTGACGCGCGATTTCACGGCGAATCGGATTAAAGCAAGAAACAGTAATTACTTCTGGCGTATCATCAATTATTAAATCAACCCCAAGAATTTGTTCTAAGGAACGAATATTGCGACCTTCGCGACCAATAATTCGGCCTTTCATTTCATCATTAGGCAGAGCGACGACCGAGATTGTGTGTTCGCTAACGGCATCTTGCGAAAAGCGATTAATGGCTAAAGATAAAATTTCATTAGCTTTAGCTTCAACTTCAGCCTTAGCTTCATCTTCCTTATTTTTAATATAGGCAGTAATTTCTTGTGACATTTTACTTTCAACGCGTTCAAAAATAACATCGCGTGCTTCATTGACAGATAGCTGAGCGACTTTTTCGAGTTCAATAATAATTGAATCGATTTTTTGTTGAAGAACATTTTCTCTTTTATCGCATTCTTTTAAGCGACGATTTAATGTTTCATTTTTTTCTTCAATGGCGTTTTCTTTTTGTAATAATTGGGCGTCGCGTCGATCAATATTATTTTCTCTTTGCAAGAGCTTATTTTCCATTTGTTGATATTCAGCCTTGCGTTCTTTAATTTCCTTTTCAGCTTCTTGCTTTAATTCAAAAGCGGCTTGCTTAGCGTCTAGCTGCGCATTCTTTTTAATTTGCTCAGCTCTTAGTTCAGCGTTTTTAAGAATTTTTTCAGCTTCTTTTTTAGCAATCTTTTTCTTAAAAATCGGAATGCAATAAATAATAATCCAAGTGATGACAGCCGCTAGGATAATGCTAACAACAATCATTAAATAGTGATACCATTCCATTATCATAAAAATAACCTCCAATTTATGTTAATTAAAAGTCATAGAAAAAATCGTTTCTTAGTTTAATTATTAATACCAAAACAGATTACGAACCATATATATCAATTCTATTTAAAGGTTTAGATTATAAAGATAAATCTATGACTTTAAGTATCTCTAAAGATACATTATTATTTTATCTAAAATAATCTAATAATTAAATATATTTTTTATTAGCAAAATTTTAAAAAGATGAATAAGAAAAAAATATCCTAATTTCGCCAAAAAAGTATGCAAAATCAAGATATTTTTTAAATTATTTTTTTTCGCCAGTTTTAATAAGTTCTACTAAATTTGTAAAAATATCGGGATTATTTTCGATAAATTCTTTGGCTTTTTCGCGACCCTGACCAATGCGATTACCATCATATTCGTACCACGAACCGCTTTTTTTGATATAGCCATATTCGGTTGCTAAATCTAAAACCTCAGAAACTTTAGAAATGCCCTTGCCATAAATAATATCAACATGACAAGCCTTAAATGGCGGGGCAACTTTATTTTTTACAACCTTCACATTAACAGTGTTACCTATAATATTTGAACCATCTTTAATTGCTTCACTACGGCGAATATCTAGACGAACTGAAGCGTAAAACTTTAAAGCGCGACCACCGGTAGTGGTTTCAGGATTACCATAAATAACTCCGACTTTTTCGCGTAGCTGATTGATAAAAATAACGGTACAAGAGTTATTATTTAAAATACCGGCTAATTTACGCATTGCCTTTGACATCATTCTAGCTTGAACACCAACTTGATTATCACTCATTGTACCATCAATTTCACTTTGGGGCACTAAAGCGGCAACGCTATCAACAATGATTAAATCAATGGCTCCGCTATTTGCTAACATCGCAACAATTTCTAGGGCTTGTTCGCCGCTATCAGGTTGCGACAAAATTAGTTCATCGATATTCACACCTAAATTTTTAGCGTATAAAGGGTCAATGGAATGTTCTGCATCAACAAAAGCGGCTCTGCCACCTATTTTTTGACATTCGCTAATCGCGTGTAAGGCTAGTGTAGTTTTGCCACTACTTTCCGGACCATAAATTTCAATAATGCGTCCTTTGGGATAACCACCAACTCCTAAAATATTATCAACAAGAAGGGAGCCCGATGGAATAACATCCACATCAACATATGGTCTTTCACCAAGTTTCATTACAGAACCTTTGCCATATGTTTTTTCAATATTCCTAAGCGCTTCATTTAAAGCGTCTAGGCGATTAGAATCTTCTATTTTGCTCATTAAAATAACCTCCACTATTTATATAGTAAAAAATTTATTAAATTGTCCGAATTAATATAAAGATTCAATTGTTTTAATTAAAAATTCAATCATGACATAAGTTGTTTCTTGACGAATTTTATTGCGTTCACCTTTTAAATTAAGTGGCAAACCCCAGGTATAATCCTTACCCATAATTGAAATAAAAATCATCCCAACTGGTTTATTATCTGCATCGCTAGAAGGACCAGCATTACCTGTCACCGCAATGCAAAAATCAACATCGAGAATTTCGCGGCCACGATACGCCATTTCGGAAGCGACTTCATATGAAACAACGCCATTTTTCTCAATTGTCTCTTTTTTTACTTGACAAACATTTTCTTTAACAAGAGGTGAATAGGCAACAATTGAGCCTTTAAAAACTTGACTAGCCCCACTGATGGAAGTAATTTCACTAGCAAACATTCCGCCAGTCATCGATTCAACACTGCCAATTGTTAATTTCTTTTCCTTTAATAAATTAACAAGATCATTAACTCGTGATTTCATTGTTTTTTCTCCTTTAAAACTCCCCAATTCTTATATAAATATATGATACCACTAAGTAGCGACAAAATTGTAGTGATATACATTAATATATTCGAGATTTTCAAGGGTTCAGGCCAAGAAGCATCAAAATAAGAAAATGGCCAATCATTTAGAAGCAAGAAAGGTATCGTAACCATTTGAGCGACCGTTTTGGCTTTACCAAAAATATTTGCAGCAATCACTACTTGTTTTTGAACGGCAATTAATCTTAAAGCATCAACTACTAAATCGCGAGCAATCATAATGATGACAAAAATAAACATTAAATTTAAAACTTCCTGATCAGGAGCAAAGGAAGGTTCAATGCACAAAAAAATAAAAATAGAATTAACTAATAATTTATCCGCGATTGGATCAAGGAATTTTCCTAAATCGGTTACCATATTGTATTTGCGGGCTATATAACCATCGACAAAATCACTTAAAGCCCCGATAATAAAGACAATACAAAGGGCTAAATAGAGGCAATTAATCTTTGAGGAACCAACATTAGGAATCACTAAATCAGGAATACATCCTAAAACAAATAGAGTTATTATCATCAAAATAATTAGAACAATGCGCGTAAATGTGATTTTAGTTGGTAAATTCATTTTTCCTCCTGAGTTCCGACCCGATAAGCCATGTTTTGTCAAAGGGCGATAATTTATCTATGCAATGCATGCTACCTTCGATTCATTTCTCTAGGTAACTTCCCCTACCAAATTTGGGTTTCTCGCTTGCGGGGTTTACCGCGTTCCACCTTATCATTTCTAATAAGCTCGTCTCTATGGCACTTTATGAGATACATCATAGCTAATGCCTTAGATTTCTCTCGCCGTTATGTGCTCCCACATACCTAATGTTATTTTTTCCATTAGCGCAATCACTATAGGCATCGCAGCCTATGCGAGCATGGACTTTCCTCTAGTAATAACCAGTAATCGCCTGGGTCGGAGGTTATTTAATTTTAGTAGGGTCAATTCCGTGCCGATATAAAGCACTTTCTAATTCTTTAATTCGCTTTAACAAATCAATGTTTGATTTATTGATTGGCGAGGAAAAATCATCTAGACCCTCGAAGCGTTTCTTATATTGAGAATTTTCGATTTCAAGTTTCTTGTTCTTTTCTTTTAAATCAGTTACTAAAGTTTCTAAATCGCGAATATAAGCAACAGCTTCTAAGCGGAACTTTTCATAATAGGCATAATCAACAATTACTTCATCTAGTAGACTATCAACTTGATAAGCATTGTACCCTTTCACATCTTTTTCAAAGACGATATCGAGAAGGGATGATGAAGAATAATTAATTTTTTCTGCCATAATTAGTCCCCCTTAATTATATTCAATAAATTAAAAATTGCATAAACTTTTTATCAAGCGATATTCTTAATTTAAGAATAAGGCAATTACATTTTGAAAAAAATCGTTATAATAATTCCGTATGAAAGAGTTAACAAATATTATTAAAAATTATAAGTGCCTTTGCTTCCTTGATTTAGAAGGCACGCAATTTTCTCATGAAATGATTGCAATTGGAGCGATTGTAGTAACCTGCAATAAGAAAAATCAATTAAAAATTGCTAAAAAGCAATATTACACCTTAGTAAAATCAAAAAATAAAATTGGGCCAGTTGTGACAAAATTAACAAACATCACAGATGATATGTTAAAAAAATCCGGCGTGCCATTTCGTAAGGCAATGGATGGCTTAAAAAAATATTTAGGTTTGAATATTAATAAAACATTATTCATCACTTACGGTAACCACGATTTACGCATTATATCGCAATCCTTACAATATAATATGGATGCGAATAATGAGTTAGCCAAAATCATCCTTGCACATTATTTAAATTTTGAAGAATTCGCGGCCAAATATGTTCGCGATGAAAATAATAATATTTTATCCGTTTCAAACTTATTAAAAGTATTTAATATCGAATTTAAAGGTGAAAAGCATAATGCTCTAGCAGATACCTATAATTTGATAATGATTTTCCAAGCTTTCTTAAAAGAAAAAGATATCGTCTTTTTAAGATATAAACAGACTTTAAAACAAAATAAACATTTACCTTTGCCGCTTTTAAGTGTGATTAAAGATTTAAGCGAAGGTAAGACGGTCACTCCTTCAATGTATGATAAATATATTTATGAGGCTATTAAATGATTAATTATCCTGGTGGCATTAAAAAGGAACCCTATAAAGGAAAAAGGCAACGCCTCGTTTCGCGTAATAGTGCGGCTAACCGCGGGATGAATCTTGAAGATAGCATCAATCAGTCAAATGATTATTACGCCGAAATTAATCGGGCGTTAATTTTAAAAAGGCCAACGCCAATTAATGTTGTCAAAGTTGATTATTCGCATGGTGCTTTAATCAAAGAAGCATATTTTGAAAAGCAATCAACAACCGATTATAACGGAATCTATAAAGGAAAATATATTGATTTTGAGGCTAAATCGACGCATCTAAAAACATCATTTCCTTTAAACAATATCACCCCA
Source organism: uncultured bacterium (assembly GCA_949297275.1). GTDB lineage: Bacteria > Bacillota_I > Bacilli_A > RFN20 > CAG-826 > CASFSG01. The sequence continues at coordinate 1,652 of CASFQR010000016.1, read as the reverse complement.
CATCAAATCAAACATTTAAAAGGTGTTATTCATCATGGCGGCATTGCTTTTTTCGTTATCGAATTTGAAATGCAACAACAAGCATTTTTAGTTGACGCTCAATATATAATCGATTTTATTAACGCGAATAAAAGAAAATCGATACCTTATTTAGATATCGTTAAAAATGGTTTAGAAATTAAAAGATCTTATCGCCCAGCGCTTTTATATTTAGATGCGGTTGATGAGGTGTATTTTAATAAAAATATTTAGGTTTTGCGTAGATAATATTTGCAAAAGTCCTTTAATTTACAAAGATTACAACTCGGCTTTTGCCCCTTACAGATCGCCCGACCAAATTCAATTAATTGGTGATTAATTAATTTTAAATTTTCATTTAAAAAATATTTGACTAATTTCTTTTCGGTGATAATGATATCATCATTTTTATTGACTAGGCCTAGCCGATGAGCAATGCGATTAACATGAGTGTCGACCGCTAAAAGTTTTGCCTCATATAACTCAGCTAAAACTACATTTTTAGTTTTATTCCCTACTCCAGGTAATGTTAATAAATAAGATGCATCATTTGGTACATAATTATAGCCATCAGCAAGTAGCTGATTTGCTATAAGAATAATGTTACGAGTTTTTGTACTGGCTAACCCTAAAGATTTAATTATTTGATAGATTTCTTCATAGGAAGCGTTAGCTAATGCGTTTAAAGATTGGTATTTAGAAAACAAGATATTGGCCACACGATTAACGGCATTATCGGTCGTTTGAGCGCTTAACATTGTTGCAATTAAAAGCTCATAATCTTTTTGGTAAATTAATGAACAATGAGCATGAGGAAATAATTCATTTAAATAATTAATAAGATTATATTTATCAATCATCAATCCATTTAACTTTAGCGATTTCTAAAGTTTCTTCTAAATTTTTATCCCAATTATCACTAACGCTGGTATAACCAGTTTTATCGATATCTTCGCGTGCTTTATAAGATAATAAAACTTTATCAACCGCCTTAATTGATAGGCGTTTGTTTTTCATTCTTAAATCTTTGATAGCATTTAAAATATCTTCATCACTATAACCACTATCAATCCAATCTTGAATCAAAGAAAATTCAACAGGTGAAAGTGGCCTTTTTAATTCTTTTTCAAAAACCGCATAGATGTTTTGTAGATATGCACTTTTATTTTTATCATCGTCTAAAATCTTTTCTTTTTTAAAGGCCTCTTCAAATAAATTGAATAATTTTTCTCGTAAGGGTTTTAAAGAAAACTTCATGCCTTTTTTTGTATCGAAATTAAGAAGGCCTTCATTAACAAGTTTAACGAGACATTTATCGATATAATCTGGGGCTAAATTCATCTTTAAAGATAATAATTCAGCCGTAATTAATTTATTCTTTTGTCCAAGCAATAAATCAATCATTAAAATAATCATTACTTCATCTTCTTTTAGATGAAGTTTTTTATAATATTCTAGGAGTAAATAGCGGAAATCTAACGCTTCCATTTGATTGTATTTCATATTCAAAATGATAGCATAAAAGATTGGTTTATAAAATAGTACCAACGCATAAAATACGTTGTACTGACTAGACCCTATAAGGGCTATTACTCCACAGACCCTCAAGGGTCATATGTGGACTGACAACCGTG